>NZ_JBIVXV010000002.1:611318-742254 GCF_044769385.1 Streptomyces sp. NPDC090445 | reverse complement strand
GTCGACTTCCGTCCTACGCGGAGCCCCGCCCCTCTACATCAACATTCCCGAACCACTTGACAGCAGCCCCTGACTGCAAACTTCCCGGTATTGGGTCTTGCCCTCGCCGCGGTAACCGTCGGACGCCCGGTTCACCAGTCGGCCGGGCATGTAGAGGACCTCTTGGCCGTGGCCGACGAGGAGGGCCAGCAGCAGCGCGGGCTCCCCGCCGGTCATGTCGATCGCCCAGGTGACCTCACGGCCGTCGGCCAGGTCCAGGACATCGCCGATCAGCTGCAGCAGCTCGGGCTCGTCGTTGGCGACCCGCCGCGACAGCAGCGTCCTGCCGTCCGCGTCCAGGGCGAGGCCGTGATGGTGCCCCTTGCCGCTGTCGATCCCCGCCCATATCCGGCTCATCGTGCTCCTGACGTGCTCGTTCGGACTCTTCGTGCCACGGACGACCTCGCCGGCATTGCTCTACGCAGCGACTTGTTCGCACTTCCTAATCGGCGGCCGAGTCGTCGTGGGGTGCCGGGCGGCGAAGCGGGGGGAGCCACGAGACGGCAGCCGCCTGATAGCCACACCCAGCACCCCTGGGCGACCCAACCCTACGAATGGCTCGATCAACCCACTCAAGAACGTAGAGCCGCCTGACTGTGCTCGAAACCCGAAAGCGACCCGGCCCGCCTTCAGTCCGACGGGGCCCCGGGGCGGACCGCGAGGCTCAGGTCGACCACGTAGTGCTCCTCGATCCACCCGTCCGGGAACTGCTCCAGCAGGCGTCCCCGTTCGGCGGCGAGGAAGGCGTCCGTGCCGGGTTCGCCGATCAGGAACAGCGAATGGGTGGACAGTTTCGCGAGGTGCGCGTCGACCGGGATGCGGCGCGACCAGCGCAGCAGCCGCGTGGTGAACTCCAGACCGCTCTGCGGGCGGACGCGTTCGTTGATGTACCAGCCCGGCCCGAAGGCCTTCTCGATCCGCGCCTGCTGGCCGGCGATCCACTCGACCCCGACGTCCGGATCGTTCGAGAACACGGCCAGCGCCCCGCCGGGCCGCAGCACGCGCAGCGCCTCGGGCCCCGAGCGGGCCGGATCGGTCCAGTGCCACGACTGCGCGTACGTCAGCAGATCGAGGGAACCCGCCGCGAACGGCAGCCGGTTGCCGTCCCCGCGTACGAGCGGCAACCCCGGGTTGCGGCGGTGCAGCTCGGCGGCCATGCCCTCGCCGGGCTCGACCGCCACCACCCGGGCGCCCCGGGCCCGGAGCAGGGCCGTCGCGATGCCGGTGCCGGCGCCGACGTCGGCGACCCGGGCGCCGGCCAGCCGGAACCCGGCGAGGTCCTCCACCGCGTCGAGGAGCGCGGGCGGGTAGGCGGGCCGGTGGTCGGCGTAGCGTGCGGCCGCGGAGCCGAACGAGCGTGCCCGGGATGCGTCCGATGCGTCGGTCATGGCACCCATGGTCGGCGGCGGGGTGCCCGCGGCGTCAACACCGCGCGGAAGCACCGGGCTTCGATGCGCCGCCCGGACGGACCCGGATCCGGCGCGGAGCTTGTACGGTCGCCTCCACGCGTGAGGCGAGGGCGGAGGGGTGGGGCATGGAGGCACGGTACGTCGCGGACCTGGTGGGGGCGTTGGAGCGGTACGGGGCCCGGCCCGCGCTCGGTGAGACGGGCGGCCCGGTGCTGGACTTCTCCGGGCTGCTGGACCTCGTGTACCGGCTGGCGGGCGAGCTGGCGGACCGCGGCGTCGGCCGCGGCACCGGGCTGGCCTGCGTGTTCGGCGGCAACCGGCCGGAGGTGGTGCAGGTGCGGCTGGCGGCGCACCTGCTGGGCGCGCGGCTCACCCAGGTCGTCACGGACGCGTACGCCGCAGGCTTGGACTTCGTCCTGCGGGACTGCCGCCCTGCCCTCGTGGTGCACGACGTGCCGGTCCCGGACACCGGCGCGGCCCGGCTCGGCCTGGACGGGCTGCTGCGGGCCGCGGCCGAACGGGAGGCGGTGCCGCTGCCGGTGGCGGCGCGGGAGGACGACATCGCCCGCGTGACGTACACGGGCGGCACGACCGGGGTGCCGAAGGGAGTGGCGTCCACATTCCGCGCGCTCGCCGCCCGGACCGACGGCCGCGCGGGCCGCGAGGCGGGACGGCCCGCCGCGGGGTCCGGCGCGTCCGCCGCGGGGTCCGGCGCAGGATCCGCCACGGGGCTGGGCGCGGGGCCCGGCGCGGGCGATGGCCGGGCCGCCGATGAACTTGCCGCCCCGCCGGCCTACGTATCCGTCACCTCGCTCGCCCACCGCGCCGGCGGACGCTGCCTGGAGCAGCTCCGCTCCGGCGGCCGCACCGAGATCCTGGCCCCCTTCGAGCCCCGCGCCTTCGCGGCCGCCTGCCGGCGGCTGGGGCCCGTGGCGACGTACCTGATGCCCGGCATGGTCTACCGCCTGCTCGACGATCCGGCGACGGCCCACGGGATCCCCGGGCTGAGCGTGGTCTCGTACGGGGCCGCGCCGATCCTGCCGGAGCGGCTGCGGCAGGCGGTCACCCGCTGGGGCGGCCGCTGGCAGCAGGGCTACGGGATGAACGAGTCCGCGGTGATCTGCCGCCTCACCGCCGCCGACCACGCCGCCGCCGTCACCGACCGGCCCGGTCTGCTCTCCTCGGCGGGACGCCCGGCGGCAGGGGTGCGGGTCGAGGTGCGCGACGCGGCCGGGCGGCCGCTGCCCGCGGGGCGGACCGGCGAGGTGTGGACGCGGTCCGCGGCGATGATGACCGGCTACTGGGGGCGGCCCGACCTCACGGCCGCCGCGATCCGCGACGGCTGGCTGCGCACGGGCGACCTGGGCCACCTCGACCCCGACGGCCACCTCCACCTCGACGACCGAATCGCCGATGCGGTCATGGTCGACGGGGACAACGTCCACACCCTGCCGGTGGAGGCCGCCCTGGCCCGGCACCCCGCGGTCGCGCAGGCGGCCGTGGTGGGCCGCCCCAGCCCCCGTACCGGCGAGGAGGTCTGCGCTTTCCTGGTCCCGGCGCCCGGCCGCACCCCCGACGCCGCGACGGCGGCCGAGGCCTGCGAACTGGTGGAGCGGGCCCTCGCCCCGGCCTACCGCCCGACCGCCGTGTTCTGGCGCGAGGAGATCCCCCTGACCCCTCAGGGCAAACCGGACAAACGTCAACTGCGCGCCCGGGCGGCAACCCTCTGAGGGGATCGTTTCCGGCCACACCGGACCACCCGCACCGCCCGCCGGAGGATCCGCACCCCACCCGCACGCACGAAGGCCCTCCCCGAAGGGAGGGCCCCGAAATGATGAACCGAAGAGCGCCCCCGGCAGGACTCGAACCTGCGGCCAAGTGCTTAGAAGGCACCTGCTCTATCCACTGAGCTACGGGGGCCGGAAGGTGGCCGTTGCGGCCTGGAGCCCCGGGGTGGGGGTGGGACTGTCGTCCGTGCCGGGTCAAGGATAGGGCTCCGGTTGCCTTGTCCCGGTTGCTTCACCCGCGTGCCACGATGTGGAGGTTCAGTGAAGCGGTCCCGATAATCGCAGGCAGGTGCGATTCTCGCACCGCTTTTGCGCCGCGGCGCCCTGGGTGTTGTGCACTCGTTATGCCTGCGCCCCACTCCGTCTGCTCTGACCGGAAGGTCCCTCTGGAGTCGCGGTCGGCGCGCAGAGGGTGTATAAGCTTCAAAAATGGTCCTAAATTGGGCATTCTTCCCATGTGGTGACCTTGGATGTTCGGCCTCAGCTGCTCGATGCCCTGTCCGCCCTGCGCGACCGGGTCGCGTCCGTGCGTCTGCCGCTGCCCCTGCCCGGCGCCCCGCGCGCCCGGCAGACCAGAGCCGAGCTGCTCGCGCAGCTCGACGACTACCTCGTACCGCGGCTGAAGTCGCCGGAGGCGCCGCTGCTCGCCGTCGTCGGCGGGTCCACCGGAGCCGGCAAGTCCACCCTCGTCAACTCCCTGGTCGGCCGCCAGGTGAGCGAAGCCGGCGTGCTGCGGCCCACCACGCGCGTCCCCGTGCTCGTCTGCCACCCGGACGACCACCACTGGTTCGCCGGCATGCGCGTCCTGCCCGACCTGCTGAGGGTCTGGGCGCCGCCCGGGGAGGACGAGCCCTCCCGCGCCACCGGGAAGCCCGCCGCCGGACGCCCCGGGGCCCGCGCCGGCGCCACCGCCTCCGCGGCGCGCGAGCTGCGGATCGAGACCGTCACCGGGCTGCCGCGCGGCCTCGCCCTCCTCGACGCCCCCGACATCGACTCCCTCGTCGTCGACAACCGGGTCCTCGCCGCCGAGCTCATCTGCGCAGCCGACGTCTGGGTGATGGTCACCACCGCCTCCCGGTACGCCGACGCCGTGCCCTGGCACCTGCTGCGCACCGCCAAGCAGTACAGGGCCACCCTCGTCACCGTCCTCGACCGGGTCCCGCACCAGGTGCTCGCCGAGGTCTCGCGGCAGTACGCGGCCCTGCTCACCCGCGCCGGACTGGGCGACGTACCCCGCTTCACCGTGCCCGAGCTCCCCGAGTCGGCCGGCGAGGGCGGGCTGCTGCCGGCCAGCGCCGTCGCACCGCTGGGCGCCTGGCTCGCCCACCACGTCCAGGACCCGGCCGCCCGGCAGCACGCCGTCAGCCGCACCGCGTTCGGCGCGCTGGACTCGCTGAAGCGCCGGATGCCGGAGCTGGCGTCCGCCGTCGCCGCCCAGTACGCCGCCGCCGTGCGGCTCACCGCGGCGGTGGAGGACGCGTACCGGCAGGAGGGCAAGAGGGTCCGGGGCCGGCTCGACCAAGGCGCCGTCCTCGCCGGGGACGCGCTGACCCGGTGGCGCGGCTACCCCCTCGACACCACCGCCGACGAACTGCTCGACTCGCTCGCCGAGTCCCTGTCCGCGCTGCTCCAGTGCGCGGTCGCCGCCGCCGACGAGCGGATCGCCGACGCCTGGCGGCGCGAACCGGCCGCCGGGGCCGTGCCGCTGCCGGGGCCCGACCGCGAGGCGGCGGAGCGCATCGGCGTGGCGGTCCGGCGCTGGCGGCGCGTACTGGAGGAACTCGCCGAGGAGGAGGTCGGCAAGCTCGACCGGCAGCCCGCGCCCGACCCCGACGCCGTCGCCGCCCTGCTGGTCGCGTCCCTCCTCGGCGGCAAGCGGGCCCGGCCCGCCGGCGAGAAGCTGGTCGAGCGGATCGGCGCGCAGGCCGCCGTACGGCTGCGCGACCGGGGCGGCGAGCTCGTCGCCGACCACCTCGAAGAGGTGCTGCGGGCCGAACGGGACCGGCGGCTGGCCCCGCTGGAGGCACTTGAGGTGACCCCCGAGCCGCAGGCCGAGCTGATCGCCGCCCTGTCCGTACTGCAGAAGGAGAGGTGACGCGGTGTCCGCCTTGGCCGACCGCGCCGACGACCGCTGGGACGACGGATTCATCGCACGCTCGCGCCGCCCGCGGGCCATCGGCGACGGCAGCTTCGACGACGGGATGGACGGCATCGACGGCATCGACGGGTTCGACGGGTTCGACGGGATGGAACGCACCGACCGGATGGAACGCACCGACCGGATGGAACGCACCGACCGGGCGGGCCGGCTGGACCGGGTCGGCCCCGCCGACGGGATCGACCGGGGCGACGGGGAGGACGGCCGCGAGGGCGACGGCGCGCTCGTCCGGGCCCTGTCCGGGGCCGGCGGCGACGGAGGCCGCACGCCCCCGCCCCCGACCGGCCCCTCCGCGCAGGCCCTGCGCACCCGGCTGGAGTCGCTGCGCCAGCTCGTCGCGCTCTCCCGGACCCGGCTCGACGGCAAGACCCTCGCCGAGGCGGGGCGGGTGCTGGACGAGGCCGCGGCGCGGCGCGGGCTGTCGTCGCAGCACACCGTCGTCGCGATCGCCGGAGCCACCGGAAGCGGCAAGTCCACACTGTTCAACTCACTTGCCGGGGTACAGATTTCCGAGACCGGACTGCGCCGGCCGACGACCGCCGCCCCCATCGCCTGCAGCTGGTCCGACGGGGCCGCCGGACTGCTGGACCGGCTGGAGATCCCGGGGCGGCTGCGGCGCCGGCCGCGCGAGACCTCCGAGACCGGGGCGCTGCGCGGGCTGGTCCTCGTGGACCTGCCCGACCTCGACTCCGCGGTCGGCGCGCACCGCGAGCACGTGGACCGGGTGCTGGCGCTGGTCGACGCGGTCGTGTGGGTGGTCGACCCGGAGAAGTACGCCGACGCGGTGCTCCACGAGCGGTACCTGCGGCCGCTGGCCGGGCACGCCGAGGTGACGTTCGTCGTGCTCAACCAGGTGGACCGGCTGCCCGGCGAGGCCGCCGACCTCGTCATGGACGACCTGCGGCGACTGCTGGACGAGGACGGCATCGCGCTCGGCGAGCACGACGAGCCCGGGGCCACCGTCCTCGGGCTGTCCGCGCTCACCGGCGAGGGCGTCGGGGAACTCAGGGACATGCTCGGACAGTTCACCCAGGAGCGGGGCGCCGCCACCCGGCGGATCGCCGCCGACGTGGACCGTGCCGCCACGCGCCTGCGCCCGCTGTACGTGGCCGACGGGCGCCCGGGGCCCGAGATCGGCGAGGCGGCCCGCGCCGAGTTCGAGGACCGGCTCGCGGAGGCGGTCGGGGCGTACGCGGCCGGGTGCGCCGCCGAGCGGGCCTGGCGGCGCAACGCCGGGAAGGCGTGCGGGACTCCGTGGCTGCGGCTGTGGCGCTGGTACGAGAGCCGGCGGGCCCCGCGCACCCTGTCGGGCCTGGCCGCCCTGGCGGCGATCGGCGGTGTCGCCGGCGGGCGGGGCGGGGCGGGCGCGCAGCAGCCGGCCGAGGTGGAGGTGACCGCCCGGCAGCGGGTGGAGCAGGCCGTGCGGGCCGTCGCCGACGCGGCGGCGACCGGGCTGCCCGACCCCTGGGCGCAGGCGGTGCGGGAGACCGCGGTGCGCGGCGGCGAGCAGCTGCCGGAGGCGCTGGACGAGATCGCGGTCACGCTGGGCCCGGCCTCCGCGGTGCCGGGCGCCAAACCGCCGCGGCCCGCGTGGTGGCCGGTGGCGGTGCTGGCGCAGGCGGCGATGACGCTGGTCCAGGTGTACGGCGGGCTGTGGCTGGTCGGGCAGATCGTCGGGGTCCTGCAGCCGAACCTGATGACACCGGTGCTGCTGATGGCGTCGGGCATCGTGGGCGGGCCGCTGGTGGAGTGGGCCTGCTCGATCGCGGCCCGGGGCCCGGCACGGCGGTACGGGCAGGACGCGGAGCGGCGGCTGCGGCAGGCCGCGGCGGGCTGCGGGCGGGCCCGGGTGCTGGAGCCGGTGGCGGCGGAGCTGCTGCGCTACCGGGAGGTGCGGGAGCAGTACGCGGCGGTGGCGGAGTTGTCCACAACCCGTCAGTAGTCCACAGCGGCGGGCAGGGTCGGGGCGGGCGGGTCCAGCATGGCGGTGGCCGGTGCGGAAGGTCCGCGCCGGTCCGAACGCCGCTGACGAGGGGGAGGGGACCGGGATGAACGACACCCTGGTGACGCTGATCGGCTACGTGGCCACGCAGATCGACTACAAGGAAACCGCCAACGGACCGTCGGCCAGGTTCCGTTTCGCCGTGACACCACGGTATTTTGATCGTCGCAAGGACTCTTGGGCGGACGGATCGACCAGTTTCTACACCGTGTGGGCCCGGCGCACGCTCGCGGTGAATCTGACCGGTTCCGTTTCGGTCGGTGAGCCGTTGGTGGTGCACGGGCGGCTACGGGTGCGGGACGACCCGCCGGACGCCGAGGGCAACCGCTGGTTCTCCGCGGAGATCGACGCGACCGCCATCGGCCACGACCTCAACCGGGGGACGGCCGCATTCCGGAGGGTCGTCAGGGCGGAACCCGCGCTGATGGTCACTCAGAAGGCGGCGGTGGTCTGAGTGTTCGAGGCAGCTAGGATTCCCCGGTACTCACGGGCACCTGGGTCACTGGCCCGAAGGGGAAGACTGTGTCGATTGGCGTTCCCGCATCCTCCGCTTCTGATTCCTCTCCTGCTTCGCTCCCTGCTGCGGTCCCTCCCGCGGCGCCTGCGGCTGCCGGTCCGGCTTCCCGGCCGACCGCTTCCCGGCGGGCGTCCGCGCGGCGGCCGCTGGCCGTGGCACTGCTGGCCGCGGCCCTCACCGCCGCGCCCGGCGTCCGCGCCGCCGCCGACACCGGGACCCCCGCCCTCCGGCCGCCGGAAGGGGCGAGCGCCGTACTGGACGGGCTCAAGACCTACGGGCAGGCCGTCCTGCGCGCCCCCGACGGGTCGGTCCGGCAGATTCCCGCCGGGCTCTACGAGATGCGGGTCGACGGCGGCGGCATGCTCCAGACGTACGGGGTCGGGGTGGCGGGCAACGCCCAGCCGCAGGCCCGGTACACGGAGAGCGGCTGGAGCGGCAGCCCGCTCGGCGGGAACGCCGAGGCCGGCCGGATCCGGTGGGTCCTGGAGCACTCCTACCCCCAGCTGAACGATCTCGCCGGGCTCGCCAAGGCGGCCGGTGCCGGGGCGCTCACCGCGGAGAGCGCGGCGGCCGGGACGCAGGTGGCGATCTGGCGGCTGGCGGACGGGGCCCAGGTGGAGGCCGCCGACCCGGACGCGGAGAAGCTCGCCGACCACCTCCAGCGGGCCGCGGGCCGGCTGCCGGAGCCGCCGGCCTCGCTGAAGCTGGAACCGGGCAGCGCCTCCGGACCCGCGGGCGGGCGGATCGGCCCGGTCACCGTGCGCACCGGTGCGCAGAGCGTGACGGTCACCCCGGACGCGGCGGCCGCGGCCATGGGCGTACGGGTCGTCGACGCCGAGGGGAAGCCGGTCACGGCGGCGGCCAACGGGAGCCGGCTGTACTTCGAGGTGCCGCCGGGCACCCCGGACGGAACCGCCTCGGTCACCGTCCAGGGCTCCACGAAGGTGCCGGTCGGCCGGGTCTTCACCAGCGGCCTCCCGACCCAGGCGCAGATCGTGGCCGGCTCCAGCGAGTCCGCGACCGCGGCCCAGGCGACGGGGGTCTGGCCGCAGCCGATCGTGGCCGAGGCGGGCACGGCCGGCGACGGCAACCCGGTCCCGGCCGTCACCCAGGCGGCCGGAGCGGCAGCCGCGGCCGCGGCCGCAGCCTCGTCCAGCCCGGAAGAGGAGCGGCTCGCCACCAGCGGCAGCTCCGCCGCCACCCCGGTGATCGCCTCACTCGCGGTGGGCCTGGTCGTCCTGGGCGGCCTGGTCGTCCTCATGGTCCGCAAGCGCCCCCTGGACGACGAGGACCGCGCCTGAGCGGAGCGCTCCGCGGAAGGTGCCGCGACGGGCCGCGATCGTCTGCGGCCCGATTGTGGTCGATCGCGCAGTTCCCCGCGCCCCTTCGCGGCGCTGCCGGACAGCCGTCGGCACGGTGCGGGGCGGTGGGCTGGTTCCCGGGCCGGGACCGGGGCAGGCGCGGGGTATGAGCGAGCACAAAGTGACCTGGCGGGGTGCCGCCGCGCGATGGGACCGGGCCCTGTTCGACGTGGTGGCCCAGCGGCACTGGCCGGGGGGTGAACGGGTGCTGCCGCGGCTCGGGCGGGCCGCGAACCACGGGGTGCTGTGGGGCGGGGCCGCCGCGGTGATCACCACGTTCGGCTCGGCCACGGCCCGCCAGGCGGCGGTGCGCGCGGCCGGGTCGCTGGCCCTGGCCTCCGCCACCATCAACACCGTCGGCAAGTGGTCCGTGCGCCGGGCCCGGCCGGTGCTGCACGGCGTGCCCGAGGTGCGGCAGCTGGCCACCCAGCCGGTCACCACCTCGTTCCCGTCCGGGCACTCGGCATCGGCGTTCGCCTTCACCACGGGGCTGGCGCTCCACTCGCCGGGCTGGGGCGCCGTGCTGGCCCCGGTGGCCGCGTCCGTGGCCTTCTCCCGCGTGTACACGGGCGTGCACTACCCGTCCGACGTGGTCGCGGGGGCGGCGCTGGGCGTTGCCGCAGGGTTCGCCGTACGCCGTCTCGCGGCCCGCGTGGAGGCGGCCCGGGCCCGGCCCGGTGACGAGCCCGCGGACGCCGACGCGCCCGCGCTGCCGGACGGGGCCGGGCTCGTGGTCGTCGTCAATGCCGGGGCGGGCAGCGCCGCGGCCGCGGGGCTCGACGTCCTGCGGGCCAGGCTGCCCGAGGCCGAGCTGGTCGAGTGCGAGGGCGGGCAGCTGGCCGAGGTGCTGGCGGAGGCCGCCTCCCGGGCCGCCGTGCTGGGGGTGTGCGGGGGCGACGGCACGGTCAACGCGGCCGCCACCGCCGCACTGCGGGCCGGGGTGCCGCTCGCGGTGCTTCCCGGAGGCACGCTCAACCACTTCGCGCAGGACCTCGGCCTGACCGGAGCCGAGGAGACCTGCCGCGCCGTCGCCGCCGGCCGGGCGGTCCGCGTCGCCGTCGGCCGCTTCGCCCCCACCCCGCCCCACCCCGAGCCCTCTCCCCCCGCCGCTCCCGAACCGCCGGATTCCCCGCCCGCCGCTCTCGAACCGCCGGATTCTCCCCCCGCCGCTCCCGAACCGCCGGCACCTCCGCCGCCCGGTGGCGCCTCGCCATCCGGTCCGACGCCGCCCCCGGTGGGTCCGGGGCCCCTGCCCGGCTCGGTGCCCTCGCCGGGGCCGGCGTCACCGCTCGGTCCGGGTCCCCTGCCCGATCCAGGGTCCCCGCTGGGGCCGATGCCCCCGCCGGGTCCCGTCCCGCCGTTCGGTTCGGGGCCGCTGCCCGGGCCGGTGCCGCCGCTGGGTCCGACGCCCCTGCCGGGGGCGGGGCCGTTGCCGGGTCCGCTGACCCCGCTGGGACCGGTGCCTCCGCTGGGCCCGGTCTCGCCGACGGGGCCGGGGCTGCCGCTCGGGGCAGGGTCTCTGCCCGGGGCGGGGGTCCCGCTCGGCGGGGTGGCCCCGGTCGGGGGCGGCGGGTCCGCGGCCGGGGAGTGGCGGGGCGGCGCGGAGGACGGGGGCTTCCCCGCCGAGGGCTCCGGAGAGCGCGGGAGCGACCGGGGCGGTACCGAGGGGGCCGGAAACGACGGGGCCGGGAGCGGCGGCGCCGGGACCGGCGGGGCCGGGACCGGCGGGGGCGGGGCCGGGACCGACGGGAGCGGGACCGACGGGAGCGACGGGGCCGGGTATTTCCTGAACACCTTCAGCATCGGGGCCTATCCCGAGCTGCTGCGGTACCGGCTGCGCTGGGAGCCGCGGCTGGGGTACCTGCCCGCCGCATTGCTGGCCGCGTGGCGCGTGCTGCGCACCCAGCGCCCCGTGCGGCTCCGGCTGGGCGGGCGGCCCCAGAGCGTCTGGCTGCTCTTCGCCGGCAACGGCACCTACCACGGCACCGGCGCGGCCCCGCGCCGCCGGGACGGCCTCGGCGAGGCCCTGCTCGACGTCCGCGTCGTCCACGGCGGCGGCCGCCCCGGCCCCCGCCTCCTGGCCGCGGCCCTCGCGGGACCGCTCTCGCGTTCCCCCGTGCACACCGCCACCCGCCTGCGCAGCCTGCGCATCGGCGCGATCCCGCCCGGCACCCCGCTCGCGTACGACGGCGAGTACGCCCCGGCCCCCGGCTCGCTCCGCCTCGACAACCTCCCGGGCGCGCTGACCGTCTACCGCGACCGGCGGCCGGCTCCTCCCCGCCCGGGGCGCCGACGGCAGCTGCCCCGCTGATCAGGGGCGCTGACCATACGGGTTTCCGCCCCGGGGTGGACGGCTGGCACTATGGGGTGTATCTGCCCATCCATCGATCTGCCGGACGGTTTCTCTTGGCTGAGTACATCTACACCATGCGCAAGGCGCGCAAGGCGCACGGTGACAAGGTGATCCTCGACGATGTCTTCCTGAACTTCCTGCCGGGGGCGAAGATCGGCGTGGTCGGCCCGAACGGCGCCGGCAAGTCCACCGTCCTGAAGATCATGGCGGGCGTCGAGCAGCCGTCCAACGGTGACGCCTTCCTGTCGCCCGGCTACTCCGTCGGCATCCTCATGCAGGAGCCCAAGCTCGACGAGTCCAAGACGGTCCTGGAGAACGTCGAGGACGGCGTCGCGGAGATCAAGGGCAAGCTCAACCGGTTCAACGCGATCGCCGAGGAAATGGCGACCAACTACACCGACGAGCTGATGGAGGAGATGGGCAAGCTCCAGGACGACCTGGACCACGCCAACGCGTGGGACCTGGACGCCCAGCTGGAGCAGGCCATGGACGCGCTGGGCTGCCCGCCCGGCGACTGGCAGGTGACCACCCTCTCCGGTGGTGAGAAGCGCCGCGTGGCCCTCTGCAAGCTGCTGCTGGAGGCCCCCGACCTGCTGCTCCTCGACGAGCCCACCAACCACCTCGACGCCGAGTCCGTGAACTGGCTGGAGCAGCACCTGGCCCAGTACAAGGGCTGTGTCGTGGCCGTCACCCACGACCGCTACTTCCTCGACAACGTCGCCGAGTGGATCCTGGAGCTCGACCGCGGCCGCGCCCACCCGTACGAGGGCAACTACTCCACGTACCTGGAGAAGAAGGCCGAGCGCCTCAAGGTCGAGGGCAAGAAGGACGAGAAGCGCCAGAAGCGCCTCAAGGAAGAGCTGGAGTGGGTCCGCTCCAACGCCAAGGGCCGCCAGGCCAAGTCCAAGGCGCGTCTGGCCCGCTACGAGGAGATGGCCGCCGAGGCCGAGAAGATGCGGAAGCTGGACTTCGAGGAGATCCAGATCCCGCCGGGCCCCCGCCTGGGCTCCATCGTGGTCGAGGTCAACAACCTCTCCAAGGCGTTCGGTGAGAAGGTCCTCATCGACGACCTGTCCTTCACCCTGCCGCGCAACGGCATCGTCGGCATCATCGGCCCGAACGGCGCCGGCAAGACGACGCTGTTCAAGATGATCCAGGGCCTGGAGACGCCGGACGCCGGCGACATCAAGGTCGGCGAGACCGTCAAGATCTCCTACGTCGACCAGGGCCGTGCCAACATCGACCCGAAGAAGACCCTGTGGGCGGTCGTCTCGGACGAGCTGGACTACATCAACGTCGGCCAGGTCGAGATGCCGTCCCGCGCCTACGTCTCCGCGTTCGGCTTCAAGGGCCCGGACCAGCAGAAGCCGGCCGGCGTGCTCTCCGGCGGTGAGCGCAACCGCCTGAACCTGGCGCTCACCCTCAAGCAGGGCGGCAACCTGCTGCTCCTCGACGAGCCGACGAACGACCTCGACGTCGAGACCCTGTCCTCCCTGGAGAACGCGCTGCTCGACTTCCCGGGCTGCGCCGTGGTCGTCTCCCACGACCGCTGGTTCCTGGACCGGGTCGCCACGCACATCCTGGCGTACGAGGGCGACTCGAAGTGGTTCTGGTTCGAGGGCAACTTCGAGTCCTACGAGAAGAACAAGATCGAGCGGCTCGGCCCGGACGCGACCCGTCCGCACCGCGCGACCTACAAGAAGCTCACCCGAGGCTGATTCGGCAATGGCCAGACACCACTACCGGTGCCCCCTGCGCTGGGCGGACATGGATGCCTTCGGGCACGTCAACAACGTCGTCTTCCTCCGCTACCTGGAGGAGGCGCGGATCGACTTCATGTTCCGCCTGGCGCCGGGTGAGGGCAGCGACTCGTTCACGGGCGGCTCCGTCGTCGCCCGCCACGAGATCGACTACAAGCTGCCCCTCGTCCACCGCCACGAGCCGGTGCTCATCGAGTCCTGGGTGACCCGGATCGGCGCCGCGTCCCTGACCATCCGCTACGAGGTCAAGGACGAGGCGACCGAGGACCGGCCCGAGACGGTGTACGTGCGCGCCGAGACCGTCGTCGTGCCCTACAACCTCGCCGAGGGGCGGCCCCGCCGCATCACCGACGAGGAGCGCCGCTTCCTGGAGGAGTACCTCGACGAGCCCGCGCCCAAGGGGTCGTCCGCGAAGCGGTCCGAAGGGCGCCTGGCGGCATGACCGGGCAGCTGCGCTTCGCCGATTCCGGGGAGGCGGCCGACCTGGCCGCCTTCCTGGGCCGGCTGGTGCACTACGACCGTGCCGCCGCGGTCCGCCTCCAGGCGGGCGGCGGCGCACTGGCCGTCTTCGGACGGCCGCCGTCGTTCGACGTCCTGGCCATCCGCACGGTGCGGCTCGCCGCGCCCGTCGGGACACCGCTGGACGTCACCGTGTCCGCCGGTGAGCTGCTGGAATCCGTGGACGAGGGTGCCGCGGCCGCGGTCGTTCCAGCAGCCGTGACCGGCCCGCCCTGGGCCGGGGTGCTCCCGCCCCGCGGCGGCTGGCGGCAGGTGCCCGGGCTGCCCGGCCCGGAGGCGATGCGGGCCGCCGTGGCCGGCGCCGTCGCCGAGTTCCGGGCCCGCGACGAGGCCCTGCCCCCGCAGCACCGCACCCGGTCCGAGCGGGACCGGATCGGCCGCGACATCTGGTCCAGGACGCTCGGCGACACCGAGCTCCCGCTGCGTGCCGTGCACGCCGCGCAGTCCCTGGGCTTCCTGCGCCCCGTCCGCTCCGCAGTCGCGGCCGGGCCCGCCGGGCCGGCGCCCGCGGCTGCCCCCGACCCGGTGGCATTGCTCGCGGCCGGCGGCTGGCTGCGCCTGCGCACCCCGTACGGCTCGATCGCCGTGCGCCGCCCGGGCGGCGCGGCCGGGCTGGGCGCCTTCCAGGTCCGTCCCGTCTAGTACGACCGTCCGCTGTGGTACGACGGTCCGCCCGCCCCGCAGGGTGCGGGAGCGGGCGGATCGCGTCGGCGTCGGTCCGGGGCCGCGGACTACCGGAAGTTCATCGTGTAGTCCGGGGCGGTCACGGTGAACTCGGTCATGAGGATCGTCCGGCAGGACGGGTCCGAGACGTTCGAACACCACTGGAAGGCCTTGTGCGGGACCGACTCCTGGAACTTGTCCCGCCATTCGGTACCGTCGTTGTCGAACGCGTAGCAGTACCAGATGGGATTCACGGCCTGCGGGTTACCGCCGTAGACGACGATGCTCTCCTGGGGGGCGATCTTCCACCAGCCCGCCTTGAACCAGTTGCTGCTGGAGGAGCAGTTGGGCTGGTAGCGCTCGAACATCGCCCAGATTTCGCGGTCGTGGTGGTTCTTGAACCTCAGCGGCATGGCGTGCTCCTACTCTCCGCCCGGCTGCCGGCGGGCAGCGGGGCTTCCGTCGGACCGGGTCAGAGCGTCTTTCGGGCTCGAGTTGTCCACGCGGCCGGGGGGCGCGCCGGACTGGCCGGCTGCCAGGGCGCGCTCGAACGCCGCCTCGTCCGCATCGGTCGTGGGAGCCACCGTTTCGGTCGTCTCCTCGGACATGGGACCTCCAATCTCCGTCGGTCTGGTCCGGCGGAGAGGTTCCCTGGAGGAGGCGCGGCGTACCGGGGCCCGTGGGCCCGTGCCCCGTACGGGCCCGGCGCGGGCGCTCGTACGGGGGCTCTTGTACGGCCGCTTGCACGGGCCGGTGCACATCGCAGGGGCAGACCTGGTACGGGCGCGGGCCTGGTACGGGCGCGGGCGCGCGGCGGTGCCGGTCCGGTCCGTCAGTCCGCGGCGTTGACCATGGAGGCGGCCGCGTACGTCAGGTAACGCCACAGCTGCGCCTCGTGCTCCGGCGCCAGGCCCAGCTCGTCCACCGCGACCCGCATGTGCGAGAGCCAGGCGTCGTGCGCGGCCGCGTCCACGCGGAAGGGGGAGTGCCGCATCCGCAGGCGCGGATGGCCCCGGTTCTCGCTGTACGTGTTCGGGCCGCCCCAGTACTGCATCAGGAACAGTGCGAACCGCTCCTCGGCGGGCCCGAGGTCCTCTTCCGGGTACATCGGGCGCAGCAGCGGGTCCTGCGCCACCCCTTCGTAGAAGCGCCGGACCAGACGGCGGAACGTCTCCTCGCCGCCCACCTGCTCGTAGAAGGTCTGCTCCTGCAGCGTGTCCCGCGGAATCTCATTCACCCGACCATCGTCTCAGACGCCCGGACGGAGGACGGAGGTCTTAGGACCCCCCGGCGGACCGACGGCGGACCACGGTTCGCTTCCCGGGGGCCGCCGCAGGACAGTGGAGCCATGGGCGCACATTCCCCGAGGTCCGCGCGGTCCGCGCAGGCCGCGCACACCGGGGCGCGGGACCTGTCGGCCACCGCGCACGCCGCCCAGGTGCGCGAGCTGACCGCGGCCGGGGTGCTGGAGGACCCCGCTTGGCGGGCGGCGTTCGCGGCGGTGCCCCGGCACGTCTTCGTCCCCTGGTTCTTCACCGGCCGGGGGGCCGGGCACGAGCGTCTGTGGGGCGAGGACCCGGACCCGGCCCACCGGGCCCGCTGGCTGCGCGGGGTCTACACGGACGCGCCGCTCGCGACCCGGGTGCGCGACGGCGAGCTGGTGTCCTCCAGCAGCCAGCCGTCCCTGATGGCGAAGATGCTCGACGCGCTGGACGTGCGCGACGGGGACAACGTGCTGGAGATCGGCACGGGCACCGGCTACAACGCGGCCCTGCTCTGCCACCGCCTCGGCGACGACCACGTCACCACCGTCGACCTGGACGAGGAGATCACCGAGTCCGCCCGGTCCCACCTGGCCCGGCTCGGCTACCGGCCGACGGCGGTCACCGGGGACGGGGCGCGCGGCTGCCCCGCCCGGGCGCCGTTCGACCGGATCCTGGTGACCTGCACGCTGCCGACGATCCCGCTCGCCTGGCTGGGCCAGTGCCGTCAGGGGGCGCGGATCCTGGCCCCGCTGTCGACCGGCCTGATCGCGCTGCGCGTACGGGACGCCGACTTCGCGGAGGGCCGCTTCCTGCACACCGCGGCGTACTTCGTCCCGCTGCGCGGGGCCACGGCCGCCGCGGCGGCACCCGCCCCGGGAGCCGGGCCCGGATCCGGAGCCGCAGCCGGAGCGGGGGCGTGGACCGCGCACGGGCTCCCGTACGAACTGGTGCAGAACGAGCGATTCCAGTTCATGCTGATGCTGACCGCGGGCGCCCTGCACCCCCGGGAGGCCCTGGACCTGTGGCGCGGCGAGGGCCGGCCGGCCCGGGAGCGGTTCGGGGTGACGGTCAGCGCCGAGGGGCAGTGGTCCTGGCTCGACGACCCCCAGGGCCCCTACGTGTGGCCGCTGGGGGAGACGGACGGAACCGATGCGGCCGGGGTCAGCCCCGGCGGATGGTGATCGTGGTCCAGGCGCCGACGTGGACGCGGTCGCCGTCGGAGAGCGGGATCGGCACGTACGGCTGGATCGGGTCCTCGCCGCCGTTGATGGTGGTGCCGTTGGTGGAGTTCTGGTCCACCAACGCCCAGCTCAGGTCGGGCTGCTGGACGAGCACCGCGTGCTGGTGGGAGACGCCCGGATCCTCCGGCGGCACGGACAGGTCGATGTCGGGGGACTCGCCCGTGGAGGCGCGGCGGCGGCCGATGGTGATCGTGCCGCCGGTGAGCGGAAGGTGCTGCTCCGGGGAGTAGGCGGGCAGGCTGAGGGCGGCCGCCTCGGGGCCGCTGCGCTGCATCATCGCGAGGAAGTACGAGCGGTCGGGGCCGATCGTCGCGGTCCAGGAGCTGCCGCCCTGCGAGGGGAAGGGCTGCGACGGGTGCGGCTGCGGCTGGGACTGGTGCTGGTGCTGTGCCTGGTGCTGCTGGGGCGGCGTGTGCTGCTGCGGCTGGTGGGGCTGCTGGTACCCGTGGTGCTGCTGGTACTCCGGCTGCCGGTACTGCTGCTGCGGAGCCTGCTGCGGCTCGTGCGACGGCGGCGGCAGCATCCAGTCGTCCTCCCGCTGCAGCGGCTCGGCCGGCCGGTTCACCCGGGACGGCCGCGAGCCCTGGTAGTCGAAGGGGTCCTGCGGGAACGGCGACGGCGCGGGAGCCGGCGGCGGGGGCGGCGGCACGGCGGCCCCCGCCTCCTGCCCGAGCGGGGAGTACGAGGTCGCCGACCGCGTCAGGAAGTTGTATCGGCACTCCTCGCAGAAGGGCGCCATGGCCTCGCGCGGGGTCCGGCACTGCGGGCAGAGCTCGGCCTGGGCGGTCGGCTCGCCCGTGGTGGGAGGGTAGCCGTAGCCATAGGAGGGCGCGGCGGACGCGGCGGACGCGCCCTGGGCGGCAGCCATGCGGTGGCCGCAGACCTCGCACCAGTCGTCGGAGGCGGACTGGTGCCCGTTCGGGCAGGTCGGCATGGCGGCTCTTCCCCCTTCAGCCTGCGTCGTCGCGTCAGGCCTGCTCAGGTCTTCTCAGATTTTCTTCACTCGGACGGTCCGGATCGAACGTGTTTCAAGGGTCATCTCATCGGCATCCGCGACCTTCGCCTTCAGCCGCACAGTACCCGCCGCGGCGTCGACCACATCCACCACCTTTGCCAGCAGTCTGGCCGTGTCCGCGTTCCCGGAAACGCTCGCCAGCTGCACCGCTCGCCCCAGCTTGGCCGTGGCACCGCCGACATCGCCCAGTTTGCGTGCCTGGAGGCCCTGTTGGATAGCCTGCGCGAGCTCCGCCTGTCCCGTGTAGTGGGCGACCTGCGGGTGGATGGCGGTGGAGGCGGCCGCATCGGTGGTCCATACCGCCCGGACCAGCCCCTGGCCGAGCACGGTCGGCTGCCCGCCCGGCGGGCCCGGCAGGACCATCGAGGCCCGGGCCGCCAGCATCTCCTGCCCCACCGCCGCGGGAGGCACGCGCACGCACACGTGGTACTCGCGGCACTCGTCGCCCCAGGAGCCCGTCGGGTAGTCCCCGGCGCGCGGGCCGGCCCCGGTGCGGCGGCCGGTCAGGTCCTGGACGGCGGGGGCCACCTGCTTGACGTACTGGATCTCCGCGCCGACCGGCGTCCACAGCCGCAGCGCGACGTCCGCGACCTCCTTGCCCATGACCTTCTCCATCATGCGCGTGAAGTCCTCGGTGAGGTGCGCCGGATCGGCCACGATGTCGGCGGACCCGAGCAGCGCACTCGCGATGCCCCTGACCTCCTGCACCTCCCAGTCGGTGCCCACCCCGCGGGCATCGCAGGTGAAGCGGCCCGCGCAGGCGTCCAGGGTGGCCCGCAGCACGGCGGGGTCCTCGTGCTCGTTGCGGCCGTCGGTCAGCAGGATGCCGTGCCGGATGGGGGCCGTGGCCCCGCGCAGCAGGCCGTCGGTGAGGCGGAGCCAGGTGCCGATGGCGGTGCCGCCGCCCGCTTCGAGGCCGCGCAGGGCCTCCTTGGCCTCCGCGCGGGTGGCCGGGCCGGCGACGGCGAGGCGGCCCCGGCCGGGGTAGACCTCCTTGGCCGCGTGGTTCCCGGCGACGACGGCGAACGAGGTGCCGTCGCGCAGGGTGTCGATGGCGGCGGCGGTGGCCTCGCGGGCACCGCGCATCTTCTCCGGCGGGTACTCCATGGACCCCGAGCAGTCGACCATGATCACGACGGCTGCCGGGCCGCGGCCGACCGCCGCGCGGGTGGCGGTGGCTCCGCCCGTGGAGGTCACCGTGACGATGGCGTGGACCTCGCTCCCGCCCTCGGGAAGGAACTCGTTCTGGTACACCTCCACGCTGAAGCGCGGGGCGCTCGGCTTGGCGAAGTTCGCCATCGGGGGCACTCCTAGAGCAGGGGGTCGGGGGGAGCTGGCCGGCTCCGGCCCGGTCGGAACCGACTCGGTCGGAACCGGCCCGATCGGCTCCGGACCGTTCGGATCCGGCCCGTCGGGTCCGGCGGGTCCGGCAGGTCGGTCGGGTCCTGTCAGGCCTGGGGGCGTGCCGCTTCCGCTTCCGCTTCGGGTTCCGCGTCGGTACGTGCGTCCGTGGTCGTGCCCGTGGTCGTGTCCGAGTCCGTGCGTGCGGTGTCCGCCGGGCCTGCCTCCGGCTCCCCGCCGGGCGGCGCCGCGAACGGCAGCACGGCCACGGTGATGTTGTCGTGGCCGCCCCCGTCGAGGGCGTGCCCCACCAGGACCTGCGCACTGTGCAGCGGCCGGAACGCGGCGTCCGCGGGCAGGACCCGGGCCATCTCCGGCGCGGACTCGGCGTAGTTCCACAGGCCGTCCGTGCAGACAACCACGACGCCCCCGTGGTCCGGCTTGAAGGTGGCCGTGTGCGGCTCCAGGTCGTACGCGTCGGCCCCCAGCCAGCCGGTGATGGCGTGCGCGCGGACGTCGGCGTACGCCTCGGCCTCGCCCATCAGGCCCGCCGCGACCATCTGGGCGGCCCAGGAGTCGTCCTCGGTCAGCCGGCGGGGGAGCGCACCGCGGTCGTCCGGCACCCAGTAGGCGCGGCTGTCGCCGACCCAGCCGATGGTCAGCAGGCCGCCGCAGACGACCGCGCCGACCAGCGTGCAGGCCGGGGCGTTCTGGGCGCCCGGGACCTCCGGGGCCAGGGCGGTCACCGCGGCCGCCGCGGCGAGGATGGCCCCGTGCATGGCCTCCTGGAGGTGGGTGCCGCGGGGGAGGGCGTCCAGCAGGGCCTCGTTGGCCGCGGCGGCCGCGGCGGCCGACGCGTCGTCGGGGCGGCTGGCGGAGGACACGCCGTCGCAGACGATGGCCACGGTGGCGGTGGAGCCGTCCGGCAGTGCGGTGGCCGCCACCGCGAACGAGTCCTCGTTGCGGTGGTGGCGCAGCCCGCGGTCGCTGACGGCGGCCACACTGCCGAGCGCCTCCTCGACGTGGTCCCGCTCCCGGGGCTGGGCGTGCCCGCAGTGCTCGCAGTACCCGTCGGTGTCCACCCGTCCGGCCCGGCAGGCGACGCACGTCTTCCCGCCGGCCCCCTGCGGGGCGCTCGTGCCGTACGGGTTCTCCCGGTCGGCGGGTGCTCCGCCGTACGGGGCGTCGTACACGACGGGGGCGCTGCCCTGCGGGGGCTCGCCGCCCGCTGCGGGGGCACCGTACGGGCTCTCCTGGCCCTGCGGGGTGCCGGCGTACGCGGACTCCGGCGCGGGCGGGGCAGCCGCGTACGGGTCCTCGTGCCCTGCGGGGGCGCCGGTGTGCCGGGGTTCGTGTCCGGCCGCGCCCGGGGTGCCGTACGGGTCCTCCCGGCCGGCGGCCGCGCTGCCGTACGGGGCTTCGTCCGCGCCCCAGTGCGTGCCGCCGCCCGGGCGGTCGTGGCGGGTCTCGCCGCCGGCGAACACCGCGCCCTGCGGCGCCGGTCCCGCAGGAGCGGACCGGGGGGCCGCGGCTGCGGCCGCGCCCCACCCGGGCTCGGGGCCCGCGAGGGGATACCCGTCCGCGGCCGGTGCCGCCGGTGCGGCCGACGGCTCCCGGGTGGCGGCCTGAACCGGCATCGCCGCGGGCGCCGCGGCAGGCCCGCCCGCGGGCGGCGGGGCCGGGTGCCACCGGCCCCCGGAGGCCCCGGGCGGGGCCGGCGCCGGGGCCGGGAGGGTGAGGGTGGGCTGGTCAGGGGGGAGGGGGGGAGGGAACGCGCTGACGGGGGAGCCGCAGACACCGCAGAAACGGTCCCCTTCCTCAAGGGGCTCCGCGCAGCTGGGGCAGCCAGACAGCCGATGCATCGACATCAATCACACCCACGTCCGGGGGCGGAAACGGTTGGCCCGCTCCACCAGTTCGATCCTGTCCTCGCCCCGCTGCGCCAGCCGCGCGAGAACGCGGTACGAGCGCTCCAGACCGAAGCGCAGGCCCTGCTCGTCCAGTTGACTGCCGAGCAGCGTGGTGCGACCGGGGTCACTGCCCCGGCTACCCGACAGTACCCAGTCCAGGGCCAAGCCCAGAACCTCGGTCGACAGCCTTTCGTGGCGCACCGCGTCGAGACCGAGCCGCTCAAGTGCCCCCACCTGCACGGCAGCTGCCGTCAGGTCAGGCAGCAGGGCCTGTTCGGGAGACCGGTCGCGCAGACGTGCCCGTACCGCTGCCACCCGTGCGGCCGTGTAGTGGATGGACGACTCCGGCACGGACTCCAGCGTGCGCACCGCCGCCTCCCGGTCGCCGGCGGCCAGTTGGACCCGGGCCAGCCCGAAGGCCGCGCTCACGAACCCCGGGTCGGTGATCCAGACGAGCCGGTAGTACTCGGCGGCGTTGTCCAGCTGTCCCAGGACCTCGGCGCACAGGCCGAGCGCCAGCTTCGGCGCGGGCTCGCCGGGGAAGGCGTCGTAGATCGCGTCGAAGGACAGGGCCGCTGTGGCGTCGTCGCCGGAGGCCAGCGAGGCGATGCCGCGCGCCCAGACGACCCGCCAGTCGTCCGGGTGGCGGGCCTCCAGGCCCGCCAGGACGGCCCCTGCGGCGTCCGGTTCACCCAGCTCCAGGTGCGCCCGGAGCTCCCGCAGCCGCAGTTCGGCCGAGTCGGCGGGCGCCGCGCCCAGGGCGGCCCGCAGGTCGGCCGGCGCGGACGCGAGCAGCCCGGCCAGGAACCCGGCATTGGGGTCACCCGCGTCGACCAGCGGCACGGGCAGCGCCAGGGCCACGTCCCGGGCGTCGAGCGGGGCCGGCCGGGTGAGCGCAGGCAGCGCAGGAGCCGGGGCCGGGGCGGCGGCAGGGGTCGGAGCCGGCCTCGGCGCCGGCAGGGACACGAACGCGGCGGGGCCGCCGCTCCGGCGGGTCGCCTCGGATCCCAGCGGTGCCGCCGCGCCGCCGGATCCCGGCGCGGGAGTCCCCGCGGGCACCGCCGCGGCGGCCGCCGCCGTCACCGCCGGAGCGGCGCCGGACCCGCGGGCCCGCCCCCGCCGGCCGCCCCGGCCCACGCTGCCGAGCCGGGCGGACCAGCCGCCTCCGCCGGCCCCGCGCCCCGTCACCTCGCGGACGCCCAGCCGGGACACCTCCGCGCCGGCCAGGTCCGCGAACAGCCGTGTGTCCGGGACCCGGGTCTCCGGCCCGAACAGCGTGGACAGCTGCGGCCGCGGTGTGCCCGTCTGGAGGGCGACGACCTCGCGCAGCACGCCCGTCAGCTGGTCCGCCATCTCCTGCGCGGACGAAAACCGCCGGTCCGGATCCGGGTCGGTGGCCCGTACCAGCAGCCGGTAGAAGGACTCGTACCGCTGGAACACCTCGATGTGCTCGGGATCCGGCAGGGAGTCCGCGAAGACGTTCGTGTACCCCTGGAAGTCGAAGGTGAGGACGGCCAGGGTGCGCGCCACCGTGTACAGGTCGGAGGCGACGGACGGGCCGAGCTCGGCCACCTCCGGCGCCTGGTAGCCGACCGTGCCGTAGATGGCCGACTGGTCGTCGTCCATCCGGCGCACCGCGCCCATGTCGATCAGCTTCAGCTGGTCCTGCTGCTGGATCGCGTTGTCGACCTTGAAGTCGCAGTACAGCAGGTTGCGGCTGTGCAGGTGCCCGAGGGCCTCCAGCGCCTCGATCCCGTACGCGCAGGCCTGCTCGACGGGCAGCGGGTCGCGGCGGCCGTCGGGCCGGCGCCGGTCGTTCGCGATCTCCTTCAGCGACTTGCCGCCGACGTACTCCATGACGATGTACCCGTCCAGCGAGCCGGTCCGCTGGTCCAGGTGCTCCACGAAGTTGTAGATCCGCACGATGTTCGAGTGCTCGATCTCGGCGAGGAAGCGCCGCTCCGATATGGCGGCGGCCATCGCGTCCTGGTCCCCGGTGTCCAGCAGGCCCTTGAGCACCACCCACCGGTCGGCGACCGCCCGGTCCACCGCCAGGTACACCCAGCCGAGGCCGCCGTGCGCGAGGCAGCCCGCCACCTCGTACTGGCCGTGCACGACGTCCCCCGGCCGCAGCTTGGGAACGAAGGAGTACGGGTGCCCGCACTTGGTGCAGAACCCCTCGGTCCGGCCGGGCCGGTCCCCGCGGGCCCGGCCCACGGGGGCCCCGCAGTCCGACCGCGAGCAGAACCGCTTGCGCTCCGGCACCTCCGGGTTCCGCAGCACCGCCGTCGACGGGTCCGGACGCGGCACCTCCGGCACGTTGACCAGCCCGGCCCCGAGCCTGCTGCGGCCCGAGGAGCCGGACGACGAACCCGAACTGCGCACCGACACCGAGCGGGTGGACACGACCCCCGGCAGCCGGCCCGACACCGAGCGCCGCGAGGACGAGGACCGCGACGACCGCGACGACCGCGAGGAACGCGAGGAGCCGGAGGAGCGGGAGGAGCGCGCCGAGGACGAGTTCGACGAGGACCCCGGCCGGCCCGAGCCCTGCGAACCCCGCGGATCGGCATGGCGCGCCGGACTCGTCATCCCGGTCGGCGGCGACACCAGCTCCTCCGCGCCCGCCGCGACGGAGCCGACGGGCGCCAGCCCGCACGTGTCGCAGTACAGCACCCCGCCGCCCATGTCCTCGTACGCCCCCGGGCAGCCGGGGCGCCCGCACGCGGTTCCGGCCAGGCTCATGCGCCGTCCTCCTTCCCCGGCCCCGCGGGCCGGTCCTGCTGCGGTGCCAGTGACTCGGCGGCCGCCTGCTGGTAGCGCAGCACGGCCTGTTCGGCGGCCCGCAGGTCGCACGGGGCGCTCCACAGCATCCGCCGGGCCGTGTCGTACCGCTCCGCCAGCAGCGGGTCCTCCGCCAGACCGTGCCGCGCCACCTTCGCCCGGTACGCGTCCAGCCGCCCGCGCAGCTCGGCCCGTACCGCGAGCGGTGCCGTCACTGCGGTCAACGAGTCGCGGGCCCGGCGCAGTTCCTCCTCGGCCCGCTCCTCCAGCGCCTCCAGCAGCGGCGAGAGCCGGTGCCAGCGGGAGTGGCGCCGGTGGTCGGACGCGAGCGCCAGCTGCTCCTGCAGCGCGGTCGGCGGCCCGCTCACCACCGGAACCTCCGATGCCGCGATCTTCGCGAGCACCTCCGTCCGGGCGGTGCGCGCCTCCGCGAGGGTGCGGTCGGCCCGCGAGAGCACGTCCCGCAGGCTGATCAGCCGCTGCTCGGCGTCCTGCCGGACCGCCAGCACCGCCTCGATCTCCCGGCGTACGTCCTCCAGCGCGAGCGCGGCCCGGTCGTAGCGGGCGGTGTCCGGGCGGCCGCCCCCGGGCGCCGAGCTGCCCGCAGCGGGCTGCCAGAACGCCAGGGGGTCGGCGATGACCCGGGCGCGGAGCCCGGTCAGCTCGGCGGTGATGGCCTCCAGGTCGTCGCCCGAGGGGTGTTCGCCCGGGCGGACCCCCACCGAGTGGGCGAGTGAGCGGGTGCGGCGCAGCTCCGCGGAGAGCAGGTCGATCCGGGCGGGCAGCGCCGACCACACCGCGTCGGCGGCCACCACCACGTCCAGCGAGCTCGCGTACAGCTCGTTCATCCGGGCCACCAGCTCGGCGAGCGAGAGCCGCTCCGCCATGGCCGCGCCCTCCGCCCCGGCCCCGGCGATCAGCACGCCGGGCCCGCGCAGCCGCTCGGTCAGCTCGACCAGCTCCTCGCGGGCGGGCCAGCGGCGCCGCTCCCGTATCTCCCGGGCGGCGTTCAGCGCGCCGCTGTAGGCGTCGAAGTACGTCCACAGCCGGGTGATCGCGGCGTCGGCCGCCGCCCACCGCTCCCGGGTGACCCCCGCCAGGCCGGCGCCCTCCAGGAGCCGGCGTCCGGCGTGGTCCTGGAGGGCGAGCAGCGAGGTCTCCACGGCCTCGTGCTCCGCGCCGAGCCGGGCCAGGGCACGGTCGACGTCGTCCCGGCTCATCACGGCCGAACCAGCCTCCACCTGACCTGCCCCCGCCTTCCTGCCGTCGGGATTCCCTTGCGCCACCGGTCTCAGTCCCGGTACTTGGGCGCGGGCGGCCCGGCCACACCGGGCAGCACCGGCTTGAGGTGCGCGGTGTAGGCCTGCATCCAGGGGCTGCCGTCACCGCCGGCGCGGTAGCCCTCCAGCACCTTGTTGACCCGCCGCACCAGGTCGGTGGCCTCCTTGTTCATGGCCACCCCGTAGAACTCCTTGGTGAACGGGGAGCCGACGAGCCGCACCGACGGGTCCTGCGCGGCCTGGCCGGCCGCCAGCGCGTTGTCCGTGATGATGCCGTCCACCTCGCCCAGCTGCAGCCGGACCAGGCAGTCCAGCTGGTTGGGCACGAGGACCGGCACCGCACCGTACGACTGGCCCTTCAGGGCCGCCTCGGCGGTGGAGCCGGCGGCCGTGCAGATCCTGCGGCCCTTCAGCGAGGTGTTGTAGCCGGTGATCGGCGAGCCCTTGGGGGCCAGCACTTGCTGCCCGGCCTCGAAGTAGGCGGTCGAGAAGGCGACGTCCTCCAGCCGCTTGCAGTTGATCGTCATGGTGCGGACCACGACGTCGACGCGGCCGTCCTGCAGCGCGGGGACGCGCTGGCTGGTGGGGATGGCCCGGTAGATGACGGCGTTCTCGTCGCCCAGGATGTCCTTGGCGATGGCCTTGACCAGGGCAATGTCGAAGCCGTCGAGGCGGCCGTCGACCGGGTTGCGGTACCCCCACTTGAAGCTGTTCTGGTCGACGCCCGCGACGAGCTTGCCCGCCTTGCGGATCCGCTCGATCGTGGGCCCGTCCACGCCGGACGGGCGCAGGCTGGCCTCCGGGTCCGGGCAGGTGTCGGTGAGCGTCCAGGGCGTCTGCGGGGCGGCCGGCACCGCGTCCGGCGCGCCGACCACGGCCGGGCGGCCGCCGTCCGGGGACGCCTGGGCCAGCGGCAGCAGCACCGTCGCCGCCGTCACCGCGCAGGCGGCGGCCATCGCGCTGACCCCGCCCCAGCCGCGCAGCCGGCGCGCCAGACGGCGCACCCCGGACGGGCGGGCACGCCCGGCGGCCGGACCGCCGCCGGCTCCGGCGCCCCGCCCGTCCCCGCTGCCGTCCTCGCCCACGCGTATCCGCATCGCTGTCACCTGTACTCCGAAAGCCGGCGCCCTATGCCGAGCAGGGCCGCGCCGGCGCCGACGACGGCCAGGGCCGCCGAACCCGTCATCAGACCGCCCAGCGCGCCGAGCCCGTCCCGGGCGGCCAGGGTGAACTCCTGCTGTTCGTGGGCGAGGGCCTGCTCCAGGGAGGCGTCCACCCGGTCGAACGAGGCCCCGCTGCTGTCCTTGTGGTCCTTGTCCCCGATGACCTGGGGCAGCGCGTCCTCGTAGTCGCCCCGCAGGTCCGTCTCCCGGGCCGCCGCGTGCCGCTGCTTCCACTGCCGGACGGCGTCCGCCGCGCGGGCGACCGGATCCCTGCCGAGGGCGTCGTCGGCGAGGCGCCCGGCCTTCGCCAGGCCCGCGTCCAGGTCCTTCATGTCGGCCGCGAAGTCCACGTCGTACTTGTCGGACTTCTTGTCCTCGGCCAGGACGGCGCCCCGCGCGATCAGCGTCAGGTTCTCGTTCGCGCGGGCCTGGAGCGCGGCGATCCGCGCGTCGTTGAGGACCTTCAGGGACTCCTGGCCGTCCGTGCGCGCCTCGGCCAGCGCCGACCGCGCCAGCCCGTGCCCCACCGCCAGCCACAGCAGCACCACCAGCGAGGCGGCGGTCGCCGCGACGAGGCCGTGGTTGAAGACCCGGTTCGTGTGCCGGTAGTTGCGGCGCTGCGCCCACACCAGCGCGGCCAGCGCGAGCAGCCCGGTGCCCAGCGAGGCCAGCGGCAGCGCGCGGGCGCTGTCGTGGTCCCGGTGGAGCCGGCCCGTCTCCGCCTCGTACAGCCGCTGCGCGGCCGGCAGGAGCTGGGTGCTCATCTGCTCGTTGGCGTGGCGCAGGTAGGCGCCGCCGAGCGGCAGCCCCTGCTTGTTGGCGGCCCGCGCCTGTTCTATGAGCCCGGTGTAGCGGGGCAGCTGCTCGCCCAGCAGGGCGATCTGCTTGCGGGAGTCCTCGTCCGCCGCGGTGTTGGCGGCCGCGCTCACCAGCAGCCGGGAGGCGCCCGCGATGTCCTCCTCGTACCGCTTGCGGACCTCGCGCGGCTCGTCCGCCCCGGCCAGGAAGCCGCTGGAGGAGGCCGTGTCGGCGTCCGCGAGGGAACGGTAGATGCTCGCCGCGTCCGCGCTCAGCGGCTGGCTGCGGCCCACCACGTCGTCCGCGGCGGCGACCCGGTCGGACACCTCCCACACGGTCACCACGCCGAACAGGAGCACCAGCGCGGCCAGTACGGCACCGATGATGCGCAGCCGGCCGGGCTCGGTCGTGGCGGCGGCGCGCAGCCGCTCCACGCCCTCGGCCCAGGCCGTACCGGGCCGGGCCCGCCCGTCCGGGGGTGCCGCGGGCGGACCCGCGACCGGCCCGGCGGCGCCGCCGGGCGCGTGCGCGCGTGATGTGATGGCCACCCTGACCTCCCCCTCGGTGCTGCCCTCGCCTGAAATGCTTCGCTGAAGTATGGCCGGAAGGGCGGTCGATCACAGCACCCGGTGCCGGATCCTGCGTGAACCGCCCCGTGCGCGCGCCCCCCGGCGCGCCCCCCGCCCCTCTCCACCACCCCTTCACCGTCCATACGTCCGCCCGCCCGCCACGGTTCCAGACGCGGGGCCGCCCCAAGCAGGTTCACCCGAAATGGGCACGCAGTTCCGCGTGGGCGGCGGGCGGCGCCCCCACCGCGTCCAGCCCCAGCAGCGCGGCCCCCAGCACCGGCGGGGCCGCCACCACCGACACCCGGGCCAGCGGCGCCCGTTCGGCCAGCCCCGCCCTGATCGGCCCGTCGAGCTGCGGATGCCCGGCGGTGAGGACACCCCCGCCCAGCAGCACCGGAGCCTCCTGCGCGAGCAGGTCCAGCCGGGCCAGCGCCACCGACGCCATGGCCACCACCTCCTTCGCCTGCCGCTCCACGAGCGCGGCGGCCACCCGGTCGCCGGCCGCGGCCACCTCGAACAGCACCGGCACCAGCTCGTGGACCCGCCGCCACGCCAGGTGCCCCAGGTGCAGCGCCTCGATCAGGGCGGCCATGGAGCCCAGCCCGAAGTGGCCCGGCAGCGCCGCCGCCAGCCCGGTGGGCCCGCCCCGGCCGTCCTCGGCGCGCGCCGCCGACCACAGGGCCTCCCGGGCCAGTCCGCCCCCGCCGCCCCAGTCGCCGGAGATCCGGCCGACGGACGGGAACCGGGCGGTGCGCCCGTCGGGCAGCATGCCCGCGCAGTTGATGCCGGCCCCGCACACCACCGCCACCCCGCGGGGCGGCCGGCCCGCCGGGAGCCCGGCCCGCAGGATCGCGAAGGTGTCGTTGCGGACCTGCGTGGCCGCGCCCCAGCCGCGGGCCGCGATCGCGTCGGCGAGCTGCTGCTCCTCCACCGGGAAGTCGGCTCCGGCCAGGCAGGCCGAGACCGTGTCGGCGTACGGGAGGCCGGCCGGAGCCGCCCCGGCCGCCCCGGCTGCACCGGATGCCCCGGCTGCCGCGGCGGGCCCGGGCAGACCGGCCGCCCGTGCAGCCTGCGTGACGGCCTGCTCCAGTACGTCCACGGCCGCGCCGGTCCCGGTCAGCTGAGGCTGGAAGCCGCCGGCCCGCCCGGTGCCCAGCACCCTGCCGTCCGCCCCGACCAGGGCCGCGTCCGTCTTGCTGTTGCCCGCGTCGAGGGCGAGGACCGCGGCCCGCACCCCGGCGGACGGCCGCCTCACGCCCACGCCAGGTACTCCTTGTTGTGCGCGAGGAGCCGGTCCGTCAGCCCCTCGGCCCGGTCGAACTGGCCGACCAGCGGGTGCGCGAGCAGCGCCCGGAACACCCGCTCCCGGCCCCCGCGTAGGGCCGCGTCCAGCGCCAGGTCCTCGTACGCCGTCACGTGCCCGATCAGCCCGGCGTACAGCGGGTCCAGCCGAGGCACGCCCAGCGGCACCGGCCCGGACCGGTCGACACGGGCCTGCACCTCGACGACCGCGTCGTCCGGCAGGAACGGCAGCGTCCCGTTGTTGAGCGTGTTGACCACCTGCACGGAGCCCGCCGCCGCACCGCCGCCGCTCCCGGCGGCGCCGTTGCCGAGCAGCGCCGCCGCCAGGTCCACGGCCGCCTCCGAGTAGAAGGCCCCGCCCCGCCGGGCCAGCAGGGCCGGCTTCTCGTCCAGTGCCGGATC
The DNA here is from genome assembly GCF_044769385.1 of Streptomyces sp. NPDC090445. NCBI lineage: Bacteria > Bacillati > Actinomycetota > Actinomycetes > Kitasatosporales > Streptomycetaceae > Streptomyces > Streptomyces sp. NPDC090445. The sequence continues at coordinate 712,616 of NZ_JBIVXV010000002.1, read as the reverse complement.
GGCGTACAGGGCGAGCAGCTCCCGCTCCATGGCGGCCACCTCGGCGGCCCGTGACGGCTTCTCGCCGAGCTCCCGGACCACCTCGTCGTGCGCGTAGAAGTACCGCAGGTAGTACGAGGGCACCGCGCCGAGCCGGTCCAGCACCGCGTGCGGCAGCCGCAGCTCGGCGGCGACGGCCTCCCCGTGGGCGGCGAGCAGTCCCGGCAGCAGGTCCTTCCCGGCCGGGCCGCCCCGGCGCACCCCCAGCTCCCACGTGAGGTGGTTGAGGCCGACGTGGTCCAGGTGGAGGTCGGCCGGCGCCAGGCCCAGCAGCGCCGCGAACTTCCGCTGCAGCCCGATGGCCACGTTGCACAGCCCGACCGCCTTGTGCCCGGCCCGCAGCAGCGCCCGGGTGACGATCCCGACGGGGTTGGTGAAGTCGATGATCCATGCGTCGGGGTTGGTCCGCCGCACCCGCTCGGCGATGTCCAGCACCACCGGGACCGTGCGCAGCGCCTTGGCGAGCCCGCCGGCGCCTGTGGTCTCCTGCCCGATGCAGCCGCACTCCAGCGGCCAGGTCTCGTCGCGCAGCCGCGCCGCCTGTCCGCCGACGCGCAGCTGGAGCAGGACCGCGTCGGCGCCCTCGACGCCCGCGTCGAGGTCGGCGGTGGTGGTGACGGTGGCCGGGTGGCCCTGCCGGGCGAGGATCCGCCGGGCCAGCGCGCCGACGAGGCCGAGGCGCTCGGCGGCGGGGTCGATCAGCACCAGCTCGCCGAGCGGCAGGGTGTCGCGCAGCCGGGCGAAGCCGTCGATCAGTTCGGGGGTGTAGGTGGAACCGCCGCCCACCACTGCGAGTTTCATGGTCACGTGCGCCGGCCTTTCAGTCGGTTCGAGACGGGTCCGGGTGACGCTTCGTCGGATGCCCCGGGGGGCGGAGGGGACGGGGTCAGCGGCGGGAGGTGTCGAAGACCTCGTCGCGGGTGGCGGCGAGGGCGCTCTCCAGCGCACCGCGCAGCACCGGCCGTTCGCGTACCGCCCCGGGTATGAGGCGGGGCAGGGAGGGGGAGAGGTCGGCGAGCTCGGCGGCGACCAGTCTGCGCAGGACGTCCCCGCCGGCGTCGTTCACCGCGCCGGAGAGGACCACGATCTCCGGGTCCAGTACGGCCACCAGCGACGCGAGACCGGTCGCCAGCGCGGTCGCGTACCGCCGCAGCAGCCGCAGCCGCGCACCCTCGGGGTGCGCGGCGGCCCGCCGGAGCAGGGCCACGGCCGGCCCGACCGCCGCCGCGGACCCGGCTGCGCGCCCCGGGGCGGCGGACGGCAGGGCCATGCCCAGCTCGGCCGCCAGCCCGGGCACCGCCTGCGCCCCGGCCAGCGCCTGGTAGCCGCCGGAGTTGACCCGGGCGACCTGCCGGACCAGCGGGTGCCCGGGCACGGGCAGGAACCCGACCTCGCCCGCGCCGCCGGTGAACCCGCGGTGCAGCCGGCCGCCGAGCACCAGGGCGGCGCCGAGGCCCTCCTCGTTCCACAGCAGGACGAAGTCCCGGTGCCCGCGGGCCGCACCGAGCCGCTGCTCGGCGATCGCGACGAGGTTGACGTCGTTCTCGTACGCGACCGGCATCGGCAGCGCCGCCGCCAGCTCCTGGAGGAGGGCGGGGGAGTGCCAGCCGGGCGGGAGGTGGCCGGCGTAGCGCAGGACTCCGGAGCGCGGGTCGAAGGAGCCAGGGGTGGCGATGACGGCGCGGTGGAGGTCGGAGCGGTGCAGTCCGGCGGCCTTGAGGGCCCCGTCCAGGGCCCGGGCGACCCGGCCGGCGGCGCTCGCGGCCCCGGCGGCCCCCGCGCCCTCGGCGTACGGGAGCTCGTGGCTGCCGATCACCGCGCCGGTCAGGTCGGCGACGGCGGCGGTGATCCGGCCCGGGGTGACGTCCACCCCGGCGACGCGGGCGGCGCGCGGGTTGACCCCGTACAGCCGGGCGCCGGGCCCGGGGCGGCCGGTGGTGGTACCGGTGGCCACGACGAGCCCGGCGGCCTCCAGCCGGGCCAGCAGCTGCGAGGCGGTGGGCTTGGAGAGGCCGGTGAGGTCGCCGATCCGGGTGCGGGACAGGGGGCCGTGGGCCAGCAGCAGGTCGAGGGCGGCGCGGTCGTTCATGGCGCGCAGCAGGCCGGGCGTTCCGGGCGCAGGCGTTCCGGGAGCGGGCGTTCCTGTTCCGGGAGTCGACGTCCCGGGAGCCGACGTCCCGGGAGCCGAAGTTCCGGGAGCGGGCGGGCCGGAGCCCGGGCCGGGCGGCCGGCCGGGGGACGTGCGGGAGGTCGTGCCGGTCATGGGCGCTCGCTCTCGTCCGGAAACGGGCTCATCCGGGAACTGTCAGTTAAGTTTCCTATCGGTTTTTGAAGCCTGTCAACGGGACTGCCCCCGCAGGCGGTGGCCTGCGGGGGCAGTGTCAGCGTGTGCTTCGGCGGTGGTTACTTCGTGATCCGCGGGGAGCCGAACGCGGCCGGTGCCGGGATCGGGGCCGCAGCCAGGGCCTGCGGGGACGCCGGGTTGGCCAGGGCGGACGGGGCGGCCACGGACGCCGACGGGTCCGCCGGCTCCTCCTCCTCGTCCGCGGGCGGCAGCCCGCCGACGATCCCGATGCCCGCCTCGTCGAAGGCCTCCTTGATCCGCCAGCGCAGCTCGCGCTCGACGGCGAACTGCTGGCCCGGCATCGTCTTCGCCGACACCCGCACCGTCATGGAGGCCAGCAGCACCTCCACCAGGCCCAGCACCTCGACCGGACCCCACAGCCGCTCGTCCCACGGGGTCTCCTTGGCCATCCGGGCGGAGATGGCATCGACCACCTCGCGGATCCGGGGCAGGCTCTCCGTCGGCTTGACCTGGATGTCCACGCCCGCGGTCGCCCAGCCCTGGCTGAGGTTGCCGATCCGCTTGATCTCGCCGTTGCGGACGTACCAGATCTCGCCGTTGTCGCCGCGCAGCTTGGTGACGCGCAGGCCGACCTCGACGACCTCGCCCGAGGCCACCCCCGCGTCGATCTTGTCGCCGACGCCGTACTGGTCCTCAAGGATCATGAACACGCCGGACAGGAAGTCCGTCACCAGGTTCCGGGCGCCGAAACCGATCGCCACACCGGCCACACCCGCACTCGCGAGGAGCGGGCCCAGGTTGATGCCCAGGGCGCCGAGCACCATCAGGCTCGCCGTGCCCAGGATCAGGAACGAAGCCACCGAACGCAGGACCGACCCGATCGCCTCGGACCGCTGCCGCCGGCGTTCCGCGTTGACGAGCAGCCCGCCGAGCGCCATGCCCTCGACGGCCTCGGCGCCCCGGTTCATCCTGGTTATCAGCTTGGTCAGCGACTTGCGGACCAGCGAGCGGAGCGCGGCCGCGATCACCAGGATCAGGAGGATCTTCAGGCCCAGGTACAGCCACCCGGCCCAGTTCTCCTCGATGAAACTGGCGGCGTTCGTGACGCTCTCGTGGGCCTCCTTCACCGACGCGGCGGGGTCCGGTGTGGCGGCTGCCAGGGGCAACAGGGCGGCGGGCCAGGGCACGGCGGGAACCTCCAGGTGTAGCGGTCTGCCCGTGAAAGGGGTGTGCCGGACAGGCCATCCACACTAACGGGGCATTCCCGTGACCCTGTTGCGTTGTTCGAGGGAGAGACCAGGCTCACCTGGGGATGAAGGAAGTGTGGTTGAAAACACCTCCGACCCGTTACGGGCGCGTGGTGGCGCTTCGACCAGCCGTAAGGAGAGACTGGAGAGCAGATCGTCCCGGCGCGAGCCACGCGCCGCCGGCGTACAAGGAGGCAGTCCGTGCCGCACGTCCTGGTCCTCAATGCGTCGTACGAGCCGCTCGGCGTCGTACCGCTCCGCCGCGCGCTCGTCCTCGTCCTGGAGAACAAGGCAGTCTCCCTGGAGGAATCCGGCGCCTTCCTGCACAGTGCGACCCGGGCCGTCCCCGCTCCCAGCGTGGTACGGCTCAAGCGCTTCGTGCGGGTCCCCTACCGGGGGCCCGTTCCACTCACCCGCCGCGCGCTGTTCGCCCGCGACGGCGGCCGCTGCATGTACTGCGGCGGCGTCGCCACGAGCGTCGACCACGTCATCCCGCGCAGCCGGGGCGGGCAGCACGTGTGGGACAACGTGGTCGCCGCGTGCCGGCGGTGCAACCACGTCAAGGCCGACCGGCACCTGGTCGACCTGGGCTGGCGGCTGCGCCACCAGCCGGCCCCGCCGTCGGGGCTCGCATGGCGGATCATCGGGACCGGGCACCGTGATCCCCGCTGGATGCCGTACCTCCAGCCGTACGGTGCGGACGACGCCCTGGACCGCATCGGAGCCGCCGCCTCGTAGCGCGGCGGCCCCGTCACGCGCGAGGGCCCCGGCCGGCCGCCGGGGCCCTCGCGTCGCGGCCGGACCCGCAGCCCGTGGCCGCGCCGGTCAGCGGGCCGCTTCGGCGTGCAGCTCCTCGATCAGGCGGGCGACGGCCTCCGGCTCGCGCAGCGTCGGGTAGTGGTCGGAGCCGGCGAGGCGGACCAGGCGGCAGCCGGGGATCCGGGCCGCCATCTCCTCGTTGCACTTCACGACCTCGGCCCGGTCCTGCTCGCCCAGCGCCAGCAGCGCCGGAGCGGTGATCTCCGCGAGCCGGTCGAAGGCGGGGGCGTCCTCCCGCTGGAGCCCGGCACTGCCGAACCAGGCGGGCAGCACCGCCCTGAGCCAGTCTGCCGCGACGGGATCCGCCTCGGGCGTGCCGCCGCCGGCCGCCCCCCACAGGCCGAGGCCGAGCCGGACGATGCCCTCCATGTCGCCGGCGGCGGCCAGCTCGCCCACCTGCTCGAAGAACCCGGGCGCCATCAGCCCGTCGTAGCCGGTGACCCCGGGCACGAACAGGGCGAGGCCCGCCACCCGCTCCGGGGCGGCCAGGGCCAGACTGATCGAGGTGGCGCCGCCCATGCTGGAGCCGGCCAGCACGGCACGGTCCAGCCCGAAGTGGTCGAGGACCGCGGTGAGGTCCTCCACCTGGGAGTACGGGGCGGTGGGCGCGGGCGAGCGGCCGAAGCCGCGGGCGTCGTAGCGGATCACCCGGTGCCGCGCCGTGAGCGCCGGGAGCAGCAGGTCCCAGACCGCCGAGTCGCCGACCCCGGGATGGAGCAGGACCAGCGGCAGCCCGCCGGCCTCCCCTCCCGCGCCCGCGCCCTCGCCCGAGTCCTCCGCCCAGATCTCGCCGTTGCCGACGGACACCATGGTTGCCATGATCCCCAGTCTGGCCCGCCGGCCGGCGCCCGGACCAGACAGGTTCCGGCCGAAACGCCCGGATCCGGCCGTGGCATCGGGCCGACACACCGACGGGCCGACACACCGACGGGCCGACACCCCGGCGGGTCGGCGCGCCGACAGACCGGCGCGCCGACGGGTCGGCCGGTCAGCGGACGACGGCGTAGGCCTCCGCCGAGAACAGGCTGCAGCCGTACTTCGTCGCCCGCTTCTCGCAGGTGACCCGGACGAACCGGGCGTCCGCCGGATCCAGGCGGACAGATTCCTGCCCGCCCCGGGAGCCGGTCACGGTCGCCGCCCGCCGCCAGGTCGACCCGTCCGTCGAGGTCTCCACGCGGTACGCCGACGGGTACGCGTCCTGCCAGTGCAGCACCAGCAGCCCGACCCGGGCCGGGGCCGCGAGCTCCGCCTGCCACCACACGCCGTCCGCCGCCGGGGAGGACCACCGCGTCGCGGCGTTGCCGTCCACCACCGCCGAGGCCGGGAACGCCGGGGTCTCGTCCCCCGACGACGAGGCCTTCGCCGAGCGGAACAGGTCCGGTCCGCCGGTCTTCGGGACGGCGCGGACCGTCAGCACCCGGGTCTGCCCGGCGAACGCCACCGGCACCCGGTAGCTGCCCGCGGGCGTGTCCGCCGGGACCGTCACCGACACCGGCACCTGGACCCGGGTGCCGCGCGGCGCCTTCGCCTCGGCCGGCAGCTTCACGGTGACGCCCTGCGGCGCCGTCGCCGTCAGCGGCCCCCGCACCTCGCCGGGCCGCAGCGCCGACACCTCCGCGGTGACCGTCTTCGCCGCCCCGCCGATCTCCGCGTCCACCGACTCCGGCAGCTCGAACGCCGCCTCCGGCCCGTCCGCCAGCCACGGCACGACCCGGTGCACCACCGGGTCCTCCCCGGCCCACGACAGCCGGACCGCGTCCGCGGCGACCCCGCCGGCGTCCGCCTGGGTCCAGCCCGACACCGCCGCCTGGGCCACCTTGCGCCAGCCCTCGCCCGGCACGTGCACCTCCACGGCCGCGCCCCGCGTGCCCTCCGACAGCGGGTTCGTCATGACCGTCACCGCCGACACCGGCCGCGCCGCGTCCAGCCGAACCGTCCACGCACCCGGCTCCCGGGACACGGTGCCCGTCTGCCGGGCCGCACCCGTCCAGGCGTCCGCCTCCGTCACCGCCTTCGCCAGGAAGGCGTCCAGCACGGACTTGTCGACGCGCCCGGCGGCGTCCGGCTCGGCCAGCTTCCGGCGGGCCTCCGCCAGCGCCTGCGAGGTCCGCCAGGCCGCCGCACCGTCCCCGCGGGTCTGGGCGCGCAGCAGGTCCACCGCCAGCTCGCCCGCCGTCCCGTACGCCGACAGCCGCGCCAGCCACGGACCGGCCTCGCCGGACAGGCCGGGCAGCCGGTCGGGGGCCTCCCGCATGGCGGTGAACGCCGCCCGCAGCCGCTCCCCGGCCGCGGCGTCGCCCGTGCCGCGGGCCTGCCAGAACTCGTCCATCAGCGGGCGCAGGTACGCCGACTCGGGCAGGGCCAGGGCCGACGAGGCCGTGTTGCCGGCCAGCGCGGCCAGGGCCTTGCGGGTCCGCGGGTCGGGGCCCGCCAGTTCGTTGACGGCCGCCGCCCAGGAGTCGCCGGCCCGGTAGCCGCCGGGGTTCCAGGCGAAGTCCGCGGCCGTGAACAGCGGGATCCGCGACAGCGAGGCCTGCTGCATCGCGTTGGCCAGCAGCCCCGCCGAGCCGCCCGCGACCGCCGGCTCGCGTCCCGTGTACGGGCCGAGGAAGATCCGGCCCGGGTCCCAGTCGTTGACCGGGTAGTTGTCCATGGTGATCAGCGGGTGCTGGCCGAAGGCGCTGCGCGCCCCGGACAGTTCCTTGCCGGTGATCGTGCGCGGCACGACGCCCACGCCCGTCCAGGCGACCTCCACCCGCTCGTCGAGCCGGTCGGCCAGGGCGGTGCGGTACTTCGTCGCGCCGTTCTGGTGGTACTCCGTCGGCAGCAGCGACAGCGGGGCCGCGCCCGGATGCCGTGCGGCCAGGTGCGCGGCGAGCTCCCCCGCGACCTCGGCGTGCGCCTTCGCAGCCGCCGCCGGGCCCGTCCCGTACCGGACCCGGTCCGCCCGGCAGCCCCACTCCGAGTAGCTGACGTCCTGGAACTGCACCTGGAACGCGCGGAAGCCCAGGTCCCACATGGCGTCCAGCTTGCGCGCCAGCGCCGCCCGGTCGGCGGCCGAGGACAGGCACATCGACTGCCCGGGCGACACGGCCCAGCCCAGCACGACCCGGTTGGCGCGGGCCCGCTCGGCCAGCTCCCGGAACTCGTCCTGCTGCGCGCGCGGGTACTCCGAGCGCCAGTCCGTGGTGCGGTACGGGTCGTCACCGGGCGCGAGCAGCATCCGGTTCTGCTTGGTGCGGCCCATGAAGTCCAGCTGCGCGAGCCGCTGCTCCTGCGTCCACGGCTGCCCGTAGAAGCCCTCGGTGATCCCGCGGACCGGCGCGGCCGGCCAGTCCCGCACCCGTACGCCGGGCACCTTCGCCCCGCCCGCCGCCTTGCCCGCGGCGAGCAGCTGGCGCAGCGTCTGCACCCCGTGGAACAGCCCGTCCTCGCCGAAGCCGGCCAGCGCGACCGTGTCCCGGCCCGCGACCTTGCCGACGGCCAGCCGGTAGCCGCCGCGGGGCAGGTCCCCGGCGTCGGCGGAGCCCAGCGCGCGCAGCGCCTCGTCGGCGCCGGGGCCGTCCAGCCGTACGACGGTGCCCCGTTCGGGCAGCGGCGCCCCCGGGCCCGGCTCGTGCAGGATGCGCACGCCCGCCTCGCGCAGGGCGGTGCGGACCGCGTCGACCGCGTACGGGTCGGCGTCGGGCGCCGCGACCAGGACGGCCTGGCCGTCCAGCGGGACCTCGCGCGCCGCCTCGGCGGTCATCGACTGCGGCCGCGGCCACACGGCGGGCCCTTCGGCGGCGGTGCGCTGCACGGCCGCGCCCGGGTCGAGCAGCGGGCCGGCGGCCGCACCGGACGGCGCGCCTCCGGGGGCGGCGGCCGCGCCGTTGCCGGCGCCCACGCCCGGGCCGGGGCCGCCTGCCGCGTCCGGCGCGCTGGACGCCACCAGGGACCCCAGCGGCCCGGCGACCACCGCACCGCCCACCAGTGCCCCGATGACGGCGATGGCCGCCGCCATGGTCCGCTTCCTGCCTCTGAGCTGCACGAAGCCTCCTTGTCCCGCCTGCTTTCCCCGCCCCTACGAACGAGCCCGAGCCCACCACCCGCGCGGGCGGAGTGTCAATGCGGGCGGGCGTTCTGCCCCGGAACCGCCAGGAATGCCGGGCCGTTCGCTGGGTATGGCTGCGATGTCGAACGGCGTTGTTCCCTGATGCTGACCCGCCCTCACCGGCTGTACGGACAAAGGAAGGCATGCCCTGTGGACACCGCCGCCATCCCGCCCGCTCCCGCAACCGCCGCCATCCCGCCCGCTCCCGCAACCGCCGCCACCCGCACCGGACACGCCGGCCGAGCGGCGCGCCCGGTCCCGCTCCTGGCCCATCTGCCGGCCCAGGCCGGGCCCGCCGAGGGGCCCCTCACCAGTGAGCCCCCGCTCGCCGGCGCCGCGCCCGCACCGCTGACCAGCGAGCCCCCGCTCGCCGCCGGGGCGCCGCTGACGAGCGAGCCGACCACCCCCGCCGCCGACGGCTGAGCGGCCGTGGCGAAGTCGACGGAGGTTCGGCAGCGCCCCGAAGGGGCGGGGGGAACCGCGCGATCAGCCACAAACCGGGCCGCAGAAGATCGTCGGCACATCGCGGTACCTCCCGCGGAGCGCTTGGCCCGCCGGATCCCTCCACCGACCCAGGGACACACATGGACGACCTCGCCCGGCTCGCGGCGCTGCACGGCGTCGCCACCACCTACCAGCCCTCCGAGGGCGTCACCGTCCGGGTCCCGGACGCCACGGTCGTCGCGGTGCTCGGCTTGCTGGGGGTGTGCACCGACACCCCGGATGCCGTCCGGGCCGAGCGCATCGGGGCGGAACGGGCCGCGGCGGAGCGGCTGCTGCCGCGCGTACTGGTGTGGTGGGCGGGATCCGCGCCGCCCGCCGAGCCGGCCGCACTGCCGCCGGGCACGCGCTTCCGACTGGAGCCGGAGCCGGAGGACGACGGCGCGGCCGACGCAGTCGGCGGATCGGGTGCCGCGGACGAGTGGCGGCCCGGTTCCGGGGCCGTCCCCCCGTTCGGCGTGCACCGGCTCCACGCCGAGACCCCCGACGGCCGCACCGGCACGGCCACGCTGATCGTCGCCCCGGAGCGGGCCCCGGCCGCGCCCGAGCGGGCCCACGGGCTGCTCGTCCAGCTGTACTCCCTGCTCTCGGAGCGCTCCTGGGGCATGGGCGACCTCGGCGACCTCGCGGACCTGGCCCGCTGGGCCGGCCGCACCCACGGGGCCGGGTTCATCCAGGTCAACCCGCTGTACGCGGCCGTGCCGGGGACGCCGACCGACCCGTCCCCGTACCGGCCGTCCTCGCGCCGCTTCCCCGACCCCGTGCACCTGCGGGTCGAGGACGTCCCCGAGTGGGCCGCCTGCCCCGACCGCGAGGCCCTCGCCGCGCTCGCCGCCCGCGGCGCCGCCCTGCGCCGCGGGGTACTGGAGCAGGGGGCCCTGATCGACCGGGACGCCGTCTGGGAGCTCAAGCGGGCCGCCCTGGAGCTGCTGTACGCCGTCCCGCGCACCCCCGAACGGGAGGCCGCCTACCGCGCGTTCTGCGCCCGGCAGGGGCCGGCCCTGGACGTCCACGCGACCTGGTGCGCCGGGCGCGCCGGCGAGGACCCGAAGGGGCGGGCCGACTTCCACCGCTGGCTGGTCTGGCTGACGGACGGCCAGCTGGCCGCCGCCCAGGAGGCCGCCCGCGAGGCAGGCATGGCGGTCGGCATCGTGCACGACCTGCCCGTCGGGGTGCACCCGAACGGCTCGGACGTCTTCGGCTCGCGCCTGTACGCCAAGCACATCGGCGTCGGCGCGCCGCCCGACGCCTTCAACGCGCGCGGCCAGGACTGGGGCCTGCCGCCGTGGCGGCCCGACCGGCTGGCGGCGGCCCGGTACGCGCCGTTCCGGGAGCTGCTGCGCGGGGTGTTCCGCCACGCCGGAGCACTGCGCATCGACCACGTGATGGGCCTGTTCCGGCTGTGGTGGATCCCGGAGGGCGTCCCGCCCGCCGAGGGCGCGTACGTGTCGTACGACGGGGAGGTGATGCTGGCCCTCCTCGTGCTGGAGGCGCACCGGGCGGGCGCCCTGGTCATCGGCGAGGACCTCGGGACGGTGGAGCCGGGCGTGCGCCGGGAGCTGGCGCGGCGCGGGGTGCTGGGCACCTCCGTGCTGTGGTTCGAACGGGACTGGGCGGGCGACGGTGAGCCGCTGCCGCCCGGGGCCTGGCGGGCCGACTGCCTGGCCACCGCCACCACCCACGACCTGCCGCCCTCCGCGGCCAAGCTGGCGGGCAGCCACGTCGAACTGCGCGACCGGCTCGGCCTGCTGACCCGCCCGGTCGTGCAGGAGCGGGCCGAGGACGCGGCCGACACCGCCCGCCGGCTGGACGCGCTCGCGGAACTCGGCTTCGACACCAAGGGCGAGGAGGCCGCCGTCGCGGCCCTGTACGGGTTCCTGCTGCGGACCCCGGCGCGGCTGGTCGGCGTATGGCTGCCGGACGCGGTGGGCGACCGGCGGCCGCAGAACCTGCCCGGGACCTGGGACCAGTACCCCAACTGGCGGCTGCCGCTCGCGGACGCGGCGGGACGGCCGCTGACGCTGGAGGAGCTGACCGCCTCGCCCCGCACGAACGCCCTGCTGAGCGCGGTGCGGGAGGGCGCGCGCGCCCGTACGGCACCCCCGGGCGCGCGCCTCGTTTAGGTGTTCGCTACGTTTGCACCGTGGACAACAAGAACGCCCTGCGCGCCGGTGCCGTCACGGCCGGATCGGCGCTGATGATGCTGCTGATGACGTCTCCCGCGCTCGCGCTGACCCGCGACGACGGCGACGACCCGGGCCAGAGCATGAGCATGGCCGCGACCCTGGGCCTGTTCGTGTTCCTGCCGATCGCGCTGTTCCTGGGCATCGCGGGTCTCGTGATGGTCCTCGACAAGTCCACCGACCGGCCGCAGAAGAAGCAGGCCTGAGCGGCGCCGGTCCCGGACGGGACCGGCACGGCACACATTCCAGGACTTCCGGGGCGCCGGAGGGCCGCGGGCCGATGCGATGCGCATCGGCTCCCGTGCGGCCCTCCGGCGCCTTGCCGTGCCCCGGTGCGGGCGGGCCCCGGCGTCGGCGGGTTGGGCCCCGGCGTCAGCGGGTTGGGCCCGGCGTCGGCAGGTTGGGGCCCGCCGTCGGCGGCCGGGGCGGGCCGGGGCGGCGTACGGCTAGAGGCCGGCGAGCAGCTTGCGCAGCAGGCCGCTGAGCACGCCGACCTCTTCCTCGGTCAGCCCGGTCAGCGCGGCGCGCTGCACCTCCACGCCGGCGGTGACGGCCTCGTCGACGAGGGCGAGCCCGCGGTCGGTGATCACGACCTGCAGTCCCCGACGGTCGTGCGGGTCGGGCTTGCGGCACAGCAGCCCGGCCTTCTCCAGTTTGTCCAGGCGGCCCGTCATGCCGCCCGTCGTGAGCATCAGCGTGGCCGACAGCTGCCGCGGCGAGAGGGTGTAGGGCGCGCCGGAGCGGCGCAGCGTACCCACGACGTCGAACTCGCCGCGTGAGAGCCCGTGCCGGCCGTAGGCCTGCTCCATCGCGTCCCCCATGGCCCGGGCGATCCGGTAGATGCGCCCGAAGAGCTCCATGGGAGCGGTTTCCAGGTCCGGCCGCACCGCGGCCCACTGGTCGATGATCGCGTCGACGGCGTCCTTGTTGGCCTCGGTGGTCATGTCGGCAGTATCCAGCCTTCCCCTGATCGTTCGCAAGAAAGTTGCTTGACGGGAAGTAGCTTAGGAGTAAGCTACTTGCTATCGACCTACTCGGGGGGAATCCATGGCAAGGGCAGGGGCAAGGACACAGGCGGGGACGCGGACGGAGCGCGTCGCGGGGGAGCGGCCGCTGCTCGTCGGCGTCGGCATCAGCGCCGTCGGCATCGGCATGTACATCCCGTTCTCGCTGGTCTTCTTCCACCACGTCACCGGGCTCTCCTTCGCCCTCGTCGGCCTCGTCCTGACCGCCACCGGACTCGCCGGGCTCGCGTTCATGCCGCTGGCCGGGGCGGCCGTCGACCGGTTCGGCGCCAAGCGGGCCAACCTGGCGCTCTACGCGCTCCGCGCGATCGGCTTCGCGCTCTACCCCTTCGCCGACTCGCTGCCCGCCTTCGCCGCCGTCGCCCTCGTCACCGCCGTGGCCGACCGATCCTTCCCCGTCGCCCAGCAGTCCCTGATCGGGGAGGTGGCGCTCGGCTCCGCCCGCGACCGGCTCCAGGCCTCCCTCCGGGCCCTGCAGAACGCCGGCATGGGCGCGGGCGCCCTGATCGTCTCCGGCGTGCTCGCCCTCTGGGGGACCTCCGCCTTCGCCCACACCGCCTGGGGCAACGCCGCCGCCTTCGCCCTCGCCGGACTGCTCGTCGCCCGGGTCCGCCCCGCGGCCGGCGCCCCGGCCGGCAGCGCCCGGCGGGTGCCCGCCGGGTACCGGATGGTCCTGCGCGACCGGCCCTTCCTCGGGCTCACCGCCGCCAACTTCCTGGCCGCGCTGGGCTACGCCGCCCTGTCCGTGCTCTTCCCGCTCTACATCGCCACCTGGCTGCACGGCCCCGACTCCCTCACCGGAGCCGCCTTCACCGTCAACACCGCGCTGTGCGCCGGGATCGGCGTCCTGGTCGCGAGCCGGGTCCGCCGCTCGGGCGCCCGCCGCACCCGCTCGGCCGCCCTCGGCGGCCTGCTCTTCGCCGCCGCCTTCACCGGGCAGATCGTGCTCGGCACACTGCGCCCCGGGCAGACCGTGACCGTGGTCGCCCTGCTGGCCATCGTCGTCGTCTACACCCTGGGCGAGCTGATCCACAGCCCCTCGGGCGGGGCCCTGTCGGTCTCCGCCGCCCCGGAGGCCGTGCGCGGCCGCTACCTCGCCACCTACCAGCTGTCCTACTCGCTGGCCACCGCGCTCGCCCCGTCCCTGTTCACCTTCCTGCTGGCCGTCGACGGCCGGCTGCCCTGGGCCTTCCTCGCCGTCGCCGCACTCGGCGCCGCCTTCGCCCTGATCCGCCTGGAGCGGCACCTGCCGGCCGAGGCCGTGTACGCCGAGCCGCCGGCCGCTCCCGTCGACCGGGGGCCGGCCCGGGGCGCGGACGGCGCCGCGCCCGCCCCGGCCTCGCCGGCCGCCGCCTGACCGGCACGCCGCCCCCGCCCAGCCCCCACCCCGCCGCCTCTCACCCGCGTTCCTCACCGCACCGCATCGAGGAGTCACCCGTCATGAAGCGCCTCGCCACCGTCGCCCTCACCGCCCTCGCCCCCATCTCCTGGGGCTCCACCTACGCCGTGACCACCGAACTGCTGCCGCCCGACCGGCCGCTGTTCACCGGTGTCATGCGGGCCCTGCCCGCCGGGCTCCTGCTCACCGCCCTGGCCCGGACCCTGCCCACCGGCCGCTGGTGGGGGCGGGCCGCCGTACTGGGCACCCTGAACATCGGCGCCTTCTTCCCGCTGCTGTTCCTCTCCGCGTACCGGCTGCCCGGCGGTGTCGCCGCCGTACTCGGCTCGGTCGGCCCGCTGTTCGTCGTCGGCCTCGCCGCCCTGCTCCTCGGGGAGCGGGCGCGGCTGCGGACCGTACTCACCGCCGTCACGGCCGCGTTCGGCGTCAGCATGGTCGTCCTCACCGCCGGGGCCCGGCTCGACGCGGTCGGCATCATCGCCGGCCTCGTCTCCTCCGCCTCCATGGCAGCCGGCACCGTCATGACCAAGCGCTGGGGCCGCCCCGAGGGCGTCGGCCCGCTGGCCATGGCCGGCTGGCAGCTCACCGCCGGCGGGCTGCTCATGATCCCCGTCGCAGCCCTCGTCGAGGGGGCGCCGCCCGCCCTCGACGGCAACGCCCTCCTCGGCTACGGCTACATGGCGCTGATCAACACCGGGATCGCGTACTGGCTCTGGTTCCGCGGCATCGGGCAGCTCACCGCCACCTCGGTCACCCTCCTCGGACCGCTCTCCCCGCTCACGGCGGCCGTCATCGGCTGGGCCGCCCTCGGGCAGGCGCTGACGCCCGTACAGCTGCTGGGCATGGCCATCGCCTTCGGAGCCACCGTCGCGGGACAGCTGTTCGCGGCCCGGGCAGCCGCGGCCCCGGCTCCAGCTCCGGCTTCGACTCCGGCTCCGGCTTCGACTCCGGCTCCGGCTCCGGCTTCGACTCCGGCTTCGACTCCCCGATCTTTCAGTTCTGCTGAAAAGAACGATCGAAACGTTTCGATGGACCTGACCGGTGGGCGGGTGCGACGGTAGGTCCCGCAGCAGCCGAAGACCAGACCCCGAGGGGGAGACACACCGTGGCCGTCATGGACCGGGTCCGCACCACCCGCCCGACCGCACCCGCAGGCCGGGCAGCGAGCAGGGGAACCGGGACCACCGGGACTACCAGGACCACCGGGGCCGCCGGGCCCGCCGGGCTCGGTGTGCTCCTCGCCCTGACCGCCACGGTCGTCTGGTCCGGCAGCTTCGTCGCCACCCGCGGCATGGCCGACAGCGTCCCGCCCGTCCAGGCCGTCTTCTGGCGCTGGATCATCGCCGCCGTCGCCGTGGCCCCCTTCGCCGCCCGACAGGCCTGGCGGCAGCGGGCGCTGATCCGCAGGCACCTCGGCTTCACCGCCCTCGCCTCGCTGTTCGGCGTCGCCCTGTACAACACCCTCGTCCACCAGGCCGGACTGACCACCTCCGCCTCCAACATGGGCATGATCATGGCGGCCTCGCCGGTCGTCATGGCCCTGTACGCCCGCCTCGGCGGCGAACGGCTCGGCCTCCGGCGCACCGCCGGCCTGCTCCTCGCCGTCCTCGGCGTCCTGCTCCTCGTCGGGGACGGCTCCCTGAGCTTCGACTTCGGCGCCGGCGACCTGTGGATGCTCGCCGCCGCCCTGTCGTTCGCCACCTACAGCGCACTGCTGCGGCGCAAGCCCGCCGAACTCGGCGGACTCGCCTTCCTCCTGACCACCTTCGTCCTCGGCGCGCTGATGCTGGCGCCCGCGTACGCCGTCTCGCTGCGCCTCCAGGGCGGCTTCACGGCCACCCCCGGCACCGCCGGCATGCTGCTCTACGTCGGCGTCATGTCCTCCGCGGTGGCCTTCTTCGCCTGGAACAAGGCCGTCTCCCTCATCGGCGCGGCCCGCGCGGGCGTCGTCTACTACCTCCAGCCGGTGTGCGTCGCCGGACTCGGCCTGCTGCTGCTCGGCGAGCGCACCGGCCCGGCCGAACTGCTGTGCATGGCGCTGATCCTGGGCGGCGTCAGCCTGGGGGCCCGGAGGTAGGTTCGTCCCGTGACCGAGTGGGACATCAAGAAGCTGCGGATCCTGCGGACCCTCGCCGAACGGGGCACCGTGACCGCGACGGCCGAGGCGCTGCACATGACGCCCTCGGCCGTCTCGCAGCAGCTGACGAACCTCGCCCGGCAGGTGGGCGTACCGCTGCTGGAGGCCCACGGCCGCCGGGTCCGCCTCACCGATGCCGCACAGCTCGTCCTGCGGCACGCGGACGCGGTGTTCGCCCAGCTGGAACGGGCGGACGCGGAGCTGGCCGGCTACCTGGCCGGGGACGCCGGGGAGGTCCGGATCGGGGCCTTCTCCACCGCCGTCCCGGTGCTCGTCGTCCCCGCGGTCGCGGCCCTGCGCGCCGCCCACCCCGGGGTGGAGGTACGGGTCCGGGAGACCGAGGCCGCGGAATCGTACGAGCTGCTCTCCGCCGGCCTGGTCGACCTGGCCCTGTCGCTCGCGGCGCACGCCCCGACTGCGCGCGACACCCGGTTCACCCGGATCACCCTGCTGGAGGACCCGCTCGACGTGGCCCTGCCCCCCGACCACCCGCTGGCGCGGGCACCCGGCCTGAGGCTGTCGGACCTGTCCGGCGACCCGTGGATCTACGGGGGCAGCGGCCCCTGGCAGGAGATCGCCCGCACCGCCTGCGAGGCGGCCGGCTTCGTCCCCGAGCAGGCGCACACGGCCGCCGGCTGGACCGCGATCCTGTCGATGGTGGAGGCGGGGATGGGCGTGGCCCTCGTCCCCCGGATGGTGTCGAGCCGGGCCGCGGGCGTGGCGGTCCGCGTCCTGGCCCACGACCGCCCCACCCGGCACGTCATCGCGGCCACCCGGCGCGGAGCGGAGTCCGCGCCGGCCCTGGCCCGGGTGGTACGGGCCCTGCAGGACGTGGCCGCGCTGCGGACGGCTTCCCCGCACGCTTGAGAACGCGCCGGTGCCCCGGCCCGCCGAAGCGGACCGGGGCACCGGTCGGTTCACCGCCGGACGGCGTCAGGCGCCGGCCGCGGCCGCGTCGGCGGCCTGGGCCTTCAGGGCCCGCTCGATGCCCGCGCGGGACTCCGAGACCAGGCGGCGCAGGGCCGCGTTCGGCTCGGCCGAGGCCAGCCAGGCGTCCGTCGCGGCCAGCGTCGCCTCGGAGACCTGGAGGGACGGGTACAGGCCGACCGCGATCTGCTGGGCGATCTCGTGGCTGCGGCTCTCCCAGATGCCCTTGACCATCGCGAAGTACTTCGCGGTGTACGGGGCGAGCAGCTCGCGCTGGTCGGTCTGGACGAAGCCGCCGATCACCGCCTCCTGCACCGCGTTCGGCAGGTCCGCGGACTCCACCACCGACGCCCAGGCCGCCGCCTTGGCCTCGGCCGTCGGACGCGCGGCCCGCGCCGTCGCCGCGTGGCGCTCGCCCGCCGCCGTACGGTCGCGCTCCAGCTCCGCGGCGATCTCCGGCTCGTCCACGACACCGGTCGCGGCCAGCCGCTCCAGGAACGCCCACCGCAGCTCGGTGTCCACGACCAGGCCCTCGACCTCGGCCGCCCCGTCCAGCAGCGCCTTCAGGTAGGTCAGCTGCCCCTCGGTGCGGGCCGTCGCCGCGAACGCGCGGGCCCACGCCAGCTGGTGGTCGCTGCCCGCCTTGGCGGCGCGCAGGTGCTCCAGCGCGGCCTCGGTCCAGGCCGTGAGGCCCTGCTCCCGCCACGCCGGGTCGGCGTACAGGTCGATCGCCAGCTTCACCTGCCGGTGCAGCGACTGCACGACGCCGATGTCCGACTCCTTGCCGATGCCCGACAGGACGAGGGACAGGTAGTCGCGGGTGGCCAGCTCGCCGTCCCGGGTCATGTCCCAGGCCGAGGCCCAGCACAGCGCCCGCGGCAGCGACTCGGTGAAGTCGCCCAGGTGGGCGGTGACCGCGGCCAGCGACTGCTCGTCGAGGCGGACCTTCGCGTAGCTCAGGTCGTCGTCGTTCAGCAGCACGACCGCCGGGCGGGTACGGCCGACCAGCTCCGGCACCTCGGTCAGCGCGCCGTCGACGTCCAGCTCGATCCGGTCGGTGCGCACCAGCTTGCCGCCGTCGAGGTCGTACAGGCCGATCGCGATCCGGTGCGGGCGCAGCGTCGGCTGGCCCTGGGCGCCGGCGGGGAGCGCCGGGGCCTCCTGGGCGACCGCGAAGGCGGTGACGACGCCGTTCGCGTCGGTCTCGATCCGCGGGCGCAGGATGTTGATGCCGGCGGTCTCCAGCCATGCCTTCGACCAGGCCGCCAGGTCGCGGCCGGAGGTCTCCTCCAGGGCGTCCAGCAGGTCCGCCAGGCGCGTGTTGCCGAAGGCGTGCGCCTTGAAGTACGCCTGCACGCCCTTGAAGAAGGCGTCCATGCCGACGTAGGCGACGAGCTGCTTGAGCACCGAGGCGCCCTTGGCGTACGTGATGCCGTCGAAGTTGACCAGGACGTCGTCCAGGTCACGGATGTCCGCCATGATCGGGTGCGTGGAGGGCAGCTGGTCCTGCCGGTACGCCCAGGTCTTCATCGAGTTGGCGAACGTGGTCCACGCGTGGGGCCACTTCGAGCCCTCGGCGTACGCCTGGCAGGCGATCGAGGTGTACGTCGCGAACGACTCGTTCAGCCACAGGTCGTTCCACCACTCCATGGTGACCAGGTCGCCGAACCACATGTGCGCGAGCTCGTGGAGGATGGTCTCGGCGCGGACCTCGTACGCCGCGTCCGTCACCTTCGAGCGGAAGACGTACTGGTCGCGGATGGTGACCGCGCCCGCGTTCTCCATCGCGCCCGCGTTGAACTCCGGCACGAACAGCTGGTCGTACTTGGCGAACGGGTAGTCGTACGCGAACTTCTCCTGGAACCAGTCGAAGCCCTGCCGCGTGACGTCGAAGATCGCGTCCGCGTCCAGGAACTCGGCCAGCGACGGCCGGCAGTAGATGCCGAGCGGCACCGACTGGCCGTCCTTGCCCTCGTAGCTGCTGTGCACCGAGTGGTACGGGCCCACGATCAGGGCGGTGACGTACGTGGAGATGCGCGGCGTCGGCGCGAAGCGCCAGACGTTGTCCTCGACCTCGGCGGGGGCCGGCGTCGGGGAGTTCGAGATGACCGTCCAGCCCTCGGGGGCCTTCACGGTGAACCGGAACGTGGCCTTCAGGTCGGGCTGCTCGAAGCTGGCGAACACCCGCCGGGCGTCCGGGACCTCGAACTGGGTGTACAGGTAGGCCTGCTGGTCGACCGGGTCGACGAAGCGGTGCAGGCCCTCGCCCGTGTTGGTGTACGCGCAGTCCGCGACGACCTTCAGCTCGTTGTCCCCGGCGAGCAGTTCGGGCAGCGTGATGCGCGAGTCACGGAACACGGCGGCCACGTCCAGGGCCTTGCCGTTGAGGACGACCTCGTGCACGGCCGGCGCGACCAGGTCGATGAAGGTCTCCGCGCCCGCCTCGGCGGACCGGAAGCGCACGGTCGTCACGGAGGGGTACGTACCGCCCTCCTGCGCCCCGCTCAGGTCGAGGTCGATCTCGTACGAGTCGACGCTGAGCAGCTTCGCCCGCTGCCGGGCCTCTTCACGCGTCAGATTCGTGCCAGGCACGCGTTCATCTCCTTCGATGGTGACGTTCGCGGCCATCCTTCCACGCCACAGCCGGAATCGGCCGTGGCTACGCTGCCAGCGGAGGGTTTCGACGGTGGAGGTGTGATCGGTGACCGTGCCCGACGGACTCCGGCGCGACGTCGAGGCCGTGACCGAGGCCGTGACCGGGGCCGTGACCGGGGCCGGGGCCGGTCCGGGTCCGGTCCGGGGGCGGGGGCGGGCCCCGACCCCGGACCGGGCCGGGGTCAGGCCTGCGCGAGCTCCTCGGCGACGAGCTCGGCGATCTGGACCGCGTTCAGGGCCGCGCCCTTGCGGAGGTTGTCGTTCGACAGGAAGAGCGCCAGGCCGTGCTCGACGGTCTCGTCCACGCGGATGCGGCCCACGTACGAGGCGTCCTTGCCGGCGGCCTGGAGCGGGGTCGGGATCTCCGACAGCTCGACGCCCGGGGCGTCCTTCAGCAGCTCGTAGGCGCGCTCCACGCTGATCGGGCGGTCGAAGCGGGCGTTGACCTGGAGCGAGTGGCCCGAGAAGACGGGGACGCGCACACAGGTGCCCGAGACCTTCAGGTCCGGGATCCCCAGGATCTTGCGGGACTCGTTGCGGAGCTTCTGCTCCTCGTCGGTCTCGAAAGAGCCGTCGTCCACGATCGAGCCGGCCAGCGGCAGCACGTTGAAGGCGATCGGGCGCTTGTACACGCCCGGCTCGGGGAACTCCACGGCCTCACCGTCGAAGGCGAGCCGGTCGGCCTTCTCGGCGACCGCACAGGCCTGGGTGCGCAGCTCGGCGACACCGGCCACGCCGGAGCCGGAGACGGCCTGGTAGGTGGTGGCGACCATGGAGAGCAGCCCGGCCTCCTCGTGCAGCGGGCGCAGCACGGGCATGGCGGCCATGGTGGTGCAGTTCGGGTTCGCGATGATGCCCTTGGGGCGATTCTTGATCGCGTGCGGGTTCACCTCGGACACGACCAGCGGGACCTCGGGGTCCTTGCGCCAGGCGGAGGAGTTGTCGATCACCACGGCGCCCTGCGAGGCGACCTTCTCGGCGAGGGCCTTGGAGGTGGCGCCGCCCGCGGAGAACAGCACGATGTCCAGGCCCGTGAAGTCGGCCGTGGCGGCGTCCTCGATGGTGATCTCGCGGCCCTCCCACTCCAGGGTGGAGCCCGCGGAGCGGGCCGAGGCGAACAGGCGCAGCTCGTCCACCGGGAACTTGCGCTCGGCGAGGATGCTGCGCATGACTCCGCCGACCTGGCCGGTGGCTCCGACGATTCCAACCCTCACGGTGACTCCTTTTGGTGCGTACGACGCGGGCGCGTGAAGCCATCATGCGTTCGACCCCACGAGGCTTGTCCAATCCATTGTCCGAGGAGCGGACGATGTTCCGGTCGTGACCCCCGGTGACGATTGCGTGACGGCCCTGTCGCGGCACCCCGGAACACCTCTTCCGGCAGGTGAGGGCAAGCGGAAGGGGCGGGCGCCACGGGCGCCCGCCCCTCCTTCGTGCGGTCATGCGGTCAAGGGGTCAAGCGGTCGTGCGGCCGGAAGGCCCCGTCGTTACGGGAGGACCTTCTCGATCTGCACGCTGCCGATGCCGGCGGCGGTGCCGCGCGCGTTCAGCAGCTTGACCTCGCCGAAGAACTGCCGGCCCTCGGGGGCCGGGGCGTTCGCGACGACGTTCGCCGAGACGGCCGCCGAGGCACCGTTGGCGAGGTTCAGCGCGGCGCCCTCGTCCACCTGGACGGAGCCCAGGCCGGAGGAGAAGTACACGTCGCGGTAGTCGTACGTGGTGGAGCCGGACGGAACCGCGTAGCCGGTGACCACGATGGTGTAGGTGCCGGCGGCCGGGTTGACCAGGGTCACCGACTCCTCGGAGTCGCCGTCGGCGGAGGAGCCGACCTTCACGCCGTCCTTGAGGACGTCGAGGTCCAGGTCGGCACCGGTGTCGGAGGTCTTGCCGATCGCCACGTCCAGGCGGGAGACGCCCTCACCGACGGTGACCGTGGTGGTCTGCTGCTCGCCGCCCGCGATGGTCGGCTTGGCGACCTTGGCGGAGCCGAGCGGGCCGCCCTGGAGCTTGCCGCCGGAGATGGCCGCGGCCTCGTTCTTGACGGTCCACTGGACCGGGGCCGGGGTGCCCTGCTTCACCTCGGGCAGGACCTTGACCGCCGGGTCGAAGCCCGCGCCGAGGACGCTGACGTCCAGCTTGAACGGGTTGTCCAGCAGCGGCGACGTACGGCGGGACTCGACCTCGATCTCCCAGACACCCGGGACCGGGTTCTCGTAGGAGCGCAGGTCGGGTCGGCACTTGTTGGCCGGGTTGTCGTAGTTCGGGTAGCACTGGGTGGTCGCGCTGTCCTCGACGCCCACGCCGTACGGGTGGATCGAGATGAAGCGCGTCTGGCTGCCCGCCGCGAGACCGCCGAGGGCGACCTCAAGGGTCTTCGCGCCCTGCGGCACGGTGACGAAGTACGACTTGTGGCTGTTGCGCTGCACGGAGGAGGTGTCCGACAGCGTGAACGACGGCTTCGCCAGCGGGGCGGCGGCGACGACCGTGGTCAGGATCTGCTTGTCGATGCCCTCGGTGGTCTCGTCGTCCAGCTGCAGGATGCCGCTGTGCACGCCGGCCGTCTTGGCGTTGGCCTCGACCTTGATGGTGACGGGCTTGTTCAGCGGCAGCGTGACGTAGTCGTAGCCGCCGATGACCTTGAACGTGCCGTCGTTGTTCCGCCAGCTCAGGTTGTGGCGGGTGCCGTACTTGACGCCGGTGATGCGGGTCACGACGACGTCGTAGACCTTCTTCTGGCCGACCTTCAGGCCGCCCTCGCGGTCGTACAGGCCGGTGCCGAAGCCCGGGGTCTTCAGGAACTGGTCGATCGCGGTGTCGACCGGCGCCTTGACGGTGAACTCGTTGGCCTTGGCGTCGCGCTGGACGGACTCCCAGGCCTTGTTGACGTCGAGCAGGCCCGAGCCCTGGGCGTGCGCCGGCACGTCCTCGATCTTCTTGGCGGTGCTGGTGAGCGCCACCCGCATCGCGGCCGGGGTCAGCTTGATGTTGTGCTGCTTCGCGGCCGAGAGCAGCAGGGCGCCGGCGCCCGCCGCCTGCGGCGAGGACATCGAGGTGCCCTGGAGCATGCCGTAGCCGGCCGGCAGGTTGTAGCCCGCCTCCTTCACCGGCGCGCCGGGCAGCCAGGTCTGGATGGTGTTGATGGACGCGCCGGGGGCGGTGATGGTCGGCGTGAAGCCGCCGTCCTCACGCGGACCGCGCGAGGAGAACGGGAACATGCTGTACTTCTTGGCCACGCCGGAGCCGTAGTTGGCGGCCCAGGTCTCCTTGGAGACCGCGGCACCCACGGAGATGACCTTGTCGGCCAGGCCGGGGTCGCCGATGGTGTTGACGCCCGGGCCCTCGTTGCCCGCCGAGATGACGAGCTGGACGCCGTAGGTGTCGATGAGGTTCTTGTAGAGCTCGGCGCGCGCGTTGTTGCCGTCGTTCAGCGCCGGCAGGCCGCCGATCGACATGTTGACGATGTCCACGCCGCGGTTGACGACGAGGTCGATCATGCCCTCGGTCAGCGCGACGTTGGTGCAGCCGCCGGACCAGGAGCAGGCGCGGGACGAGACGAGCTTCGCGCCGGGCGCCTGGCCGTTCATCTTGCCGCCGAAGAGGCTGTTGGCGGCGGTGATGCCGGCGACGTGCGTGCCGTGCTCGGACTCGATGATGCCGATGTTGACGAAGTCGGCCTTCTTGCCGACCCAGTCCCCGCCCAGCGGGTCCATCGGGACGTCCTTGCGGATCTGGATCGTGAACGGGATGCGCTCGGAGACCTCGGTCGCCGGGTTGTCCGTTCCGAAGTAGCCGATCTGGAAGCCGTCCCTGTACGGCTTCATCGGCTCGTTGTTCGTGAAGTCGTTGTCCTGGTCGGTGTCGACGCGGACGGTGCCGGCGGCCGGGTCGTACAGCATGCCGAACCGGTCGCTGGTGTCGCCGTCGCGGTTGACGTCGCCCTTCATGTCACCGTTGGCGGTGATCGACTCGGTGAAGCGGCTCCACTGGTACGAGCCCTCCGGAGCCTTCCAGCTCTGGCCGCCCGCGGTGAAGCTGCCGCCGGCGGGGGCGACCGGGGTGACCTGCGGACGCCAGGTGCCGTCGTTGTCGACGATCGGGTCGGTCGCGGTGACCCAGTCGACGATCTTGCGCTCGCCGGTGGTGGTCTGCTGCAGCGCCGGGTGGGCGATGTCGACGCCGGAGTCCAGGATGCCGATGGTCACGCCGCGGCCGTCGGCCTGCGGGTTCTTCGCGACGAAGTCCACCGAACCGGTCTCGAAGGACGGGTTGTACGGGTTCTTCGCCGGGGTGTTCTTGTCCGGCGCCGCGTAGTTCTCGGAAGCGGTCTTCTGCGCCTTGCCCGACTCCTTGCCCGCGTCGGGGCGCGGGTCCGAGAGCTGGATCTCGTGCTTGAGGTCCATGGCGTGCACGGAGGACAGCTTGGCGGCTGCCTTCAGCGCGGCCTCGGCCTTGCCGGTCGGCAGGGTGGCGCGCACGTAGCCGAGCTTGTCGTTGGCCTGGCCGACCGACGCGCCCTGGACGGACGCCAGCTGGTCGGCGACCTGCTTGGTCTGCCCGGGGGCGGTGGCCACCATGACGGTGACGGTCGCGTCACCCTTGGCCTTGGCCTCCTGCAGGAGTTCGGCGTCGGCCGAACCGAGCTTCTGATCGGCGGACTTGACGGCCGGACCGGTTCCCGGCGTGCCGGTGCCCGCGCCGGTGCCGGTCGCCGCGAACACGGGCACGGCGCCCGTCGCGGCGAGCGCGGCCACCAGGCCGGCCGCGGCCGCGACGCGTGCGACGCGCCGGGCCCCGGATATCGAACTGGGGGATTCGAAGGTCATCAGCATCCCTGGCTAAGTGAAAGAAACGCTCCGGAATTCGGTGCCGGATGACCGGTCAGCTTTCCTCACGCGACAGGGCTTTGGGGAGGTCTGTCATTGACCGAGACCTGACATGGCGGACTCCCGCCAGTGCGCCGTGTGTGCCATCGGGGCCGTACCGGGGCATACCCCGGCGAACCAGCGGGGTCGGTAGGTTGATTTATCGACTTCCCGACCTCGCGGCAGGGATGCGGGCGCGGTCAGCCGCGGGCCGGGTGTGACAACTTCCGGTGATTCAGCGCTCGCGCGTGCGCGCGTAGTGGCGCGAGGCCTTCGCCCGGTTTCCGCAGGCGGACATCGAGCACCAGCGCCGGGTCCCGTTGCGCGAGGTGTCGTGGAAGTGGAGTACGCAGGTCTCCGAGGCGCACTTGCGGATCCGGTCGGGCGCCGAGCGCAGCAGCTCCAGGTAGTCGCGGGCGGCCGTCCAGGCCGGACCCCACGAGCGGTCGTCGAACTCGGCCCGCTCGCCGGGGCCTTCGGCGGTCAGCGTGGCGCGGATGCGGCCGTGCTCCAGGACGGCGTCGACCAGGGCCCGGGCGCTCTCGTCGGCCGGGTCGGCGACGGCACGGGCCAGTGCCTCGCGGGCGGTCAGCAGGTGGACGAGGGTCGAGGGGTCGGCGCGGAAGCGGTCGGCCAGCCCGGCGCTGCGCAGCCAGAGGGCGAGCCCCTCCATGCGGGTCAGTCCGAAGGCGCCGGCGAAGAGGTCGACCGGCGCGCCGTCCTGTACCCACCGCGTGTTCAGCAGGTCCAGGGCGACCGGCTCACCCGTCAGGGGGCGGGGGTCCGCCGTCGCCTCCGTGGCCATCTCGCCGCTCCTTCGCGCACGCCTGCTAACCCCTCAAGAGTACGTGACCGGTTGACACCCTCCGGCCTAACCCTTAAATTGAATTTAGATGGTTAGACCGCCTCGGCCGGGACACCGCCGGGGCCCGTCGAAAGGGGGACAGCCATGACGGCTGTCATCAGCACGCTCCGCACCGGACACATCGGCCTGAACGTCACCGACCTCACCCGCTCGCTCGCCTTCTACCGGGACACCCTCGGCTTCGACCTCCTCGGCGAGGGCACGGAGGAGGACCGCCGCTTCGCCTTCCTCGGCCGCGACGGCGAGCTCGTCCTCACCCTCTGGCAGCAGGCCGACAGCGCCTACGCCCCCGCGGCGGCCGGACTGCACCACCTGGCGTTCAGCACCGACGGCATCGACGAGGTCCGCGCGTACGAGGCGCGCCTGCGCGACCTGGGCGTCCCGTTCGCCTACGACGGGGTCGTCGCCCACGGCGAGGGCGCCGCCTCCGGCGGGATCTTCTTCCACGACCCGGACGGCACCCGCCTGGAGATCTCCGCCCCGAAGGGCGCCGAGGACGCGCCCGCCCCCACCACAGGGGCCCCGACCTGCGGCTTCTTCTAGAAGCCCGCGGACCTTCGCAGGAGGTCGTCATGGACCGGTACCACCAGGGCTCGCTGGCCGTGCAGGAACGGGTCGGCGTACGCGAGCTCGCCGAGCACGTCGGCCGCTCGATCGGCACGGACATCAAGGACGTCGCCGCGGCCTTCCTGGAGCGGCAGCCGCACCTCGTCGTCGGCGCCGCCGACACCACCGGACGGCTGTGGGCCTCGCTGCTCACCGGCCCGCCCGGCTTCGTCCGGGCCGTGGGCGCACGCCGCATGGCGGTCGCCGGCGGACTGCCGGCCGGCGACCCGCTCACCGGGGCGCTCGCCGCCGACGGCACCAGGGTCGGGACCATCGCCCTCGACCCGCGCACCCGCCGCCGGATGCGGCTCAACGGAATCCTGGAGGCGGCCCCGGGCGGGTTCGCCGTCGAGGCCGAGCAGGTCTTCGCCAACTGCCCCAAGTACCTGCAGAAACGGCAGCCGCTGGAGCGGATCGCCGACGGGCCCGGGATCGTGCACCGCGGGGGAGCGCTCACCCCGGGCCAGGAGCGGGCCGTCCGCGCCGCGGACACCTTCTTCGTCGCGACCACCGGCGGCGGCCGGACGGAGGCCAGCCACCGCGGCGGCCTGCCCGGCTTCGTGGAGGTGCTGTCGCCGACCGAGCTGTCCTGGCCCGACTACCCGGGCAACGCCATGTTCCTCACCCTGGGGAACCTGGCCGCCGACCCGCGGGCCGGGCTGCTGTTCCCCGACTGGGAGACCGGGGCGGTGCTCCAGCTCAGCGGCCGGGCACGGACGGAGTTCGGGCCGGACGGCGGCCGCAGCGTGGTCTTCCGCATCGAGGAGGCCGTGGAGGGCCTGCACCCCGGGCGACTGCTGTGGAGCACCCCGGAGTACTCGCCGGCGAACCCGGCGCTGCCCCCTCACCGCGGGAGCACCACCAGGTAGGCGGCGGGCTCGCGGTCCTCGGCCGCCGTCAGGGCGGTCCGCAGGACCGCGGCCTGCTGCTCGGGCCAGTCCCGCAGCTTGCGCGGGGTGAAATGGACCACGGTCACCCCGAGCCGCTCCAGGGCGTCGCGCTTGCGCACGGTCTCCGACCACTCCTCGTCCTCGCCCTCGCCCTGCCGGGGCACACGGGTGTCGATCTCCACGGCCACGGCCTGCTCGGGCCAGTACGCGTCGACCCCGCCCAGGTACGGGCCGCCGGGCAGGCGCAGATCCACGTTCCAGACCGGCTCGGGGAGCTCGAAGCCGCGCACCAGCCGGTACAGCCGGTCCTCCGCAATGGCCCGGCCCTCCACGAGGAGGGACTCGACGGCGTCCACCACGTGCGGCCGGTTCAGCAGCCGCGCCACCGTCAGCTCCCGTACGACGGCCGCCGGTTCGCAGTGCCCGGCGCGGACGGCCTCGCTCAGCAGGCGGCGTACGGTCCCGGCGTCGGAGAGCCCGGCGACGGCGTCGGCCACGGCCCGGGCCACCGGGGCCACGGGCAGCCCGGTCACCTCCGCCGGGCGGGGCGGCGTGTGCGTCCGGACGATGCGGACGGTGCCGACGGAGCGGAGCCGGCGGGTGTGCGGGACGAGCACGTCGATCCGGGGGAGGGAGAGCAGGGCGGGAGCGGAGGCGAACCGGTACAGGGCCAGTGCCGCCAGCCCGGTGACCATGGCCTCGCCGCCGCGCCGGCCCGCGTACAGCAGGGCGGCGTGCAGCCGCTCCTCGCTCGTGGCGGCCCCGGGGTGCAGGAGGAAGACGCCCGGCAGGATCTCCTGCCAGGAGCGGTCGGCGGCGTCGGAGGCGGTGACGCCGTGCTCGCGGAGCTGGGCGAGGGTCAGCACGCGGGGGCGGCTGTCGGTGAGGTGGGCGAGGGGGAGGGGTGCGTTGTGGTTCATGCCGCGGAGATTCCCGCCCGGGGGACGCCCCCTAACCGCTGTTACCGTCTCGTCGACAAATCCGGACAAGACAGCACTAAAGTACTGCCGTTCGATTGCCGATAGCCTGCCGGGCCGCGCCGCGGGCGGGGCGGGGTGGGGCGGGGCGCGCAGCCTCTCCCCGCCCCGCCCTTTCCCCGCTTCCGCCTCAAACGCCGGCGGGGCTGGAGATGCGCCTCAAACGCCGGCGGGCTGAAGACGCCTCAAACGCCGGCGGGCTGAAGACGCCTCAAACGCCGGCGGGCTGGGATGCGCCGGCGGGGGCAAAATCAGCCCCGCCGGCGTTTGAGGCGCGGGGGTTCGGGGGCGGAGCCCCCTGAAAGCCGGGCGGCGGCCGCTACTCGGCGGCGGCGGCGTCGCAGACCTGCGCGCGCAGGGCCCGGGCCAGGTCGTCCCGACCCTCCAGCACCAGCCGCCGCAGCGCCGGCGCCGCGTCCTCGTGGGCGGCCAGCCACGCGTCCGTCGCGTCGAGCGTCGCCCGGCTGTCCTGGAGCGCGGGGAACATGCCCCGCACCACGTGCATGCCGATCTGGATCGACCGCTCCGCCCAGATCCGCTCGATCACCTCGAAGTAGCGGTCCGTGTACGGGGCCAGCAGGGCCCGCTGCGAAGGCTGCTGCATGCCGGCGATCGTCGCCTCCACCAGCGCGTTCGACAGCGCGTCCGACTCGACGACCGCCGCCCACGCCTGGTCCTTGACCGCCGCCGACGGCCGCGCCGCCAGGCAGCGCACCTGGTGCCGCTTGCCCGACGCCGTGTCGTCCCGGGCCAGCTCCGCGGCCAGCGCGGCCTCGTCCACGGCGCCGTGGGCGGCCAGCGGCAGCAGGAAGTCCCAGCGCAGTTCCTGGTCCACCTCCAGCCCGTCGATCCGCGCCGAACCGTCCAGCAGGCCCAGCAGCAGCTGGAAGTCACCCTCCGTCGCCGCGCTCGCCGCGAAGAACCGGGCCCAGGTCAGCTGGTGCTCGGAGCCGGGCTCCGCACGCCGCAGCTCCTGCAGGGCGCCTGCCGCCAGCACCCGCCCGCCCTGCTCGCGCCATGCGGGGGCGGCGTAGTGGGCGTGCGCGGTCAGCGCCTGCGAGTGCACCATCTGCAGCACGCCGACATCGCTCTCACGGCCCGCGTGGGTCAGGACCAGGGAGACGAAGTCCCGCGCCGGCATCAGCCCGTCGCGGGTCAGGTTCCACAGCGCCGACCAGCACAGTGCCCGCGCCAGCGGGTCGGTGATGTCGCCCAGCCGGGTCCGCAGCGTCTCCAGCGAGCCCTCGTCGAAGCGGACCTTGCAGTAGGTGAGGTCGTCGTCGTTGACGAGTACCAGGTCGGGCCGCTGGTGCCCGGCCAGCTCGGCCACGACCGTCCGGGCCCCCGCCACGTCCGCCTCGGCCTGCGCGAAGCGGACCAGCCGCCCCTCCTCAAGCCGGTACAGGCCGACCGCGACCCGGTGGGGACGGAGCTCGTCGCCCTCCTGGAGGACGGCCAGCTCGGTCACCCGGTCGCCCGCGTCGTACGTCACCACCGGCGTGAGCACGTTCACGCCGGCCGTCTGCAGCCAGGCCCGAGACCACTCGGCCATGTCCCGCCCGGAGACCTCGCCGAGCACCGACAGCAGGTTGTCCAGGGTGGTGTTCCCGTACGCGTTGGCCTTGAAGTAGCGCCGCGCGCCCTCCAGGAAGGCGTCCCGCCCCACGTACGCGACCAGCTGCTTGAGCACGGCCGCGCCCTTGGAGTAGGTGATGCCGTCGAAGTTGAGCTTGGCGGCCTCCAGGTCGCGGATGTCCGCCGTGATCGGGTGTGTGGAGGGCAGCTGGTCGGCCCGGTAGGCCCACGCCTTGCGGCTGTTGGCGAAGGTCACCCACGCCGTGTCGAAGCGGGTCGCCTCCACCTGGGAGAAGGAGCCCATGAAGTCCGCGAAGGACTCCTTCAGCCACAGGTCGTCCCACCACTTCATGGTGACGAGGTCGCCGAACCACATGTGGGCCATCTCGTGCAGGATCGTGTTGCAGCGCCGCTCGTACGCCGCCTGCGTCACCTTCCCGCGGAAGATGTACTCCTCGCGGAAGGTCACCATGCCCGGGTTCTCCATCGCGCCGAGGTTGTACTCGGGCACGAACGCCTGGTCGTACTTCCCGAACGGGTACGGGTAGTCGAAGTGCTCGTGGAAGAAGTCGAAGCCCTGCTTGGTGACGAGGAAGACGTCGTCCGCGTCGAAGTGCTTGGCCAGCCCCTTGCGGCACATCGCGCCCAGCGGGATCGTCAGGTCCCCGCGCGTGTAGGTGTCCGTGACGTAGTGGTACGGGCCCGCCACCACGCAGGTGATGTACGTCGAGATCGGCGCGGTCTCGGCGAACCGGCGGGTCAGGCCCTCGCGGGACTCCTCCGCGCCGTTGCTCCACACCTGCCAGCCCTCGGGGGCGGCCACCTCGAAGCGGTACGGCGCCTTCAGGTCGGGCTGCTCGAAGTTCGCGAACACCCGGCGGGCGTCGGCCGGCTCGTACTGGGTGTAGAGGTAGACCTCGCCGTCCTCCGGGTCGACGAAGCGGTGCATGCCCTCACCCGTGCGGCTGTAGGCGCAGTTCGCGTCGACCACGAGGACGTTCTCGGAAGCCAGGCCGTCCAGGGCGATGCGCGCCCCGTCGAAGACGGCGGCCGGGTCGAGCTCCTGCCCGTTGAGGGTGACGGAGTTCACGGAGGGCGCGATCAGGTCCGCGAAGGTGGACGAGCCGGGTGCGGCCGCCCGGAAGCGGATCGTCGTCACCGAGCGGAAGGTCCGCGGGCCCTCGGCGGGTTCGGCCTCGTCCACGGCGGACCGCAGGTCGAGCGAGACCTCGTATCCGTCGACGGACAGCAGTTCCGCCCGGACACGGGCCTCGTCACGGGACAGGTTCTCTCCGGGCACGTGCACTCCTTCGTGCGAGATCGCGATGCGTGTCGGAATCCTCCCACGGGGAATGCGGCCCGCCCCGGCCCGGTTGGTCGGAAGGACATGACCACGGATGCACAGTCCGATCAAGGAGAGACATGACCGACACCCAGGTGCGCGAGAAGACCCAGGTCGACTTCTGGTTCGACCCGCTGTGCCCCTGGGCCTGGATGACCTCCCGGTGGATGCTGGAGGTCGAGAAGGTCCGCGACGTCGAGGTGCGCTGGCACGTGATGAGCCTCGCCGTGCTGAACGAGAACAGGCTGGAAGACCTGCCCGAGCGCTACCGCGAGATCCTCGGCCCGAAGGGCTTCGCCCCGGTGCGCGTCGTGATAGCCGCCCAGCAGAAGCACGGTGACGAGGTCACCGGCAAGCTCTACACCGCCCTTGGCACCCGGATCCACAACCAGGACCTCGGCGCGACCCGCGAGGTCATCGCCGCCGCCCTGGAGGAGGTCGGCCTGCCGGCCGAGCTGATCGCCTACGCCGACTCCGACGAGTACGACGAGGTGCTGCGGGCCTCGCACGGCAACGGCATCTCGCGCGTCGGCGAGGAGGTGGGCACGCCGGTGATCTCCGTGCCCGGCGCCGACGGCGGCGAGGTGGCCTTCTTCGGCCCGGTCGTCACCCCGACCCCGCGCGGCGAGGCCGCGGCCCGCCTGTGGGACGGCACCCTGCTCGTCGCCTCCACCCCGGGCTTCTACGAGATCAAGCGCACGCGCAACGAAGGACCCCGTTTCGACTGATGCCGTCCCGGCGACAGAAGACCCCCGTGAGTCACGTCCTCACGGGGGTCTTCTGCTGAACACGCCCGCACGTGAAGGTTGAGAAGACGATCACGAGGCGGACGGGCCGGCGGGGGCGCTCCCCCCGGCCGCGATCAGCCCTTGGCGGGGATCAGCAGCGGGGTGTTGGCCTTGGCGTCGGCGTAGCGCCTGGCCACGTCCTGCCAGTTGACGACGTTCCACATCGCCTCGATGAAGTCCACCTTCTGGTTCTTGTACTGCAGGTAGAAGGCGTGCTCCCAGGCGTCGAAGACCAGGACCGGCACCGAGGCCTGGCCGACGTTGCCCTGGTGGTCGTAGATCTGCTCCACGATCAGGCGGCCGCTGATCGGCTCGTACGCGAGGACGCCCCAGCCGGAGCCCTGCGTCGCGGAGGAGGCGAAGGTCAGCTGCTTCTTGAACTTCGCGAAGGAGCCGAAGGACTCGGTGATCGCGTCGGCGAGCTCGCCCAGGCCGTCCGCCGCGGTCGGCTCGCCGCCGCCCTCGCCGGTCTTCGGGCTGGCCATGTTGTGCCAGTAGATGCTGTGCAGGATGTGGCCCGAGAGGTGGAAGGCGAGGTTCTTCTCCAGGCCGTTCAGGGCGGCCCAGTTCTCCTTGTCCCGTGCCTCTTCCAGCTGCTCCAGGGTGTCGTTGGCGCCCTTGACGTAGGCAGCGTGGTGCTTGTCGTGGTGCAGCTCGATGATCTGCGGGTTGATCACCGGCTCCAGAGCCGAGTACTCGTACGGAAGCTCGGGAAGCGTGTAGATGGCCATGCGTGTAATCCGGTCCCCTCAGCGTGCCAACTGCTATTGCAATCAATGCGCAACTGCACGCTAGCAGTATCTATTCCGCGTTACATGTAAGGCTCACCTTGGTACGCCTCGGGTACGCCTCGGGTACGCCCCCGGGTGCGTCCTCGGGTGTGCCCCCGGGTACGCGCGAGGGCGGGCCCCGCGCGCTCGCGCGGAACCCGCCCCCGGCGGTGTGCTGCGGCCGTCAGCCCCGGGCCGCGGCCCGACGCTGCATCAGGAACCCGGTGGCGGCGAGGAAGGCGGTCAGCCCGCCGGTGAAGACCACCTGCACCCGCGTGTCGGGGTTCCAGGCCATCAGCGCCAGCACCCCGGCCACCCCGGCGAGCGCCGCCCAGGTCAGGTACGGGAAGCCCCACATCCGCACGACCAGCTCCCCGGGCGCCTCCCGCTCCAGCCGCCGGCGCAGCACGAACTGCGAGACGGCGATGAAGCCCCAGACGACGAGGATGACCCCGCCGACCATGTTCAGCAGCCAGGCGAACAGGGTGTCCGGGTACCAGTACGACAGCAGCACGGTGACGAAGCCGAAGCCGCAGGAGGCGAGCACCGCCCGGCGCGGCACCCGGCCGCTGACCTTGCCGAGGGCCTTCGGGCCCTGGCCGCGGGAGACGAGCGAGTACGCCATGCGGGAGGAGCCGTAGATGTTGGCGTTCATCGCGGACAGCAGGGCGATCAGGACGACCGCGTTCATGACCTCGCCCGCGGCCGGGATGCCCAGCCGGTCCAGGGCCGCCGCGTACGGGCCCTGCTCGGTCACCGCCGGGTCGTTCCACGGCAGCAGCGTGACCACGACCAGCATCGAGCCGACGTAGACGACCGCGATCCGCCACATGGTGGTCCGCACGGCCCGGGCCACGCCCCGGGCCGGGTCCTCGGACTCGGCGGCCGCGATGGTCACCGTCTCCAGGCCGCCGTAGGCGACGACCGAGGCCAGCACGCCGACGAGCAGGCCGTCCAGGCCGTTCGGCAGGAAACCGCCGTCGGGCAGCAGGTTCGCGGTGCCGGGGGAGGAGGTGCCGGGCAGCAGCCCCGCGATCGCGAGCACGCCGAGGCCGAGGAAGAGCGCGATCGCGCCGATCTTGAGGGCGGCGAACCAGAACTCGAACTCGCCGAAGTTCTTCACCGCGGCCAGGTTCGTGCCGCAGAACAGCGCCATGAAGGCGAGCACCCACACCCACGACGGGGTGCCCGGGAACCAGCCGGTCATGATGTGCGCCGCGCCGATCGCCTCGATGGCCACGCCCACGCACAGCAGCGTCCAGAACATCCAGCCGGCGGTGAACCCGGCCCAGGGCCCGATCGCCCGCTCCGCGTGCACCGAGAAGGAGCCGGAGGCGGGGTTCGCGGCGGACATCTCGCCGAGCATCCGCATCACGCACATCACGAGCAGCCCGGACACGGCGTACGCGAGCACGATCGAGGGGCCCGCGGCGGCGACGCCGGCGCCGGAGCCCACGAAGAGCCCGGCGCCGATGACCCCGCCGAGGGCGATCATCGAGAGGTGGCGCTGCTTGAGGCCGCCGCCGAGGGGCGCTCCCGCGCCGGGGCCGAGGTCCGCCGGCTGCTGCCGCGCGGGGGACGTGAAGGTGCTCTGGCTCATGCGCGCCAGTCTGCCGAGCGTCCGTTTATCGGACGTTTTTCGTCCGGTATCCGGACCCCCGCCTCACTCCACGTGATCACACACCCGCGGAAAACGGACAACGGGCCGGGACGTGACGTCCCGGGCCCGTTCCCCTCACCACCGTCGGGCGATCAGGCGGAAGCCGCCCCCTCCGGGCGGCGCGCCCGCACCTCCCGGATCCACGCCACCAGCAGCACCGCGGCCGCCGCGCCCGAGGACCACAGCAGCTGCGGCCGCGCCCCGTCGTCGAACAGCATCAGCACCAGCACCGCCGCCATCGCCAGCAGCGCCACCCACGTCAGGTACGGGAAGCACCACATCCGCAGCGTCAGCCGCTCCGGCATGTCCCGCTCCAGCTCCCGGCGCAGCCGCAGCTGCGACACCGCGATCAGCGCCCACACGAACAGCAGCACCGCGCCGACCGCGTTGAGCATGTAGAGGAAGACCGTGTCCGGCCACAGCAGGTTCAGCACCACCGACACGAACCCGAAGGCCACCGAGGCGAACACGGCCCGGCGCGGCACCCCGCCCTGCGACACCTTCAGCAGCGACGCCGGCGCCTCGCCGCGCTCGGCCAGCGAGAAGACCATGCGCGAGGACCCGTACAGGTTGGCGTTGAGCGCCGACAGCAGCGCCACGAACACCACGATGTTCATGATCTGCCCGGCCGCCGGGATGCCGATGGAGTCCAGGACGGCCACGTACGGGCTCTGGCCCGGCTTCAGCGAGTCCCACGGCAGCAGCGTGACGATGACCAGCATGGAGCCGACGTAGAAGAAGAGGATGCGCCACACCGCGCTGCGCACGGCGCGGGCCACCGAGCGCGCCGGGTCGTCCGACTCGGCGGCGGCGATGGTGACGACCTCCAGGCCGCCGAAGGCGAAGATGACGGCCAGCATGCCGGCGATCACGCCGCCCGCGCCGGCGGGGAAGAAGCCGCCGTTCCCGGTCAGGTTGGCCATGCCGACGGGCTCGGTGTCGGGCAGGACGCCGAAGACCGCCAGGGTGCCCAGGATCAGGAACAGGACGATCGCGCCGACCTTGAGGGCGGCGAACCAGAACTCGAACTCGCCGAAGTTCTTCACGGCGGCCAGGTTGCTGACGGTGAAGACCACCATGAACAGCAGCACCCAGAGCCACTGGTCGACGGCCGGCACCCAGCCGTGCGCGATCTTCGCCGCGCCGGTGGCCTCCACGGCCAGCACCACGACCAGCAGGAACCAGTACAGCCAGCCCGCCGAGAAGCCCGCCCAGCGGCCCAGCGCCCGCTCCGCGTACACGGAGAAGGAACCGGAGGCGGGCAGGGCGGCGGACATCTCGCCCAGCGCCCGCATGACCAGCATGGCCAGGGTGCCGGCCAGCAGGTAGGAGCAGATGATCGCGGGGCCGGCGATGCCGATGCCGGCGCCGGAGCCGACGAACAGGCCGGCGCCGATCACGCCGCCGAGGCCCAGCATGGTCAGGTGGCGCTGCTTGAGGCTGTGGCTCAGGGGTTCGGCGGGCAGCTCGGTGCCGCCCGGGGGAATGTCGGTCTGAGGGTCGCGCATGAGTGGAGGCTCGTACTCTCGTGCTCGGCAGCGGCGGTGGGGCTCCGCAGTAGTTGGCGGGACCCTACAGTCTCACCGGAGGGCGCCCTTCCGCGCAAAAAGGATTGATTGACTGATCTGACTCGTGATGAGCATCACGGCGCCCCAGGTGTGAACCGAGGACTTTGTGCACTTCCGACCAAAGGGGGGAGCAGTGCTTTGTCCCGGGCGGCGGTGGGGCGGTGCGGGACCGCGCACTAGCGTCGGTGATCGTCCCGTCACCCCTCATACCGCGGAGTCCCGATGAGCACCGCCTCTGCTTCCGTCTCCTTCCGCCCCGGCGCCGTCCTGGCCGACCTGCTGCCCGCGAGCCGCGCCCGCGACATCGCGCTCGTCGTCGGCGGAGCCGCCCTGACCGGCCTGGCCGCACAGATCGCCGTGCCCGTCCCCGGCTCCCCGGTCCCGGTCACCGGCCAGACCTTCGCGGCGCTGCTCGTCGGCACCGCCCTCGGCGCCCGCCGCGGCTTCCTCTCGCTCGGCCTGTACGCGCTCCTCGGCGCGGCCGGCCTGCCGTGGTTCGCGAACGGCACCTCCGGTGCGGGCGGCGCCTCCTTCGGCTACGTCCTCGGCATGCTGCTGGCCGCCACCGTCGTCGGCGCCCTGGCCCGCCGCGGCGCCGACCGCTCGGTGCTGCACACGGCCGGCGCGATGGCGCTCGGCTCCGCCCTGATCTACGCGGTGGGCGTGCCGTACCTGGTGCTGTCCACCGGGATGTCCTTCGGCGCGGCCGTCGCGGCGGGCATGACCCCGTTCCTGATCGGTGACGCGCTCAAGGCGCTGCTGGCCATGGGCCTGCTGCCGGCCGCCTGGAAGCTGGCCGGCCGCGCGTAGCGGAGAACGGCTCCCCGAAACGAGCAGCCCCGAAACGAGCAGCCCCGAAACGAGCAGCCCCGGACCGCGATGCGCGGTCCGGGGCTGCTGCCGTCTGGGGCCCTTGCGGGTCAGGCCTGGAGGGAGGCCTTGCGGCGGCGGACGTCGCGCACCACGCCGATCGCGATCACGATCGCGGCGACGAGCACGGACAGCACCACGGTCTCGCGGTTGCCCTCGTCATAGAGCATGTAGCCCAGGACGAAGACGATCATCGCGGCGGTGGCCCAGGTGAGATACGGGAAGAGCCACATCTTCACCGTCAGCTTCTCCGGGGCCTCGGCGACCAGGATCTTGCGCATGCGCAGCTGGGTCAGGCAGATGACCAGCCAGACGAAGAGCGCGATCGCGCCGGACGAGTTCAGCAGGAAGCTGAAGACGGTCTCCGGGTTGGTGTAGTTGAAGACGACGGCGACGAAGCCGAAGACCGTGGAGCCGAGGATGGCCGCCATCGGCACGCCCCGCTTGTTGACCTTGGCGAAGGACTTGGGGGCGTCGCCGCGCTCGCCCAGCGAGAACGCCATGCGGGAGGCGGTGTACAGGCCCGAGTTCAGGCAGGACAGCACGGCGGTCAGGACGATCACGTTCATGATCTGGCCGGCGGCCGGGATGCCGATGGAGTCGAGGGCGGCGACGTACGAGCCCTTCTCGACGATCGACGGGTCGTTCCACTTCAGCAGGGTCAGGACGACGAAGATCGAGCCCAGGTAGAAGACGGCGATGCGCCAGATGACCGAGTTGGTGGCCTTGGTGACGGCGCGGCGCGGGTCCTCGGACTCGCCGGCGGCCAGCGTGACGATCTCGCTGCCCATGAAGGAGAAGACGACCATCAGCACACCGGTGAGGACGGAGCCCCAGCCGTTCGGCATGAAGCCGCCGGCGTCGGTGAGGTGTGCGAAGCCCGCACCCGGGTTGTCGGAGCCCGGCAGGACGCCGAACACGGCGAGCAGGCCGATCACGACGAAGGCGCCGATGGCGACGACCTTGATGCCGGCGAACCAGAACTCGAACTCGCCGTAGGAGGCGACCGAGCCGAGGTTGGTGACGGTCAGGACGGCCATCACGATCAGGGCCCAGGCCCACTGCGGGACGGCCGGGACCCAGCCCTCCAGGATCACGGCGCCGGCGGTGGCCTCGACGGCCAGGACGACGACCCAGAAGAACCAGTACAGCCAGCCGATGGAGAAGCCGGCCCAGCGGCCCAGCGCGCGGTCGGCGTAGGCGGAGAAGGAGCCCGAGTTCGGGCTGGCGGCGGCCATCTCGCCGAGCATCCGCATGACGAAGACGACCATGGCGCCGACGAGCATGTAGGAGAGGAGGATGGCGGGACCGGCCTTGGCGATGCCGCCGCCGGAGCCGACGAAGAGTCCGGCGCCGATGACGCCGCCGATGGCGATCATGGACAGGTGGCGGTTCTTGAGACCGGCCTTGAGACCGTCGTTGGGCTCGGCGCCACCGGGGTTACCGGTGGGGTCGCCTGCCTTCTGAAGGGCCGTCGTGGTGCTCATGGACGAATCCTTAGGTTCCCGGGTTGCGAGTCCCGGCATTCAAACCCGAGATGAACGCAGGTGGAAGACCCGCATCCGGATCGTGACGAAGGACGAAGGTCCCGGACCTTGGTCCCACCGTGTCTCATCTGCGTTCTTTGGGTTTACTTGAGCTTTAGACGTGACTTACGCGACACCCCGGGGCAGGTTGTCGGGGTCTCCCGTGACACACTCGTCCCATGCGCGTCTA
The DNA here is from genome assembly GCF_044769385.1 of Streptomyces sp. NPDC090445. Classification (NCBI taxonomy): domain Bacteria; kingdom Bacillati; phylum Actinomycetota; class Actinomycetes; order Kitasatosporales; family Streptomycetaceae; genus Streptomyces; species Streptomyces sp. NPDC090445. Next base: position 674,797 of record NZ_JBIVXV010000002.1, on the reverse strand, counting down.
CCTCGGATCCGACCACGCCGGCTTTGAGCTCAAGAACCACCTCGTGGACTGGCTCAAGAACAACGGCCACGAGCCCGTCGACTGCGGGCCCCACATCTACGACGCCGTCGACGACTACCCGCCGTTCTGCCTGCGCGCCGCGGAGAAGACCGCCGCCGACGAGGACAGCCTGGGCATCGTCATCGGCGGCTCCGGCAACGGCGAGCAGATCGCCGCCAACAAGGTCAAGGGCGTCCGCGCCATCCTGGCCTGGAGCGTCGAGACCGCGAAGCTCGGCCGCGAGCACAACAACGCCAACGTGATCTCCGTCGGCGGCCGCATGCACACCCAGGACGAGGCCACCTCCTTCATCAAGGCCTTCCTGGCGACCCCGTACTCCGGCGAGGAGCGCCACACCCGCCGCATCGACATGCTCTCCGCGTACGAGCAGACCGGCGAGCTGCCCCCGATCCCGGCCCACCACCCGCAGGACCAGTAGGACGCCCCGTGCCGCCGGACCCGCGGGGTCCGGCGGCACGGCAGTTCCCGCGCCCGGCGGCCCGGCGGCACCGGGAGCCGCCCGGCGACACCAGGAGGAGAGCAGCCGTGCCCGAGGGGCATACGATCCACCGCCTCGCCCAGGACCACACCGAGCGGTTCGCCGCCCGCCCGGTCCGGGTGAGCAGCCCGCAGGGCCGGTTCGCCGAAAGCGCCGCACTGCTCGACGGGCGCGATCTGGAGAGCGCCGAGGCCCACGGCAAGCACCTCTTCCTGGAGCTCGGCGACGCCTGGATCCACATCCACCTCGGACTCTTCGGCAAGCTCGGCTTCGGCCCCGCCCCGGCCCCGCCCGCCGCCGACACCGTCCGCCTGCGGCTGCTGAACGACGAGCACCACGCCGACCTGCGCGGCCCGACCGCCTGCGCCCTGATCGACGAGGGCGGCAAGAAGGCGATACACGACCGGCTCGGCCCCGACCCGCTGCGCCCGGACGACGACCCCGACCTCGCGTGGAAGCGGATCTCCCGCTCCCGCACCACCATCGCCGCCCTGCTCATGGACCAGAAGATCGTCGCCGGCATCGGCAACGTCTACCGCGCCGAGGTCCTCTTCCGGCACGGCATCGACCCCTACCGCCTGGGCAAGGACATCACCCGCGCCGAGTGGGACGCGATGTGGGCGGACCTGGCCGTGCTGATGCGCGAGGGCGTGCGGAAGAACCGGATCGACACCGTCCGCGACGAGCACCTGCCCGAGGCCATGGGACGCCCGCCGCGCGTGGACGACCACGGCGGCGAGGTCTACGTCTACCGGCGCGCCCACCTCCCCTGCCACATCTGCGGGGGCGGGATCCGCACCGCCGACCTCGCCTCCCGCAACCTCTTCTGGTGCCCGGCCTGCCAGACCCGCTGAACCGCGGGGCCGGCCGAGTCCGCCGTCGGCCCCCGGCTCCCGTCAGAAGCCGTGCGGCAGCCAGGGGGCCACATCGCCGGCGAACGCCCGCGACGCCGCCGCCAGCGCGCCCGGGCGCAGCTCGCGCACCAGGCCGGCCCCCGCCAGCGAGGTCAGCGCGACCCCGCCCAGGTAGGCCGCGCCCAGCTCCCGGGCCGACAGCGCCAGGTCCGCCGGATCCTCGGTCCGCACGCAGGACACGGCACCGCCCGGGCCGGCGGAGACCAGCCGCCACCGCCCCGCGTTCCACGGGCAGAACGCGTCCTCGACCTCCAGCACCACGTCCAGCGCGGCCCCGTACCCGCGGGCCCGCAGCGCCGCCGGCAGGTCCACCAGGCGGACGTGCAGCGCGTCGGCCGTACTCGGCCGCGCCCTGCGCGCGTCACCGAGCAGGTGCAGCACCGGATCGTCCACCGGCCGCCGGCCGACCCGCAGCGTCGAGGTCAGGTCGATGCCGAACAGGTAGCGCCACAGCGCGGCCGCCGCCGCCGGATCCAGCGCGTCGAGGTTGCGCACCATGACCGTGCCCCGCGGCGCTCCGGCAGCGTCCCAGTCCGGCTTGACCCGGTAGCGCGCGTACCCCGCCACCTCCCCGTCCGGCCGCTCCGCGACCACGCACATCAGCCGGGACGCGCCCTCGCGGTCCGACTCGGGGTCCAGCAGCGGCAGCCGCTCCCAGCCGGGCTGCCGCGCCGGCATGCCGGGCCGCCGGGCGACCAGCTCCGCGTACACCCGCTCGCAGTCTCCCAGCGCCTTGGCCGGATCCACGATGCGCAGCCGCAGCGCGTCCGTGCCCGGCGGCACGGACAGGCCCGCCCGGTCGGTGTCGATGTCCAGCGACAGCTCGTGCGCCGCGATGCCGTAGCCGAAGCGCCCGTAGATCGCCGGCTCCGACGCCGTCAGCACGGCCAGCGGCTCGCCCCCGGCGCGGACGTCGTCCAGCTGGCGGCGCATCAGCGAGGAGAGGATCCCCCCGCGGCGGTGGGTCGGCGCGACGCCCACCATCGTGACCCCCGCGGCCGGCACCGGCGCGCCCCCCGGCACCGACAGCCGGAAGCTGAACGCCGAGGCAGAGCCGACGCACGTCTGCCCGTCCCAGACGGCCAGCGACCGCTCGACCTCCGTCAGCGACCTGAAGAGCTCCCGCGTCTCGGAGGAATCGGGCACACCACCGAACGCCAGTTCCAGGTGGTCGTACAGGGCATCCCACTCATCAGCCTGCAATACACGCATCTCAAGAGCCATAAGGTAATCCTTACCAGGGCAATCCACCCCGGTCGACGGGATTTCGGACGACCTCGGGCCTGGCGGAACCCCGCCGGTCCGGGGGTCCCCCTGCGCGCGCACAGCCAGGATGGATAAGGTCCCGAAAGACATGGCCGGAGCACGCGTGGAGACGCTCATGGCCCGGGCACGCCTGACCTGGCACCGGGCCCGCACCGCCCTGCGCAAATCCGCCGTCGACTACTTCCGCGGAGACGCCTCCGACTGGCTCGCCTTCGCCGGACTCCTCGCCACCGTCCCCGCCTTCGCCTGGGGCACCCTCATGCTGCCGGTGTGGTTCTCGCCCGCAGCCCTCGTCCTGCCCATCGTCGCGGGCGGCCTGCTGCTGCGCCCCGCCAGCCTCCTCGCCCTGTACGCGGCCTCCGCGGCCGCACTGATCGTCGAAGCCCTGGTCCTCGGCCCCTACACCGAGGGACCGGCCCGGGTCACCCCCGGCACGGTCCTGGTCGTCGCCGCCTGCGGATTCTTCGGACTCGTCATCGCCCAGTTCCGCAGCCGCGTCGGCGTGCCCTGGCGGCGCGGCGGCACCATGCTCTTCGACCTGCGCGAACGCATCCGGGTCCAGAGCAAGCTGCCCGCCCTGCCCCGCGGCTGGCACCGCGAGATGGCCCTGCGGCCCGCCGGCGGCCAGTCCTTCTCCGGCGACTTCGTCGTCGCCGCCCGGACCCACGGCGGCCGGACCCTGGAGATCGTCCTCACCGACGTCTCCGGCAAGGGCATGGAGGCCGGATCCCGCGCCCTGCTGCTCTCCGGCGCCTTCGGCGGCCTGCTCGGCGCACTGCCCCCGCACGGCTTCCTGCCCGCCGCCAACGGCTACCTCCTCCGGCAGGACTGGGACGAGGGCTTCGCCACCTCCGTCCACCTCGTCCTCGACCTCCAGACCGGCGACTACGAACTCCTCTCCGCCGGCCACCTGCCCGCCCTCCAGCTCTCCGCGGGATCCGGCCGCTGGCACGAGAAGTCCGGCGAGGGCCCGCTGCTCGGCGTCTACGACGGCGCCGAGTTCGAGCCCGCCCGCGGCAACCTCCGCCGCGGCGACGTCCTGATGCTGTTCACCGACGGGCTGGTGGAGACCGCCGACCGCGACATCAGCGAGGGCATCGACCGGCTCACCGGCGAGGCCGACCGCTACGTCGCGGCCGGCTGGGAGGGCGCCGCCTGGCACCTGATCGAGAAGGTCGCCAAGGACGTCAACGACGACCGCGCCCTGCTGATCATCCGCCGCTCGCCCTGAACCGCCGTACGCCGCGTACCGGCGCCCCACCGCATGCCAGTGGTGGGGCTGTCCCCACCGGCGATCCGCCGGGCTGCGCCATGGCCGCCGCCCCCGGCCGTCCGTAGCGTCGAGCACACCATCGACCACGGCAACGGCAACGGCAATGGCCACGGCCACGGCAACAGAAACGGCCGGAGCACCGGCCACAGCGGAGGGGGACACCATGGGGTTCCGGCGCAGCAGGCGGCAGCGCGAGGACGAGCAGACCGCGTACGAGCAGACCGCGTACGACAGCACGGCCGTCGCGGCCGCCGTCGAACTGCGCGGCGTACGCCGGGAGTACGGGCGCGGACCCGCCACCGTTCACGCCCTGCGCGGCATCGACCTCAGCCTGCCGCGCGGCAGCTTCACCGCCGTGATGGGTCCGTCCGGCTCCGGCAAGTCCACCTTCCTGCAGTGCGCGGCCGGACTCGACCTGCCCACCGCCGGATCCATCCGCCTCGGCGGCACCGAGATCACCGGCATGGACGAGAACGAGCTCACCGAACTCCGCCGCAGCCGCCTCGGCTTCGTCTTCCAGGCCTTCAACCTGCTGCCCTCCCTCACCGTCGAGCAGAACGTGCTGCTCCCGATGCGGCTCGCCGGCGTCCGCCAGGACCGCGCCCGCGCGGCCGACCTGCTCGCCCGCGTCGGCCTCGAAGGCAAGGGACGCCGCCGCCCCGCCGAGCTCTCCGGCGGCCAGCAGCAGCGCGTCGCCATCGCCCGGGCCCTGGTCACCCGCCCCGACGTGGTCTTCGCCGACGAGCCCACCGGCGCCCTCGACACCACCACCGCCGCCGAGATCCTCGGACTGCTCCGGGCGGCCGTCGACTCCCTGCGCGCCACCGTCGTCATGGTCACCCACGACCCGGCCGCCGCCGCCCACGCCGACCAGGTGCTCTTCCTCGCCGACGGGCTCATCGCCGACCGGCTGCCGCGCAGCTCCGCCGCCACCATCGCCGCCCGCATGACCACGCTGACCGCCCCGGCGTACACGGGGGCCGCCGCCTGACGCGCCGCCGCGCCCCTCAAGGGCGCGGGGAACTGCGCGACCAGCCCCCACCGGCCCGCGGTTTCACGACCGGCCCTCGCCCGGTGTGGGCCGTCGGCCAGGGGCGTCGTCAGTCGAACCGGATGTGCCGCACGCCCACCAGCGCGCGCCGCAGCCGCCCACGCAGCGCCCCGCCGCTGTCCGGCACCATCCGCAGCCCGCACAGGGCCGCGACCCGGGCGGCGGCCTGCGCCACGTCCAGGTGGTCGGTGGCCAGGTGGTCCGCGAACTCCGGCGCGCGCAGCGCCGCCAGGCACCCGTCGAGCCGGGCCACCGCGAAGCTGTCCCGCTTCAGCCCGGGCAGCAGGCCGCGCCCGTGCAGCCGCCGCAGTACGGTGCCGCGCCCGGCCAGCAGCGCGAAGTGTCGTACGTCGTGGCCCGCTCCGCGCAGCCGGCCCACCGTCTCGTCGAAGTACCGCGGCTCGGTGACCGTCATCGGCACGAGCAGCGGCCCCGGATGCCGCCGCGCAGCCAGGTCCAGCACCTCGAACACCCCCTGGCGCCAGGCCGGCAGGTCCTGGAAGTCCCCGCGCAGCCCCGCCGGGAGCATCCGGTGCAGGCCGAAGCCGACGTGCTCGGGGTCGCACACGGCGCTGCCGGGCAGCCGCCGGTGCAGCTCGTACGCGGTCTGCGTCTTGCCGACCCCGAAGGGCCCGTTCAGCCAGACGATCACGGGGCCGCCACCCTCCAGGTGCTGACGACCAGCCTGCCCGGGTCCCCGAGGGCCACCGCGGCGGTGAGCTCCACGGTCACCCGGGGCGCGCCGGGCCTGGGCACCACCTCCACCGCCCGGCCCTCGGCGGCGGGCGCGGCGGAGTCGGGCCCGAGGTCCGGCCACAGCATCCTGAAGGACGCCTCCTGCCCGGGCCGGAGCGTCACCCGCGGGGGCGGTGCGTCCGTGCGCGGCACCTTGGAGGCGGTGATGTCCGCCGAGCCGTACTTCACCTCCGCCTCCACCGGCATCCGTTCGCGGTCCAGCAGCCTGATCTGCGGATAGCCTTCGAGCTCGTACGGGGCGGTGCCGCAGTTGACCAGCCGGACGTTCACGATCCGCATGCCCATCGCGGATTCCCCGCGCCCTTCGCGTACGCGCACCCCGCCCTCGGGGCACGCCGCCCCGGCGGCCGACAGTGCCGCCCCGGTCGGCCCCGGGGCGAGCGCCGGGGCCGGCGGTGTGCTGCACCCCGCCAGCACCGCCACGGCCGCGGCGGCCCCAAACGCCCTTGCTGTCCCCCGTATTGCACGCATCCGCCGACCGTACGACACCTCCGCGGCCCCACCCCACCCCCCTCGGCCTTCCCCGGCGTGGCGGCCGACCCCGTGCCGGGGTCGGGCCGTGCCGGGGCGGAGGGGGGTTGGGGCGATGGGCGGCCGCGGACCGCGGACCGGCCACTCTCCCCGGATTGGCCGGTCCGTGACCGCCCGCCCGGCCCCTACCGTGCCGCCCATGGACCGCACCCTCGCCGCCGACCTGGCCCGCCTGCCCGAGCTCCTCGAAGCCGCCCGCCGCGCCGCCGCCGACACCCTCGCCACCCTCGGCGAGCGCCCCGTCGTCCCGCCGTCGGCCGGGCGGCCGGACCACGAGCCGCTCCCGGAGCCGTTCCCGGAGCCGCTCCCCGACCGCGGCACCGGAACGGAGGCAGCCCTCGCTGCCTTCGCCGACCGCTGGGCACCCCGCCTGTCGGCCTCCGCCGGCCCCCGCTACCTGGGCTTCGTCACCGGCGGCGCCACCCCCGCCGCCCTGGCCGGCGACTGGCTCACCGCCGCCCACGACCAGAACTCCAACTCCGCCCTCGACGGCGCCGGCCAGGACCTCGAACGCGAGACCGTCGGCTGGCTCCGCGAGCTGTTCGGGCTCGGACCCGACCACAGCGGCACCTTCGTCAGCGGCGCCACCATGTCCAACACCACCGGCCTCGCCATCGCCCGCGAATGGCTCGGCGAACGGCTCGGCGTCTCCCCGGCCGAGGACGGGGCCGCCGCCCTCGGCCCGGTCCGCGTGCTCTCCGGCGCCCCGCACTCCTCCATCGCCAAGGCCCTGGCCGTCCTCGGCCTCGGCCGCGCCTCCCTCGTCCCCGTGCCCACCCTCCCCGGGCGCGAGGCCGTCGACCCCGCCGCCCTCGACCACGCCCTCGCCGACACGCCCGGCCCGGCCGTCGTCGTCGCCAACGCAGGCACCGTCAACACCGTGGACTTCGACGACCTCCGGGCCGTCGCCGCGCTGAAGGACCGCCACGACTTCTGGCTGCACACCGACGCCGCGTTCGGCGCGTTCGCCGCCCTCTCCCCGCAGCACGCCCACTTTGCCGACGGCCTCGACGCCTCCGACTCCCTCTGTATCGACCTGCACAAATGGCTGAACGTCCCCTACGACAGCGCCGTCCAGTTCACCCGCCGGCCCGACCTCCAGGCCCGCGTCTTCCAGAACGCCGCCGCCTACCTCGGCCCCCTCGGCGACCGGCCCGACCTGGTGCACCTGACCCCCGAGAACTCGCACCGGCTGCGCGCCCTCGCCGCCTGGTTCACCCTGCGCGCGTACGGCCGCGAGGGCCACCGGGAGATCGTCGAGCGGGACATCGACTGCGCCCGTGCCCTCGGCGCCGAACTGGAGCGGGACCCCGCCTTCCGGCTGCTCGCCCCCGTTCGCCTCAACGTCGTCTGCTTCACCCTCGCCGAAGACCCCACCCCGGCCCGGCTCACGGCCCTGCGGGAGGCCGCCGCGGACGAGGTGTTCGTCACCCCCACCGTCTACGCGGGAACCCCCGCGCTGCGCGCCGCGTTCTCCAACTGGCGCACCACGGAGGCGGACGTGCACCGGGCGGCACGGGCCCTCCGCGCCGCGGCGCACACCACAGCAAAGGGATCCGCATGACGCAGCAGCCACTCACCCTCGCGGAGGTCGAGGCCCTGGCGCGCACCGCGTACGAGGGGCAGACCGACAAGGCCGGCCGGCCGTACGCCGAACACCTCGCCGCGGTGGCCGAGGGCGTCCGCGCCCGCGGCGGCAGCCCCGAACAGCAGGCGGCGGCCTGGCTGCACGACGCCGTCGAGGACGACGCCCTCAGCCGGGAATGGCTGGATTCCGCCCCCCTGCCCCAGACCGTGAAGGACATGGTCCTCGCGGTGACGAAGCGCCCCGGGGAACCGGTCGAGGAGTACACGGCCCGCATCCTCGCCACCCCCGGGGCCCTCCTGGTCAAGGAGGCAGACCTCGCGCACAACGCGGATCCCGCCCGGCTGTCCGTCCTCGACGAGCCCACCCGCCAGCGCCTGTCCGCGAAGTACGCCCGCGTCCGCTCCCTCCTCGGCCTCATCGCACCCTGACCCGAGCCCTGTTGGCGGACAGACGCCACGGGCGAATCATCACGTGACGGATAGCCAAGCCCCGTTGGTGGGAGGATGATCCATGTGGGGGTACGCACGGCCGCGTGCCCGAAGCCGACCGGGAACGACCGAAGGTGTGATCAGAAGTGGCGATTTCGCTGTCAGTGGTGGTTCTGTTGGCGATCATCCTGGTAGTGATGATCCGCGGCAACCACATCAAGGCCGGCCCCGCGATCATCGCGGTCCTCTTCGGCTTCTTCCTCGCGTCCAGCTCCATCGCCCCGGACGTCAACCGCTTCCTCAACTCCCTGGCCGACACCATCGCCGGCATCAAAATCTGATCAACGCCCGACCCGCACCCAAAACCCGGGAACAAGCCAGGGCCAAGCAGAGTAAAACCCCTCTGACCCGGCCCTGAGCCGCGCGAAGCAGGTGACGGGAAACGGCTCTACCTGCCTGGCTGCTGATCTGCTTGGTTCTGGAGTTTGCGCCCCCGTCCCCCTCATCGGAGCGCATTGCGAACCTCGCGCGATTGAAATGTGATCCGAACTCATACCGCACTCATCTGCCGGCCGGGCCGACGTCGTTCCCGCTGCCGCTGGTCTCCAAGGGGTACCGCCTGCACCTCTGAGACGGCCATGAAGGCTCCACCGTGGCTACTCGTTCTCCATGTGGGAGTACTCCGGCCTAGCCTGAGGGGTGGACGACTTTCGCCACACCCGTGTGCATTCCAAGGGGTCCTCTGGCGAGCCGACTATCCCGCCGTACTCTGCCCCGTCCGGGCTGGTGAACGAGAACTCGTGGATTTGCTCGACTGGTGAATGCTTGTGCTCCTTTTCGATGAGCTGGCTTGCTGAAACTCCATAGTGGATCGAGATGTGTGATGCGAGGAGGCGTCGAGCCTCGTCAGGTGTCATTGGATCGCGAGGGGGCGGCGTGTAGGTTGCCCGAGCACGGATTCGGTCAAAAGTGATCTTGATGGCGGCGCTGAAGGCGATTGCGCCCAAACCGCCTCCCGCGTTGACTGACAAGTCCAGAAGGTATTCGCCGAATGAGCCGGAGGCGCCCCAGCTGGTCTGACTCTCGCGTGATTTCAACTCGTGGGATGCCGGGTATTTCAGCTGCCCATGAAGTGTGGCAACTTCTCCAAGCTCTGCGAGGATTTCCCCACTGGTTATCTCAAGCTCGCCTACTTCCAGCGTCCACGCAGTTTCGGGGTAGTAGATCGGATACTCCACGAGCCGCACAGAAATTCTCGATTCTTGTACGTGCATGTTTCACCTGTAAATCGGTCCGCTGGTACATGGCGAGTCGCGACACTCTAAAGCCAAGACCGCTATGGCGAGTGTCGTTCTGCAACATTGATCAGCGGATGCAGCCCCGCGGTCTCAAACGTGCCCCCTGCTGTCATCCCGTCTGCCGTCGACCCGTGCGGAGTGAGGCAGGGGCTCCAGGCGGCTGGTCTGCCAGGGCCTGCGCGTTCGGGCGGGCCTTGCTGGCTGGGCTCGGCGTGGATGTGTCGCGTGGGTCTTGGGCTTGCTCGGCCTGGCTGCCTGGGGCGGAGTGGGGTGCAACCGTGGGCTGGAGCGGGGCCGAGACGGGGGGCGCGGGTCCGGGTGGCGGGCGCGCTCGACGCGTCGTGCGCGGCGGAAGCGCCCTTGAGGAAGTGGAAACTCTTCCCGCGCTAGTTGCCGGTGGAGGCGAGGGTGATGCGGTTGGCGTTGATGCGGGCCGCCAGGTCGTCAAGCAGGCAGGTGATCCGGGCTTCGGGAAGCGGCTTGAACCCCGGTACCTCGCGGGCCTCGGCGATGTAGTCGAAAGGGTTGACGTTCCACCCCGGGATCGTGCTCCAGCCGGCTTGGACCTCGATGGCGTGTCCGTCCGCAGAAGACACGCGTAGCCATGCCGTGCACTGGTCCGAGAAGTCGTAGGGCAGGTAGGCGGTGCCACTCACGCCGCGGAGCCCGTCGACCTGGGTGCTCCACTGCTCCAGCAAGCGTGCGAGTGCTCCACCCAAGTCGGCCGTGTCGGTGGGATAGAGGTCTATCGAGAGGTAGGACGAATCGCATATGTGCTGAAAGGTACCTATGGTCAGCATGAGGTCGTCGTAGGAGCTTGGCGCCGTGAGGCGGTCGAGGCTCAGGGCGACGTCGGTCGGCACGGCCGATCCCTTCACTTCGTGCTGCTGCCGAGTCGGCGGCCGCCGTGGCTGCGGACGTGGGGCCCGCGTCGTTCAGGGCGTCCAGGAGGCGGATCGCGTAGACCTCGGACATACAAACGCATGCGCAGGGGGCACGGCGGCCTGGTCGCAGGCCATGGGAACGACGGAGGGCCAGGTCGAGGAAACGTCCTCTGACCTGGCCCTTTGTCGTTCAGAGCGGGTGACGGGAATCGAACCCGCGTAGCTAGTTTGGAAGACTAGGGCTCTACCATTGAGCTACACCCGCATTGCGTGCGCCGCAGGTCCGAAGGCCGCGGCACGGAGAGCATCCTAGCGGGTCGGGCCGGGGGAGTGCACACCGGATAGTGCGCCGGCCGTGGCCGGACCGCGTGCGGCCGGAAACCTTCGTCAAAACGCGGCGTGTCGGAGGGTCTCCGGCCATGTACCCTACGTGTCGCACCGACGGGGTGTGGCGCAGCTTGGTAGCGCGTCCGCTTTGGGAGCGGAAGGTCGTCGGTTCGAATCCGGCCACCCCGACCACCACCGCCGCATCGCCAAGATCGCGTTGTGGGCTGATTGCCGCTTGCGGTTACTATGCAAGCTGCGTGCCCGTGTGTCTGATGTACCGGGCCGAAGTCCGCCGGGCCGCTGAATACCAGCGAGACGGCAGAACCCCAGCAGTCAGCCACAAGGAGACCGAACCGTGAAGAGCGCCGTGGAGACCCTGAACCCGACTCGGGTTCGGCTCACTGTCGAGGTGCCCTTCGAGGAGCTCAAGGACAGCCTCGACGCGGCGTACAAGAAGATCAACCAGCAGGTCACGGTGAAGGGCTTCCGCAAGGGCAAGATCCCGGCCCGCGTCATCGACCAGCGCTTCGGCCGCGGCGCCGTGCTGGAGGAGGCCGTCAACGACGCGCTCCCGAAGTTCTACACCGAGGCCATCAACGAGGCCGACCTGAACCCGCTGGGTCAGCCCGAGGTCGACATCACCGAGCTGAAGGACGGCGAGCTGCTGGCCTTCACCGCCGAGGTCGACGTGCGCCCCGAGATCGAGATCCCGGACTTCTCCGGCATCGAGGTCGAGGTCGACGCGGTCGAGGTCACCGACGAGGACGTCGAGAAGTCCGTCGAGCAGCTGCGTAACCGCTTCGCCTCCACCAAGGACGTCGAGCGCGCCGCCGCCGAGGGTGACGTCGTCACCCTCGACCTGGAGGCCAAGGTCGACGGCGAGGTCCTGCCGGACGGCGTCGCCACGGACGTCTCGTACACCATCGGCTCGGGCGAGCTCCTCGACGGCATCGACGAGGCCGTCAAGGGCCTGGAGGCCGGCGGCGAGGCCACCTTCACCTCGCAGCTGAAGGGCGGCTCCGCCGAGGGCAAGGACGCCGAGGTCACCGTCAAGGTGTCCAAGGTCGCCGCCAAGGAGCTGCCGGAGCTGGACGACGAGTTCGCCCAGATGGCGAGCGAGTTCGACACCCTCGACGAGCTGAAGGCCGACAGCCGCAAGCGCCTCGAGAACATGAAGCAGTACGACCAGGCCACGCAGGCCCAGGAGCGCGTCCTGGAGAAGCTGCTGGAGCTCGCCGAGGTCCCGATCCCCGAGAAGCTCCTCGAGGACGAGGTCAACACCCGCAAGCACAACCTGGAGCACCACCAGCTCGGCCAGATGGGCCTGACCATCGAGAAGTACCTGGAGTTCCAGGGCAAGACGGTCGAGGAGTTCGACGCCGAGACCAAGGACCAGGCGATCAAGGGCATCAAGACCCAGTTCGTCCTGGACGCCCTGGTCAACAAGGAGAAGCTGGGTGTGAACCAGGAGGAGCTCACCGAGCACCTCATGCGCCGCGCCGCCTCCTCCGGCATGTCCCCCGACCAGTTCGCCCAGGCGGTCGTCGAGGGCGGCCAGGTCCCGATGCTGGTCGGCGAGGTCGCCCGCGGCAAGGCCCTCGCGCTCGTCGTCGAGGCCGCCAAGGTCGTCGACACCAAGGGTGAGGTCATCGACCTGTCCGACGAGGAGGACGAGGTCGAGACCGCCGCCGAGACGGTCGAGGCCGCTGTCGACGGCGAGGCCGAGGACAAGGCCGACGAGGCCAAGTAAGCCCGGCGGGCCCCCGCTGGCCCGGCAGCACCCCGCAGTGCTTCTGAAGGGCCCGCACGCCGCCGCGTGCGGGCCCTTCCGCGTACCCCCGGGGCCCCCGGGAACCTTGCGCTCCGAGCGAACAGTTCGGGAAGCGGGATGGCGTTGTCCGACCTGCGCGTTAGGGTCCATGAATACGAGGGCACGGGAGTACCCGGACGATGGCGGACACACCGCGCCAACCGGGCCGCGCCCCAGAACGAGACGCTGAGACGGCATGTGGCCGTCGGAGACGAGCAGGTGGATACGTGACGAATCTGAAGCCTTACGCCGCGGGTGAGCCGTCCATCGGTGGCGGCCTCGGCGACCATGTCTACAACCGGCTCCTCGGCGAGCGCATCATCTTCCTCGGCCAGCAGGTCGACGACGAGATCGCCAACAAGATCACGGCGCAGCTCCTCCTCCTGGCCGCGGAGCCGGAGAAGGACATCTACCTGTACATCAACAGCCCCGGCGGCTCGGTGACGGCCGGCATGGCGGTCTACGACACCATGCAGTACATCCCGAACGACGTCGTCACCATCGGCATGGGCATGGCGGCCTCCATGGGCCAGTTCCTGCTCACCGGCGGCGCCCCGGGCAAGCGCTTCGCGCTCCCGAACACCGACATCCTGATGCACCAGGGCTCCGCCGGCATCGGCGGCACCGCCTCGGACATCAAGATCCAGGCCCAGTACCTGCTGCGCACCAAGCAGCGCATGGCGGAGATCACCGCCCGCCACTCGGGCCAGACCGTCGAGGCCATCATCCGCGACGGCGACCGCGACCGCTGGTTCACGGCGGAGGAGGCCAAGGACTACGGCCTCATCGACGAGATCATCAGCGCCGCGTCCCTGGTTCCCGGCGGCGGCGGCACCGGGGCCTGATCCCGGCCCCGGCGGTGCGCCGGGCCTCGCGCGAGGCCCGTACGCCCGCCCGCACCAGGCAAGCCCCAGCCCGCAGAACGGCACCAGGATGGTGAACACCCAGATGCACATGAACAACCTCTCTCCCGCGAGCGGCCTCTACACCGGCCCGCAGGTGGACAACCGCTACGTCGTCCCGCGCTTCGTCGAGCGCACCTCGCAGGGCGTGCGCGAGTACGACCCGTACGCGAAGCTCTTCGAGGAGCGCGTGATCTTCCTCGGCGTGCAGATCGACGACGCCTCCGCCAACGACGTCATGGCGCAGCTGCTGTGCCTGGAGTCGATGGACCCGGACCGCGACATCTCGATCTACATCAACAGCCCGGGCGGCTCCTTCACCGCGCTCACGGCCATCTACGACACGATGCAGTTCGTGAAGCCGGACATCCAGACGGTCTGCATGGGCCAGGCGGCCTCCGCCGCCGCGGTCCTGCTCGCCGCCGGCACCCCCGGCAAGCGCATGGCCCTGCCGAACGCGCGCGTGCTGATCCACCAGCCGTCCGGCGGCACCGGCCGTGAGCAGCTCTCCGACCTGGAGATCGCGGCCAACGAGATCCTGCGCATGCGCGACCAGCTGGAGACCATGCTGGCCAAGCACTCGTCCACGCCGATCGAGAAGATCCGCGAGGACATCGAGCGCGACAAGATCCTGACGGCCGAGGACGCCCTGGCGTACGGCCTGATCGACCAGATCGTCTCCACCCGCAAGATGAACGCGGTCTGATCCTTGCCGCCGCTCGACGCGGACACGTCCCGGAATTCCGGGATGTGAACCGCGTCAAGGGGGCCCCGTACGGGGCCCCCGGCAAGGTACCGTCGGATATGAGGCACCAGGAGCCGCTGAACCAGGCGTCTCCCAGGCGAAGGGGAAGCACCTCGTGGCACGCATCGGTGACGGCGGCGACCTGCTCAAGTGCTCGTTCTGCGGAAAGAGCCAGAAGCAGGTGAAGAAGCTCATCGCAGGACCCGGTGTGTACATCTGCGACGAGTGCATCGACCTCTGCAACGAGATCATCGAGGAGGAGCTCGCCGAGACCTCCGAGGTCCGGTGGGAGGAACTCCCCAAGCCTCGCGAGATCTACGAGTTCCTGGAGAGCTATGTCGTCGGCCAGGAGCCGGCGAAGAAGGCGCTCTCCGTCGCGGTCTACAACCACTACAAGCGCGTCCAGGCCGGCGAGAACGGCGGCGCGCAGGGCCGGGACGACGCGATCGAGCTCGCGAAGTCCAACATCCTGCTGCTGGGCCCGACCGGCTCCGGCAAGACCCTCCTGGCCCAGACCCTCGCCCGCATGCTGAACGTCCCGTTCGCCATCGCCGACGCGACGGCGCTGACGGAGGCCGGCTATGTGGGTGAGGACGTCGAGAACATCCTGCTGAAGCTGATCCAGGCCGCCGACTACGACGTCAAGAAGGCCGAGACCGGCATCATCTACATCGACGAGATCGACAAGGTCGCCCGCAAGAGCGAGAACCCGTCGATCACGCGCGACGTCAGCGGCGAGGGCGTCCAGCAGGCCCTGCTGAAGATCCTGGAGGGGACGACCGCGTCGGTCCCGCCGCAGGGCGGCCGAAAGCACCCGCACCAGGAGTTCATCCAGATCGACACGACGAACGTGCTGTTCATCGTGGGCGGCGCCTTCGCCGGCCTGGAGAAGATCATCGAATCGCGGGCCGGCGCCAAGGGCATCGGCTTCGGCGCGACGATCCGCTCGAAGCGGGAGATCGAGGCCAGCGACCAGTTCCAGGAGGTCATGCCGGAGGACCTGGTGAAGTTCGGGATGATCCCGGAGTTCATCGGCCGCCTGCCGGTCATCACCTCGGTGCACAACCTGGACCGGGAAGCGCTGCTCCAGATCCTGGTGGAGCCGCGCAACGCCCTGGTCAAGCAGTACCAGCGGCTGTTCGAACTCGACGGCGTCGAGCTGGACTTCGAGCGCGAGGCCCTGGAGGCCATCGCGGACCAGGCGATCCTCCGCCAGACGGGCGCGCGCGGCCTGCGTGCCATCATGGAGGAGGTCCTGATGTCGGTGATGTACGAGGTCCCGTCCCGCAAGGACGTGGCCCGCGTGGTCATCACCGCCGACGTGGTCCGCTCCAACGTGAACCCGACCCTGGTCCCCCGCATCGTCCCGAAGGACCAGGGCCCGCAGGAGAAGTCGGCGTAGTCGTTACGCGGCGCGCTGCTGCCGCACCCGAACGAGGAGGGGCGCCCCGGACATCCGGGGCGCCCCTCGTCGGATTCAGGCAAACTCGATCGGCAATCGGTCATTTGTGCCATTTTCCCGAGAGTGTCGGCACATTTCATGATCAACTCCTTCTCCGTGCCGTAGGCAAAGGGATGGAGATGAAGATGAAGCGTGCAGGGGGAGTCCTGGCGGCAGTGTTCGCTGCTGCTGCGCTGCCGATCGTGGTGGCCTCACCCGCGTCGGCCGATCAGGGCGATTGCCAGTATTCGCTGCATGAAGCGGGCTACGTCATCGGCCCGAAGGTGGAGGCTGCCTGCAAGTTCGGTGCGGACTACACCAACGTGGGAGCCTGGCAGGGTTGCTACTTGGGTCTGGCCAACATAGGGGTCCGGAGCGAAGACGCCATCACGGCGTGCAGCATGGCGTAAGGGCGACCTGGTTGCGGCCGACACGGGGAACGGGTGCTCGTGTCGGCCGCCGGGTCGATCAGACCTTGACGCGGGCCGTGTTGTAGAGCTTCGCCGCGAGGTCCGCGACCTGCTCCATGGTGTAGCCCTTCTGGCCCGAGAGGATGGCAGCCGCGTCGCTCGCGCCGACCATGGTCAGGGTGCTGTGGTCGCCCCAGATGCAGATCGGAAGAGTGAACTCCTTGGGCCCCTTGGTCGTGGAGCTCTTCGCGGTGTACTTGGCTTCCTGGCACTTCATCACTGCGCCCTTGAAACCATTCGGGGTTATCGCCTTGGGGGTTCCGATGAGTTCGACCGTCATCTTGTCGCCCTCGCTGGTGTTGGCCTTGGCCAGGGCGAAGTAGGCGTCGACCGCCTTCTCGGGCTCGGCGATGTCGCCGTAGACGCCCTCGAAGTTGAGCGCCTTGGCCGCCAGCGGGTTGCTCGGGTCGCCCGCCTGGTACTTCTGGTTGACCTGGGTGGGGTTCTTGACGCCGACGGCCTCGGCCTCCCGGCGCTCCTTGTCGGTGAAAGACCCCGGCTGAGACTTGGGGTTCTTCTTGAACTCGCCGACCGTCTCCGGGGCGACCAGCTTGTAGCCCTTGGTGGCCTCGTCGATGGTGCCGCCCGAGCCGCCCAGGAGGTACCAGCCGCCGCCGGCTATGACCGCCACCGCGACGACCGCGGCGATGATGACGCCCGTCTTCGACTTCTTCGGCGGCTGGGTGCCGTACGGCTGCGGCGGCATGCCCGGCTGCTGCTGGTAGCCGTAGGGCGGCTGCTGCTGGGGGAGGCCCATCGGGGCGGTCGGGGGCTGCGGCGGGTAGCCGGGGGCGCCGGGCGGCGGCGGGGGCTGCTGCGGGAAGCCCATGGGGGCGGTCGGGGGCTGCTGCGGGTAGCCGTAGCCGGGCTGGGGGGCGGGCTGGCCGTACGGGCCGGGAGCCGGGGCAGGGGGCGGGGGCGGCGGGGCGCCGTACGGTCCCGGCTGCTGCGGCGGCGGGCCTCCGTACGGTCCCGGCTGGTTGTAGCTCATACCCACGTCCCCCTTCAGGATGTTTATGCAGTCCACACATCCTGGCCCACCGGTGCCGGGCGCAGGTCCCCGGCCCCCGGGTTTGCCGGTTTCAGTACCGGACCGTTACGCCTCTAAACTGTGCCCGTGACCGAGAACACGCAGACACCCAGCACCCCCAACTCCGAACTGCCGACCCAGTACGCGCCGGCCGAGGTAGAGGGGATGCTCTACGAGCGCTGGGTAGAGCGTGGGTACTTCACCGCCGATGCCGCGAGCGAGAAGCCCGCGTACACCATCGTCATCCCGCCGCCGAACGTCACCGGCTCCCTCCACCTGGGCCACGCCTTCCAGCACACGCTGATGGACGCCCTGACCCGCCGCAAGCGCATGCAGGGCCACGAGGCCCTGTGGCTGCCCGGCATGGACCACGCCGGCATCGCCACCCAGAACAAGGTCGAGCAGCAGCTCGCCGAGGAGGGCAAGTCCCGCCACGACCTGGGCCGCGAGGAGTTCGTCGACCGCGTCTGGCAGTGGAAGGAAGAGTACGGCGGCAAGATCCTCGGCCAGATGCGCCGCCTCGGCGACGGCGTCGACTGGTCGCGCGAGCGGTTCACCATGGACGAGGGCCTGTCCAAGGCCGTCCAGACCATCTTCAAGAAGCTGTACGAAGACGAGCTGATCTACCGCGCCGAGCGCATCATCAACTGGTGCCCGCGCTGCCTGACCGCCATCTCCGACATCGAGGTGGAGTACCAGGAGGACGCCGGGGAGCTCGTCTCCATCACGTACGGCGAGGGCGAGGACACCCTGGTCGTCGCCACCACCCGCGCCGAGACGATGCTCGGTGACACCGCCGTCGCCGTCCACCCGGACGACGAGCGCTACCGGCACCTCATCGGCAAGCGGATCAAGCTGCCGCTGACGGACCGCACCATCCCGGTCGTCGCCGACACGCACGTCGACCCGGAGTTCGGCACCGGCGCCGTCAAGGTGACCCCGGCGCACGACCCGAACGACTTCGCCATCGGCCAGCGCCACGACCTGCCCTCCATGACGATCATGGACGAGCGCGGTGTGATCACCGTCCACGGCCCCTTCCTCGGCCTGGACCGCTTCGAGGCCCGTTCCGCGGTCGTCGGCGCCCTGCGCCAGCAGGGCCGGATCGTCGCCGAGAAGCGCCCGTACATGCACTCCGTGGGCCACTGCTCGCGCTGCAGCACCACCGTCGAGCCGCGCCTGTCCATGCAGTGGTGGGTCAAGGTCGGCCCGCTGGCCCAGGCCGCCGGTGACGCCGTCCGCGACGGCCGCGTCGCCATCCACCCGGCCGACATGTCGAAGCGCTACTTCGACTGGGTCGACAACATGAACGACTGGTGCATCTCGCGCCAGCTGTGGTGGGGCCACCGGATCCCGATCTGGTACGGCCCGAACGGCGAGATCGTCTGCGTCGGCCCCGACGAGCAGCCGCCGACGGGCGAGGGCTGGCACCAGGACACCGACGTCCTCGACACCTGGTTCTCCTCCGGCCTGTGGCCGTTCTCCACGCTCGGCTGGCCGGAGAAGACCCCGGACCTGGCGAAGTTCTACTCCACCGACGTCCTGCTCACCGGCCACGACATCATCTTCTTCTGGGTCGCCCGGATGATGATGTTCGGCCTGTACGCGATGGACGGCGAGGTCCCGTTCAAGACCATCGCCCTGACCGGCCTGGTCCGCGACGAGCGCGGCAAGAAGATGTCGAAGTCCTTCGGCAACGTCGTCGACCCGCTGGACTGGATGGACAAGTACGGCTCCGACGCCGTCCGCTTCACCCTGGCCAAGGGCGCCAACCCGGGCACCGACGTCCCGATCGGCGAGGACTGGGTCCAGGCCTCCCGCAACTTCGCCAACAAGATCTGGAACGCGACCCGCTTCGCGCTGATGAACGGCGCCACGGTCGAGGGCGAGCTTCCGCCCGTCGAGCAGCTGTCGGCCACCGACCGCTGGATCCTGTCCCGCCTGAACAAGACGGTCGCCCAGGTCGACGCGTACTACGAGGACTTCCAGTTCGCCAAGCTCAGCGAGGCGCTCTACCACTTCGCGTGGGACGAGGTCTTCGACTGGTACGTCGAGCTGTCGAAGACCACGTTCTTCGCGGGCGGCGAGGGCGCCAAGGCCTCCGGCCGGGTCCTCGGCGAGGTCCTGGACGTCCTGATGCGCCTGCTGCACCCGGTCGTCCCGTTCGTCACCGAGACCCTGTGGACCACCCTCACCGGCCGGGAGTCCATCGTGGTCGCCGAGTGGCCGTCCGACAGCGGTTTCCGCGACGAGGCCGCCGAGGCCGAGATCGAGAACCTCCAGCAGGTCGTCACCGAGGTCCGCCGCTTCCGCGCCGACCAGGGCCTGCAGCCGGGTCAGAAGGTCCCGGCCCGCCTCGACCTGGCCGGCACGCAGCTCGCCGCGCACGAGGCGGCCATCCGCCAGCTGCTGCGCCTCCAGCCGGAGGGCGAGGGCTTCAGCGCCACCGCCACCCTGCCGGTGGCCGGGGCCACCGTCGCGCTCGACCTGTCGGGCACCATCGACGTGGCCGCCGAGCGCAAGCGGCTCTCCAAGGACCTCGCGGCCGCGGAGAAGGAGAAGGCCCAGGCCGAGGCCAAGCTCGGGAACGAGGCCTTCCTGGCCAAGGCCCCCGACAACGTCGTGGACAAGATCAAGGGCCGCCTGGCCAAGGCCGAGGCCGACATCGCGCGGATCCAGGCCCAGCTGGAGGCCCTGCCCGCCGCCTAGCAGCCGGCCCGCAGGCCGCGGGCCGCGCCACGGCCGTACGAAGGCCCCCGCACCGGATGCCGGTGCGGGGGCCTTCGCCGTACCGCCCTTGCCGTACCCGCCTTCGCCGTACCCGGCCCCCGGCGTGCCGTTTATCACTTTTTTGTCCGGGTTGGTCGGGCCGGATCCCCTACGGCAACCACGGATGATGGAAGGCATGCGCCTCCAGCCCGTCGTCTCGGCGTACCAGTGGGCCGTGGCCGGCGGCCGCCGGCTCGCCGAGGGCTGGTCCGGCACCCAGCGGGCGTCCGACGTGCTCACCGCGCTCGGCTGCCTCGCCCTGATGGCCCTGGACCTGCCGGGCCTCGCCGCCGCCGACAACTCGCTGACCGGCCCCATGGCCGCCGCCGTCCTCGCCGCGGGGGCCGCCACCCTGGTCGTACGCCGCCGGGCGCCCTGGATCCCGTACCTCACCGCCCTGCTGTTCATCGGCTGGCTGCACGAGCTGACGCTGATCCAGTTCGCCCTCTACTCGGTCGGCCGCTACCGCGGCCGCCGGGCCGCCGTCCTCGCCACCGTCGGCTACGTGGCGTTCGCGCTGGCGGTGTTCAGCGTGCCCGGCTGGCCCGAGCCGCGGGCCCAGACCCTCAGCGCCTTCCTGAGCCTCGTCGTGCCCATCGGCGTGCTCGCCTCGGCCGTCGGCATCGCCGCCTACCGCCACGACCTCGTCCGCGAGCTCGAAGCCCGCGCCGCCGAGTCGGCCGTGCTCCAGGCGGTCCAGCAGGAGCGCTCCTCGGTCGCCCGCGACGTCCACGACTTCGTCGGACGGGAGCTGACCCTGCTGACCGTGCGCTCCGAGGTCCTGTCGGTACGGGCGCGCCGGACGGCGCACGCGAAGGACTTCGAGGAGCTCGCCGACACCGCCCGCCGGGCCCACCTGGTCCTCAACGAGATCATCGTCCAGCGCAGCGACCCCGACGCCACCCCGGGCGTGGACGGGCTGCCCGTCCTCGCGGAGCAGAGCGGGCGCGCCGGCTCACCCGTACGGCTCAGCCTGGACCCGCAGGTCCACGGCCTGTCGCCGCTGCGGCAGGCGGCCGTCTACCGGGTGGTGCAGGAATGCCTGACCAATGCCGCCAAGCACGCCCGCGGCCAGACCGTCGACGTACGGATCGAGGCGGACGGGGACCGGCTGCGGATCTCGGTCGGCAACAGGCTGCCCGCCCGCGGCCCGGCACGCGCCCCCGTCTCGGCGGGTTCGGGCACGGCGAGCATGGCCGAGCGGGTCAGCAGCCTCGGCGGCACCCTGACCGCCACCCGGACCGAGGACGCGTACCTCGTCGTGGCGACCCTGCCCCGCGGGTAGCGCCGTCCGGGCCCCGCGCGCGGCCCCCGGAGCCGAGGGCCGCGCAGCCCTCCCGGCGCCCGTCCGTAGACTGGCCCTGTGAGTGAGCAGCAGCCCGAGAGCCACGGCCCCGACGACCGCGACGACACCCTCGACATGTTCGACAGCATCGTGGCGGAGGAAGCCGACCGCGACCCCGACCTGGCGGTGATCGAGGCCGGGAGCCGGACCCTGCGCGCCCAGGCCGGGCCGCCCCAGGGCGACCCGGTTCCCGAGGCGCCCCTCGACCCCGAGGTGGCGCAGGCGCTGCGGGAGGTGGAGCAGGAGCTGTCCACCCGCTGGGGCGAGACCAAGCTGGAGCCCTCCGTCAGCCGGATCGCCGCGCTGATGGACGTCCTGGGCGAGCCGCAGCGCGCGTACCCCTCCATCCACGTCACCGGCACCAACGGCAAGACCAGCACGGCCCGCATGATCGAGGCCCTGCTGAACGCCTTCGAGCTGCGCACCGGCCGGTACACCAGCCCGCACGTGCAGTCGATCACCGAGCGCATCAGCCTGGACGGGGCGCCGATCACCGCGGAGCGGTTCGTCGACACGTACCGGGACGTCAAGCCGTACGTGGAGATGGTCGACGCCTCCCAGGACTACCGGCTGTCCTTCTTCGAGGTCCTCACCGGGATGGCGTACGCGGCGTTCGCGGACGCGCCCGTGGACGTGGCCGTCGTCGAGGTCGGCATGGGCGGCAGCTGGGACGCGACCAACGTGATCGACGCCGCGGTCGCGGTGGTCACCCCGATCAGCCTGGACCACACCGACCGGCTCGGCTCCACTCCCGCCGAGATCGCCCAGGAGAAGGGCGGCATCATCAAGCAGGACGCCACCGTGATCCTGGCGCAGCAGCCCGTGGACGCGGCGCAGGTGCTGCTGAAGAAGGCCGTCGAGGTGGACGCGACCGTGGCCCGCGAGGGCATGGAGTTCGGCGTCGTCTCGCGCGAGGTCGCGGTCGGCGGGCAGATGCTGACGCTGCGCGGCGTGGGCGGCGAGTACGAGGGGATCTTCCTCCCGCTGTACGGCGCCCACATGGCGCACAATGCGGCGGTCGCGCTGGCCGCGGTGGAGGCCTTCTTCGGGGTCGGCGCGCAGCAGGCCCGGGAGCTGGACGTGGACACCGTGCGGCGGGCCTTCGCCTCGGTGACCTCGCCGGGCCGGATGGAGGTCGTCCGCCGCAGCCCCACGGTGATCCTGGACGCGGCGCACAACCCGGCGGGCGCGCAGGTCACGGCGGAGGCGGTGACCGAGGCGTTCGGCTTCAGCCGGCTCGTCGGCGTCGTGGGCGTGAGCGACGACAAGGACGTGCGGGGGGTCCTGGAGGCCTTCGAGCCGATCTTCGCGGAGGTCGTGGTCACGCAGAACACCAGCCACCGGGCGATGTCCGCGGACGGGCTGGCCGCCATCGCGGTCGAGGTCTTCGGCGCGGAGCGGGTGCAGGTGGAGCCGCGGCTGGACGACGCCCTGGAGGCGGCGATCACGCTGGCGGAGGAAGAGGCCGAGTACGGAGGGGCTGGCGTCCTGGTGACCGGCTCCGTGATCACGGTGGGCGAGGCCCGCCTGCTGCTGAAGAGGGGCTGAGGATGCGCACCCTGTGTGCCTCGACGCTGATCGGCGAGTTCTTCGTCATCGGTTTCGCCGGGCTGGTGGCCATGAAGGACCCGGACCTGACCCAGGCCGAGGTCTGGACGGTCTGCGGGATCGCCATGCTGCTGTCGGTGCTGCTGTGCGGGATGCTCTCCCGGCCGGGCGCGGTGCAGATCGGCTGGGCCCTGCAGATCGGCCTGATCGCGAGCGGGTTCGTGGTGCCGATGATGTTCTTCCTCGGGGCCGTGTTCGCCGGCCTGTGGTGGTGCTCGGTCCACTACGGCCGCAAGATCGACGCCGCCAAGGCCCGCTGGGCCGCACAGAGCGAAGCCCAGGCATAGCCGCCGGCCGCGGAGCCCCCGGCCCGGGCGGGCCCGGGGCTCCGCGCAGCACGCCCGCCGGCTGGCTGTAGCCTCGTACCACCGCACCCGTTTGCCGCAAGGAGCAGCAACATGTCCCAGCGCACGCTCGTCATCCTCAAGCCGGACGCTGTCCGCCGCGGCCTGGTCGGCGAGATCATCGGCCGTATCGAGCGGAAGGCCGGCTGGACCATCCCGGCCATGGAGCTGCGCACCCTCGACCAGGACACCCTGGAGACGCACTACGGCGAGCACAAGGGCAAGGTCTTCTACGAGCCGCTGATGGGCTTCATGGCGAGCGGCCCGGTCGTCGTCCTCGTGGTCGAGGGCGAGCGCGCGATCGAGGGCGTGCGCCAGCTGGCCGGCCCGACCGACCCGATCGCCGCCGCGCCGGGCTCCATCCGGGGCGACTTCGGCACGATCACCCGCGAGAACCTGATCCACGCCTCGGACTCGGAGGAGTCCGCGGAGCGCGAGCTGAAGCTGTTCTTCCCCTCCCTCTGACGGGTTCTCCGACGGGTCCCCCTGACGGACGCGTCCTGACCCGACATCAGCCGAATAGCGCTCACGACCTGGGGCGACCGAAGTAATTTCGGTCGCCCTTCGGTATGGCCGGGCCCGTGCGGGAACGCATGTGCAGGACACGACGTCACCACTAAGGGGGCGGGTATCCGTTCCGGCGGGATTGCCGGAGTCCCGTCGCGCGATGTCCGTACCCTCGGCACTACGATGGGGCCTCCACCCACACACCCACCTCGCCGACCTGACAGCAGCCGCTATCAACTGGAAGGCCAGACGCTCCTCATGGGGAACAAGGGGAACAACATGTCGTTCATCGGCCGTGACATGGCGATCGACCTCGGGACCGCCAACACGCTGGTGTACGTGAGGGGCCGGGGGATCGTCCTGAACGAGCCGTCCGTGGTCGCCATCAACACGAACACCGGTGGCATTCTGGCGGTCGGCTCCGAGGCGAAGAAGATGATCGGGCGCACGCCCGGCAACATCGTCGCCGTCAGGCCCCTCAAGGACGGCGTCATCGCCGACTTCGAGATCACCGAGCGTATGCTCCGGTACTTCATCCTCAAGATCCACAAGCGCCGCTACCTGGCCCGCCCGCGCGTCGTGGTCTGCGTCCCCTCCGGTATCACCGGGGTGGAGCGCCGCGCCGTCATCGAGGCGTCCACGCAGGCCGGCGCCCGTCAGGTGCACATCATCGAGGAGCCCATGGCCGCGGCCATCGGCTCGGGCCTTCCCGTGCACGAGGCCACCGGCAACATGGTCGTGGACATCGGCGGCGGCACCACCGAGGTCGCGGTCATCTCCCTCGGCGGAATCGTCACGGCGCAGTCCATCCGGGTGGCCGGCGACGAGCTCGACAACGCGATCATCCAGCACATCAAGAAGGAGTACAGCCTCCTCCTCGGTGAGCGGACCGCCGAGCAGATCAAGATCACGATCGGGTCGGCGTACGACCTCGACCAGGACGAGCACACCGAGATCCGCGGCCGCGACCTGGTCTCCGGGCTGCCCAAGACGGTGGTCATCTCCGCCGCCGAGGTCCGCAAGGCCATCGAGGAGCCGGTCAACGCCATCGTGGACGCGGTGAAGACCACCCTCGACAAGTGCCCGCCGGAGCTCTCCGGCGACATCATGGACCGCGGCATCGTCCTGACCGGCGGCGGCGCGCTGCTGCGCGGCCTCGACGAGCGGCTGCGCCGCGAGACCGGCATGCCGATCCACATCGCCGAGGACCCGCTGGACTCCGTCGCCCTGGGCTCCGGCAAGTGCGTGGAGGAGTTCGAGGCGCTCCAGCAGGTCCTGGACGCCCAGCCCCGGCGCTGACCGGCTCCCCGGGGCCGCCCGGGGACAAGCGGAACACAAGGATCCGCCGTACGGGTGCTGCCGCGCCCGTGCGGCGGATCGTTGATATACAGGCAACAGTCCGGTGCAAGCCCCGGCTCCACCGGAGCCGTTCAGCCGCTCGGCTATCTACAAAGGAAGGCACGGCCGCCGCACGTGAGGGACACACGAGAAAGCCGGCTGCTCCTGGTGCTCCTGATCGCCATCGCGTTCGCACTGATCACGGTGGACATCAGGGCAGGAGAGGAGTCCCCGGTCGACGGCGCCCGCCAGGCCGCCGCGGCGGTCTTCGGACCGGTCGAGAAGGGCGTCGCGACGGCCGTCGATCCGGTCGCCAACGCCATAGGAGCGGTACGCGACTCCGGCGAACGACACAGCCGCATCGCCGTGCTGGAGCGCGAGAACGCCGCCCTGAAGGCCAAGCTCGGCAGCGAGGACCAGACCCGCAGCCGGATCCGCGAGCTCGACGAGATGCTCAAGCGGGCCGGCGCCGGACAGTACGGCATCAAGGGCGCCGAGGTCATCGCCATAGGAGCGGCCCAGGGCTTCTCCTGGACCGTCACCATCGACGCCGGCAGCAAGGACGGCATCGAACGCGACATGACCGTCATCAACGGCGACGGCCTCGTCGGCCGCGTCGCCACCGTCGGCCCCGACACCGCCACCGTCGTCCTCGCCAACGACCCCGACTTCACCGTCGGCACCCGCCTGGAGAAGACCGGCGAGCTCGGCTTCGCCACCGGGCAGGGCGACCGCGCCCTGTCCGTCCAGATGCTCAACGGCAAGGCCAAGATCAGCCCCGGAGACCGGCTCGTCACCTTCGGCTCCCGCGGCAACAAGCCCTTCGTGCCCGGCGTCCCCCTCGGCGAGGTCGTCAAGGTCGACCCCGCGCGCGGCGACCTGACCCGCACCGTCTGGGTCCGCCCCTTCGTCGGGTTCTCCCGCCTGGACATCGTCGGCGTCGTCGTCATGCCCCCGCGTGAGGACCCCCGCGACGCCGTCCTGCCGCCCAAGCCCCAGGCCGTGCCCACGCCGACGGTCACCGTCACGGCGACCCCGTCCCCGTCCGCGTCCGCCGGTCCGGCCGACGAGTAGGAGCAGACCGCCATGCGCTTCAACCGGATCCTGCTCGCCTCCACGCTCGTCCTGGTCGCCCTCGTCGTCCAGGTCAGCGTCCTCGGCCGACTGCAACTGCCCGGCGCCGTCCCCGACCTGGTCCTGCTGACCGTCGTCGCCCTCGCCCTCGTCTACGGGCACGTCGGCGGCGCCCTCATCGGCTTCGCCGCGGGCCTCCTCGCCGACCTGGCCCCGCCCGCCGACCACGCCGCCGGGCGGTACGCGCTCGTCCTGTGCGTCATCGGCTACGCCGCCGGCCTCGTCCGCCCCGACTCCGGGCGGTTCCGCTCCGCCTGGGGCCCGCTGCTCACCGTCGTCGCCGCCGCGATCGGCTCCACCCTGCTGTACGCCGGCGTGGGCGCCCTCGTCGGGGACACCGCCGCCCGCCACGTGGGCCTGACGGGGCTGCTGTTCACCGCCACCCTCTACGACCTGCTGCTCGCGCCGTTCGCCGTCCCGTTCGTCATGGCCCTCGCCCGGCGCGCCGAGAGCGACCCGATGGCCGTCGACGCGGGCGGCGGCCAGGCCGCCGCCACCGACGTCTCCTCCGGCTGGCTCGCCGGCGGCACCGGTCTGCGCATCGGCAGCCAGCGCGGCGGCCTGCGCCTGATGACGGCCCGCAACCGGGCCAACCGCGCCGGACGGATAAGGGGGGTGAAGGGCGTCAAGAGCGTGAAGAGCGTCAAGAAGCTGTGAAGGGGCAGGGACCGTGACCAACACCCCCGCGACCGGCCGGATTCCCCGGGTGCAGATCCGGCTCGTCATCATCCAGGTCCTCATCTTCTCCATGTTCTGCACGCTCGGCGGGCGCCTGTGGTACCTCCAGATCCGCAACGGCGGCGAGTACTACGACGAGGCGAAGAACAACCACGTCCAGCGGGTCGTCCAGCCCGCCGTCCGCGGCCCCATCCTCGACGCCCGCGGCGTCGCCCTCGCGGACAACGAGACCCGCCTCGTCGTGTCCGCCAGCCGTACCGCGCTGATGAAGATGAAGGACAAGGGCAAGGACGTCCTGACCCGGCTCTCCGCCGTCCTGGACATGTCCCCCCGGGAGGTCGTGGAGAAGGTCCGCATCTGCGACTCCCAGACCCCCAAGCCCTGCTGGAACGGCTCCCCCTACCAGCCCATCCCGGTCACCTCCGAGGCCACCACCCAGCAGGCCCTCCAGATCCGCGAACGCCCCGAGGAATTCCCCGGCATCACCGCCGAGCCGACTGCCGTACGCCGCTACCCGGCACCCGGCGGCGCCCGCACCGCCCAGGCGCTCGGCTACCTCTCGCCGGTCACCGACGACGAGATCCAGAAGGCGAAGGACACCGACTCGCCCCACCTGCGCTCCGACCAGGTCGGCCGCTCCGGCATCGAGCGCACGTACGACAAGCAGCTGCGCGGCAAGGCGACCGTCACCTCCTACGAGGTCGACAACCTCGGCCGGGTCATGGGCCAGACCAAGTCCGACCCGGGCGTGCCCGGGTCCACCCTCGTCACCAGCATCGACGCCCGCGTCCAGGCCGTGGCCGAGTACGAGCTCCAGCAGGCGATGAAGACCGTCCGCCACGAGACCGACAAGATCACCGGCCGCAAGTACGAGGCCGACTCCGGCGCCGTCGTCGTCATGGAGGCCAAGACCGGCCGCGTCGTCGCCATGGCCTCCCAGCCCGACTACGACCCCAACGCCTGGGTCGGCGGCATCTCCGGCACGGACTACGCCGCGCTCACCAGCAAGAGCTCCAACTACCCGCTGCTCAACCGGGCCATCCAGGGCCAGGCCCCGGCAGGCTCCATCTTCAAGGTGGTCTCCGCGAGCGCGGCCGTCCGCGCCGGCTACCCCTTCGACAGCAAGTACAACTGCAGCAGCTCCTACAGCCTCGGCGGCCGGAGCTTCGCGAACTTCGAGTCCAAGGGGCACGGCCCCATCAGCCTCGGCGAAGCCCTCAAGTTCTCCTGCAACACCGTTTTCTACGCCCTCGGCCACAAGGAATGGCAGCGCGACGGCGGCCTCAAGCCCAAGAAGGACGCCCACGACTGGTTCTACCGGACCGCCCGCGAGTTCGGACTCGGCTCCGAGACCGGCATCGACCTGCCCAACGAGGTCACCGGCCGCATCCCCGACCGCCGGTGGAAGAAGAACTTCTGGACGGCCAACAAGGACGCCTGGTGCAAGCAGGGCAAGAAGGGCGGCACCTACGTCGAGCAGATCGCCTACGAGAGCTGCCTCGAAGGCAACCAGCTCAAGGCCTTCGACAGCATCAACTTCGCCATCGGCCAGGGCGACGTCCTCGTCACCCCCATCCAGATGGCCACCGCCTACGCCGCCATCAGCAACGGCGGCACCCTCTTCGACCCCACCGTCGGCAAGGCCGTGATCAGCCCCGACGGCAAGCGGGCCGACGTCATCAAGCCCACGCCCCACGGCAGGCTGCCGGTCGACGCCAAGACCATCCAGAACCTCGACAAGGGCCTGCGCATGGTCGTCGAGCCCGGAGGCACCGCAGCCTGGCGGTTCATCGGCTGGCCGCAGGACGAGATCCCGATGCGGGCCAAGACCGGCACCGCCCAGGTCTACGGCAAGCAGACCACCTCGTGGCTGGCGACCTACACCGACGACTTCGTGATCGTGATGACGATCTCCCAGGCCGGGACCGGATCCGGCGCCTCCGGACCCGCCGTGCGCAACATCTACAACGCCATGTACGGATACGACATGGCCGGCAACCACGACCCCGCCAGGGCCCTGCTGCCCCGGCCCGAGTCCGCACTGCCCACCGTCCAGCCCGACGGCTCCATCGCAGCACCCGAGATCAAGCCGTACGTGCCCCCGTCCCCGGAGGAACTGGCGCCGCCCGCGCTCGCCGGACCCCCCGCCCAGCCCCCGTCGTGGCACGACTGAGCCGAAAAGCGACCATGCAGACCGCCAACAAGTTCTCCGTATCCCGCTACGCACCCGAGCGCGGCGCGATGGCCAAACTGACCTCGCGCGACTCCGTGCTGCGCCGCCTCGACTGGCCGATCATCCTCTCCGCGCTCGCCCTGTCCCTCCTGGGCAGCCTGCTGGTGTGGTCCGCGACGCGGAACCGCACCCAGCTGAACCAGGGCGACCCGTACTACTTCCTCGTCCGGCACGCCATGAACACCGGCATCGGACTGGTGCTGATGATCGGCACGATCTGGCTCGGCCACCGGACCCTGCGCGGCGCCGTGCCGATCCTGTACGGGATCTCCCTCGTGCTGATCATCGCCGTGCTCACCCCGCTCGGCGCCACCATCAACGGCGCCCACGCGTGGATCGTCATCGGCGGCGGCTTCTCGCTCCAGCCCTCCGAGTTCGTGAAGATCACGATCATCCTGGTCATGGCGATGCTGCTGGCCGCCCGGGTGGACGCCGGCGACCTCTCCCATCCCGACCACCGCACCGTGGTGAAGGCGCTCTGCCTCGCCGCCGCCCCGATGGGCATCATCATGCTGATGCCCGACCTGGGCTCCGTCATGGTCATGGTCGTCATCGTGCTCGGCGTGCTGCTCGCCTCCGGCGCCTCCAACCGCTGGGTGCTCGGCCTGCTCGGCTCCGGCGTCGCCGGCGCCGTCCTGGTCTGGCAGCTCGGCATCCTCGACGAGTACCAGATCAACCGCTTCGCCGCCTTCGCCAACCCCGACCTCGACCCCGCCGGCGTCGGCTACAACACCAACCAGGCGCGCATCGCGATCGGCTCCGGCGGCCTGACCGGCGCCGGGCTGTTCAAGGGCTCCCAGACCACCGGCCAGTTCGTCCCCGAACAGCAGACCGACTTCGTGTTCACGGTCGCCGGGGAAGAGCTCGGATTCGTCGGAGGCGGGCTGCTCCTGCTGCTGCTCGGCGTCATCCTGTGGCGGGCTTGCGTGATCGCCCGCGAGACCACCGAGCTGTACGGGACGATCGTCTGCGCCGGGATCATCGCCTGGTTCGCCTTCCAGTCCTTCGAGAACATCGGAATGAACCTCGGGATCATGCCGGTGGCGGGTCTGCCGCTGCCCTTCGTGTCCTACGGAGGCTCGTCGATGTTCGCCGTGTGGGTGGCCATCGGGCTCCTGCAGTCCATCAAGGTGCAGCGGCCGTTGTCGGCCTGACGGCGGCGGTCTTCGGCCGTTTCGCAGCCGATCGGCGGTCCGGCAGCCGTTCACCCTCCCGTCGTGATCCGTTCAGGATTAAGTTCGATGCATGGCGGATACAAAGCGGGAGATTGAGCGCAAGTTCGAGTTCGAGACGAGCAAGGCGGCCCGGCGCGGCGTCCCCGACCTGACCGGCACGGCCGGGATCGCCGAGGTCGCCGACCGGGGCACCGTCGACCTCGACGCCGTCTACTACGACACCCCCGACCAGCGGCTCGCCGCCGACGGACTCACCCTCAGGCGCCGGACCGGCGGCTCCGACGCCGGCTGGCACCTCAAACTGCCCGTCTCCCCGGGCGTCCGCGACGAGGTCGCCGCCCCGCTCGGCGACACCGTCCCCCGCCCGCTCGCCGCCCTCGTCCGCTCCCGCGTCCGCGACAGCGGCCTCAGGCCGCAGGTCCGCCTGCTCTCCTCGCGACGGGTCAGCCACCTCCTCGACGCCGACGGCGCCCTGCTCGCCGAGCTCTCCACCGACAGCGTCCGCGCCGAGGCCGAGCCCGCCGGCGCGGGGGCGGCGGGGGACACCGCAGAAGCGGCCGAGGCTGCCGCCGGAGCCGTCACCGGAGCCGTCGCCACCTGGACCGAAGTCGAGGTGGAACTCGCCGACGGCGTCGACCCCGCCCTCCTCGACGCCGTCGAGAAGAAGTTCCGCAAGGCCGGGATCCGCGTCAGCGACGCCCCCTCCAAACTCGCCCGGGCCCTCGCCGAGACCGGCACCGAACCCGCCCCCCGCCCCGAAATCGGCCCCGCCGAGGGCACTGCGGGCGCGTACGTCCTCGCCTACCTGCGCGAACAGCGCGACGCCATCGTCGCCCAGGACCCCGCCGTACGCCGCAACCTGCCCGACTCCGTCCACCAGATGCGCATCGCCTCCCGCCGCATGCGCAGCGCCTTCAAGACCTACCGCAAGATCCTCGACCGCGAGGTCACCGACCCCATCGGCGAGGAGCTGCGCCACCTCGGCCAGGAACTCGGCGTCGACCGCGACCAGGAAGTCCTCCACGAGCGCTTCCAGGACGGCCTCGAAGGCCTCCCGCGCACCCTGCGCCACGGCCCCGTCCGCGGCCGCCTGCGCACCTGGAACAACGGCCGCCGCGCCGCCTCCCGCCGCCGCGCCCTCGCCTACCTCGACTCCCCGCGCCACCTGGCCCTGCTCGACGCCCTCGACGCCCTGCTCGCCGCCCCCCCGCTGCTGCCGGCCGCCGCCAAGCCCGCCGGGAAGCCCCTGCCCAAGGCGGTGCTCCGCGACTACGAGCGGCTCTCCGGCCGGATCGAGCACGCCCTCTCCCTGGACCCCGGCGAGGAACGCGACCACGCCCTCCACGACGCCCGCAAGGCCGCCAAGCGCGCCCGGTACGCCGCCGAGGCCGCCGAACCCGCCCTCGGCAAGCCCGCCGACCGCCAGGCCAAGGCCATGAAGTCCGTCCAGACCCTGCTCGGCGACCACCAGGACAGCGTCGTCGCCCGCGATGCACTGCGCGGCCTCGCCGAGCAGGCGGCCGCGGCGGGCGAGTCCGCCTTCAGCTGGGGCGTGCTCTACGCCCGCGAGGAAGCCCTCGCCGCCTCACGCGAACGGGAGCTTCCGGAAATCTGGGACCAGGCCTCCGACCCCGCCCTCCGGGAGGCCCTCGCCCCCTAGACCAAGATCACGACGTCCGGCACCGGCGACGCATCGGGTTACGCTTGAGAGTCGCCCCCCTGCCCGCTTCACGAAAGTCGCGTGATGTCCGAGTCGGTCTTCCCACAGCTCGAAGCTCTGCTCCCGCATGTGCAGAAGCCCATCCAGTACGTCGGCGGAGAGCTCAACTCCACCGTCAAGCCGTGGGACGCCTGTGACGTCCGCTGGGCGCTCATGTACCCGGACGCGTACGAGGTCGGGCTGCCCAACCAGGGCGTCATGATCCTCTACGAGGTGCTGAACGAGCGCGAGGGCGTCCTGGCCGAGCGCACCTACAGCGTGTGGCCCGACCTCGAAGAGCTCATGCGCGAGCACAAGGTGCCGCAGTTCACCGTCGACAGCCACCGCCCGGTCGGCGCCTTCGACGTGTTCGGCCTGTCCTTCTCCACGGAGCTGGGCTACACCAACATGCTCACGGCGCTGGACCTCGCGGGCATCCCGCTGGAGGCCCGCAACCGCACCGTCGACCACCCGATCGTCCTCGCCGGCGGCCACGCGGCCTTCAACCCCGAGCCGATCGCGGAATTCATCGACTGCGCCGTCATCGGCGACGGCGAACAGGCCGTCCTCGACATCACCGAGATCATCCGCGCCTGGAAGGCCGAGGGCCGCCCCGGCGGCCGCGAGGAGCTGCTGCTGCGCCTCGCCAAGACCGGCGGCGTCTACGTGCCGGGCTTCTACGACGTGGAGTACCTGCCGGACGGCCGCATCGGGCGCGTCGTGCCGAACCGGTCGGGCGTGCCGTGGCGGGTCTCCAAGCACACCGTCATGGACCTCGACGAGTGGCCGTACCCCAAGCAGCCGCTCGTCCCGCTCGCCGAGACCGTCCACGAGCGCATGTCCGTCGAGATCTTCCGCGGCTGCACCCGCGGCTGCCGTTTCTGCCAGGCCGGCATGATCACGCGCCCCGTGCGGGAGCGAAGCATCACCGGCATCGGCGAGATGGTCGACCGCGGCCTGAAGGCGACCGGCTTCGAGGAGGTCGGCCTCCTCTCCCTGTCCTCCGCGGACCACACGGAGATCGCCGACATCGCCAAGGGCCTCGCGGACCGCTACACGGAGGACAAGGTCGGCCTGTCCCTCCCGTCGACCCGCGTCGACGCGTTCAACGTGGACCTGGCCAACGAGCTCACCCGCAACGGGCGCCGCTCCGGCCTGACCTTCGCCCCCGAGGGCGGCTCCGAGCGCATGCGCAAGGTCATCAACAAGATGGTCTCGGAAGAGGACCTGATCCGCACCGTCGCCACCGCCTATGGCAACGGCTGGCGCCAGGTGAAGCTGTACTTCATGTGCGGCCTGCCGACCGAGACCGACGAGGACGTCCTCCAGATCGGCGACATGGCCGTCAACGTCATCGCCAAGGGCCGCGAGGTCTCCGGCCAGAACGACATCCGCTGCACGGTGTCCATCGGCGGCTTCGTGCCCAAGCCCCACACCCCGTTCCAGTGGGCGCCGCAGCTCTCGGCCGAGGAGACCGACGCCCGCCTGGCCAAGCTCCGCGACAAGATCCGCGGCGACAAGAAGTACGGCCGCTCCATCGGCTTCCGCTACCACGACGGCAAGCCGGGCATCGTCGAAGGCCTCCTCTCCCGCGGCGACCGCCGCATCGGCGACGTCATCCGCGCCGTGTACGAGGACGGCGGCCGCTTCGACGGCTGGCGCGAGCACTTCAGCTACGACCGCTGGATGCAGTGCGCCGACAAGGCCCTCGCCGCGCACGGCGTGGACGTCGACTGGTACACGACCCGCGAGCGCACGTACGAGGAAGTCCTGCCCTGGGACCACCTGGACTCCGGCCTCGACAAGGAGTGGCTCTGGGAGGACTGGCAGGACGCCCTCGACGAGACCGAGGTCGACGACTGCCGCTGGACCCCGTGCTTCGACTGCGGCGTCTGTCCTCAGTTCGACACATGGCCACAAGTAGGACCGACGGGTAAGAAGCTGCTCCCGCTTGAGGTCAAGAAGTAGCCGTGACCAGCGGCGATGCCGTCCAGAGGATGGCTGACACGCTCGCTGGCATGAGCGAGGCGGAGCGTACCGAGATCCTTCGGGAGCTCGGGACGAGGGGGCGGGAGCAGGCTTCCCGCCCTGTGCGGCGCACGCCGCTCCCTGCTCCTCGGCAAGATCCGGGCATCGTCTCGGCGGTCGAGTGGGTGTAGCTGAACAGAGGCGTCCGGGCCGTAAGAGTCCGGGCGCCTTCTGCGTGGGGCCGATGGACAGCTTCGGGTCGGATCGGGGTGAACGCGCCCTCTTGACCCGCAGGTTCCGACAGAGTGAAGGTCGTGCAACCAGGCGCAACGCGCTCGACAGGGAGGGACGCCATGGCCTTACGGTTCGTCGGTAAAGATCCCGAGTCCGGAGATCACGGATCACCCGCTGTGTGGGTGGACCAGGAGTCGAAGGATCTTGTGATCCAGGGGTGGACGGCAGACGAGCGGACCACGGGCGAGAGCTCGCGGGATGTGCCGATCCCCGGGCATGAGTCGGTGATCAGGGTTCCGAAGCGGATGATCCCGCTTCTCAGGGAGGCGCTCCGTGTCGCAGAGTCTGACTGACTTCTCTGACCTCATCAGGTCAGTGCGGGAGTCAGCCGTGCATCTTGAGATGCGCGACACGTACGGCGTTGAGAACGAGATCGAAGGCTTCGCCGCGTGGAAGCAAGGGCGCCGGCTCGACCCGGAGGACCGGGGTTCGTGGTGGCGTCCGTGGCTCGACCTGGTTCAGGAGGTCACGGCCAAGGGTGTGGTCATCCGACGTGCCCGCATCGTCTCGGAGCCCGTCAGTGATTACATCGCCTTCGAGCATTCGGGCACCTTCACGAACGTGGCTGCTGGGGAGCAGATCCGTTGGCTGCCCCGTCGCCACGCCTCGGACCTTGCCCTGCCGGGTAACGACTTCTGGTTGTTCGACGGCCGTCTTGTTCAGTTCAACGTCTTCGATGGAGTCGGCCGATGGGTCCACACTGACCAGACGGAAGAGCCTGCCGCAGTTGAGCTGTGCGTGTCGGCGTTCGAAGCAGTGTGGGAGCGAGCCATCCCGCACGAGAAGTACGCCGTCTGATTCCTGACCGGTCAGCTCATGCCTTCCTCTCCGCTCTCCAGCGCCCAAGCGGCGCGAGCCGCTGTGGCTGCCCGCTTGCAGGGCCTCATGCAAGACGCTGGCCTGACAGGGCATGAGCTGGCCGCTCGGTGCGGCTGGCACAAGTCGAAGTCATTCCGGATCGCGCGGGGCAAGACGCCGCCCTCGGACGCAGACATCCGTTCCTGGTGCGCTGCCTGCGGGGCGGACGATCACGCGGCTGATCTGATCGCTGCGTCCCGAAACGCAGAGTCGATGTACGTCGAGTGGCGGCAGATCCACCGTGACGGGATGCGGCGCGTTCATGAGCAGACTGTCCCGCTGTACCAGCGGACTCGCTCCTTTCGCGTGTACGCCTCGAACGTCATGCCGGGGATGCTCCAGACCCCCGGCTACGCGACAGGGCTTCTGCGGTCCATCACGGCGTTCCAGGGGACCCCGGACGACGTGGCCGACGCGGTGAAGGCTCGGGCCCAACGGTCCCGCGTGATCCGGGAAGGGGACCATCGGTTCGCCCTGGTGCTCGAAGAGACGGTTCTCTACTACCGGGTGAGCGACGATGCCGCGATGGCGGCCCAGCTTGAACACGTGCTCTCGGTGATGGGGCAGCCGAACGTATCCCTCGGCATCATCCCCGCACGGGCTCGCCGTACCGTCTGGCCGCTCGAAGCCTTCTACGCCTTCGACGACCGACAGGTGGCGGTGGAGACTCTCACCGCAGAGATCAACCTGACCACCCCCGGCGAGATCCGTACGTACCTCCGGGCCTTCTCCGAACTGTCCCGATCCGCCGTGCGCGGCACGGAAGCCCGCGCCCTGATCACGAAGGCTCTCGCTGCCCTCGGGTGAATCCGTGCAACCGCGTGCAACAGCGTGGACCCCTTACGACCCCGCTCCCTACGGTCTGTTCATCGACCTCGGAAGCGACAGGGAGGGCGCGGCGGTGACGAAGACAGAACCCACGCGATGGCAGGAAGTACCGGTAGAACTGCCGATCCGGGAGGAGCGCCCTCCGCCCCGTCCGGTACCTGGCTGCCCCGAGTGCGCGCGGCTCGGCCAGCTCCGTAAGGCAGCGGGCATGGAGCACGACAGGACCACGGTCGCCGACTGCAACATCCTGCTCCGTATGCACGGGACCGGCCACTGATGGACATGCAGACGTGGAGAGATGCCAGGGCTCAGGCGACAGACGCGACGGAGTCCATACGCGCGGCACTCGCCGCGCTCGGCGTTCCCGAGTCCGCGTGGAGCAGCGTCCGGCCCGTGGTGACGCACACCGGGCAGGCATACGTCCACCTCGGGATGATCCGCGCTGATGCGGTCGAGCAGATCGCAGAGGCGCTGCGGGTGCCCTCGGCTTCCTGAACCGCCACAGAATCCTGTCACCGCTGCCCTCCCGGCGGGAGGCAGGTAGTCCCCCGATCGACAAGCCGTTGAGCAGAGGCAGGACGTGTCTCGTCTGGGTTGACGTGCCCAGGTTCCGGCCCGGTCCGCTCCTTGACTGGAGTGCCGCCCTGGGCGGTGAGGGCAACCGCTTCGGGCCCCGGGAAACCGAAGTACCCATCGACTCCCGCCCATCACGGGCGGGGTGCAGCCGGCACTCGCTCGGCTGTGAAGCAGATCAGGAAGGGCACAACGATGACCGACCTGTACGGGCTCCCCATCGAGGGAGCCGAGTTCTCGAAGGCGTGCGGCGGCAGTACCCACCCGGACGGCGAGGCGTGCGTGACCTTCGCGAAGATCGGGCCGGACGCGTGGGCCGTGGGCGACAGCAAGCGCCCGAGCGCTGAGCCGCTGCGCTTCACCACGGCCGAGCTGGACGCGGCGGGTATCGACCCCGCCCGCTTCGACCTCTCCGCCTGATCCACGGCACCACCTGAACTGACGGCCCCGCCCTCACGCCGACGGGCGGGGCCGTCGTCATCCCTCGGAACGGAGCAGCGGTGCACCACCACGGTTACGCATGGGTGGGGGAGAAGAAGACGTTCGACAGGGAGAGCGTCCGCAGACCGGCCGGACAGGCCCCGACCGCAAGCAGCGAGATGGAGGTACATGACCGGTACCGAGAAGCCGTGGCCGTGTTCCCGGCTACCGACGTGCCCCCGATCCAGACGGCGCACTGGCTCATGAAACCGCCCTCGATGATCCGAGGGACGTGGGAGGAACCCAAGGAAGCCGGTGAGTGGCTCGGCCTTCAGCTCGCAGAGTTCGCCCCCCGATTCGCGTCTGAGGAGGATCGGGAAGTGACCA
This sequence comes from Streptomyces sp. NPDC090445, assembly GCF_044769385.1. Classification (NCBI taxonomy): domain Bacteria; kingdom Bacillati; phylum Actinomycetota; class Actinomycetes; order Kitasatosporales; family Streptomycetaceae; genus Streptomyces; species Streptomyces sp. NPDC090445. The sequence goes on along the minus strand of NZ_JBIVXV010000002.1, from coordinate 637,387 downwards.
GGTTGGTTCTCCTGGTGAAGGGTGCAGTCGAGCGGCTCACGTGGGGAGGAGACGTGTCCCTCGGCCACTACCTGAAGGGCACTGTCTTCCACTCGGTCGCCCTTGTGACGTGCTCGCCAAACCGTGCTGCTCCAGCCCTGCCCTGCCCCGCCCAGCAGGCCCGCACATGACAGCGGCCCCCGGCGTATGCCGAGGGCCCGTCTGCGTCCGTGTGCGCCTGTCTCAGGCGCTCTCTCCGAGGTGCCGGTACAACGTGGCACGACCGATTCCCAGGGCCTTGGCGATGGCTGTGACGCTCTCTCCCTTGGCGTACCGGGCACGGGCTACGGCAAGCCTGTCGTCGTCCACGACGGACGGACGCCCACCGACGTTGCCCTTACGGGCCGCAGCTTCCAACCCTTCCAACGTCTTCTCCCGGATGCCTTCCCGCTCCACCTCAGCACTGACGGCGAGCACGGCGAACACGATCGCGCCTGCCCCGTTCGGGTCGTACACACCCTGAAGGGGGCCGGACAGGAGTTCCAGTTGGATGCCGTCCGCCTGAAGGGTGGAAGACAGCGTCATCAGCTCTGACGCGCTGCGGGCAAGACGCTTCATCTCGACCACGGTCAGGATGACCGGCTGATTTGGCGCAGCTGCCTTGATCTCCCGTGCCAGGGTGAGCGCCTTCTCAAGCTCCGGCCGCTCCTTCACACGGGTACTGATCTTCTCCGAGAACACGCGGGTGCAGTCGGCACGGGCAAGCATGTCCAACTGAGACTGAAGTTCCTGTCCCACGGTTGAGCAACGGGCGTAGCCCAGCCGGATCGCTGCGCCCGGTATCGCGTCAGACACCTGTGTGACGGGAGCGCCTGCCGTCCATGCCTTGCCGGGGTTGCGGTCGGCCGGAGTCTTCACGGTCAGTTCCGCCTTGAGTGACGGCACCAGGGCGAAGCGGCCCGTGTGGTAGTTCGCCGCTACCTTGCCCGTCGTCGTACGGCAGGGGCTACCAGCAGGGGCATCGCACTTCGGGCAGGCGTGACGTTCGACCTGTGCGGCCGGGGTGTTCGTGGTCATGACGAGACCGTCTCACAAACGTGTCCCGAAAGCCAGTCCGGAGGGGGATGTTTCGGGACGGGTTACGGGACATCCGAGCGTGGGCGAAACGGACACGCCCCGAGCCTTGCTCGTCCGTCCCGAAAACGAAGGTTTGCGAGACGCCCCGTCGTGAGGGGTCGTGATTCTGGTGCTCATGCTCAAGCGGGGCGTTGGTGCGCCGCGTCTCTGGCTTGCCCTCTGCCCTGACTGCCTGCCCTGTCGGGAGGCTGCCTGCCAGCCTGCCGCTTCGCTCCTGTCTCCGTGTGAGGCGTGCGGACTGTCGGCCGTGCGGAGGGGTGCACAGCCGTTCGCCTCCGCGTGGCACGGGTCTGCCTGCCGGCGGCTGACGGAAGGGCAGGGCGACGGCGAAGGGGGTGGGGGTATGACCCCCGACGGGGGCCTTGCCCGACCGCCATGTCTTGGCGGCTCAGATCCTGCCACGGTTTCAGACCCCGTCAGGGCGGCGGAGTGAGGCAACGGCGGAGAAGATGCAGGTAAGAGAGCTGCGCCCGGCGTAGCCGGCGCTCAGGGACTGCGCAAGAGTGAGCCTCAATTGATGGCGCTTCCTGAAATCGGCCACCCCCTGCTCAGGGGGGAACCCAGACCTGCTCGATGGATCTCCCCACCCACACGGCATCTGACCTGCGGACGGGCGTGTATCACGGAATGGATCTTCCGTGCAGGGGTTCGGGTGACGGCTCACTGATCCGGTGTCTCCTCGACTGCCGTCCGCCGCGTGCCAATTGAGTTCGTAACACCTGGCACTCCGCGCAGACGATCGACGCAGGCGGCCGGAGCGCCTCCGCGCCTGCCCGCCCCCTGAACTTCATCAGCTCAGAGTGTCGCATCGAACACCGACAGTCCTCAAAGGGTCACCGGAGCCCGCTGGCACCTGCGTCCTGTTGCTGGCCTACTGGTAGTGAGAGGGCGAAAGCGACACATGAGCTGGCGGTCTTGGCCGACGCGATGCCGCACATGGACCCTTCGAGTTCCTTGGCCCTTCGAAGGCTGCTGCCTGCCGGAACCAGGCCGGGCTCCGGCGAGATGGATCACGAGGTGCGTGCACATGACGTTTGTCGAGAAGCACCGATTCGCCGGTGGCCGGACCGAGCGCGACCTGCTGAAGATCTCCTGGGAGGGTGAGATTTTCGGGGTCGGGCTGTTCGAGACGCTGACCGAGATGTATCCGCAGCATGCCGAGCAGTTCACAGCGTGCGCGACGATGGAGTGGTTCAACGTCCACTACTGCGAGCCCTTCGGCCACGACGCGGGCGTGCACGTCACCCTGGCGCAGGCCGAGAAGCTGGGCAGGGAAGGCGCGGCGCTCGCGCGCGGTCTGCACTCCTTCAAGACAGTGGCCAAGCTGACGGCCGAGGAGACCCGTGAGGTCGATCCGCTGTACAAGATGATGGCCAAGCACGCCCATACGCCTGAGCTCAAGGCGCTCGCCGAGGACCTGCTCGAACACGAGGACGCGATGCGGGACTGGCTCAAGTCCGAGCTGGAGGGGAACTCTGACGGTGGCGCGAAGATCTTCGCCTACCTCGATCGCCACGGGATCTCGCGAGAAGAGGCAGTGACGCCCCGCAAGGCAAGGGAGGACCTGGGGGGTGACAGGCAGCAACTCGTCCTCGCGTTCTTCCCCGACGAGGAATCCGCCGACCAGGCGGCGCGGTCGCTGAAGAACTGGGAAAAGGCCACCGAGTACATGAAGGTCGACGCGATCGGTGTGCTTGTCAGGGACAGCCACGGCAAGGTCAAGGAGCACAAGCTAGGCCGGAGGGCCGGGAAGAAGGGGATGGGGGTCGGCGTGGCGCTCGGCGTGATCGCGGCCATCCCCACCGGCGGCCTGTCCCTGGCAGGGGGTGCGCTCGCCGCCGGGGCCGGAGGCGGCGTGATCGGCGAGTTCTTCCACAAAGGTCTCAAGATGACCGACGAGGACATGGAAAGCATCGGCCGCGAACTTGACGACGGTGGTGCAGCCGTCGGGGTCCTCACCTGGGACTTTGAGACCGACGCCGTCGCGGGGAAGCTCAAGGACCTGGGCGGAACGATTCAGACTCTTGAAGTCGCTCACGTGGAGACCGAGGTGCAGGGGCACACGGCAACGGAGGCGGGACAAGAGAAATGAAACGATCTTGAAAGGCTGTCCGTGCCCGGGCATCAGTCTCGGGGGCCGAGGATCTGCCGTTCGAGCCGTTCCATCAGGTCGGGGTCGGTGCCGCTGCCGGGCCTGTTGAGGTCCACGCGGGTCGGCCGCCGCGGGGCGATGATCTCTGGCCCGGCCGGTGCCTCGTTCTGAGGCGACGAGCAGCCCTGGCCGATTCCAGAGATCCTCATCATCATCGAGGCTTGTCGTCTGTTGCTTCCCGTTGTGGCCGCGTAGCGGCCCCTTGCCCAAGCGCCTTGCCTTGAAGCCTTGAGGTAGTGGGGCGCGGTAGCGCCCCCGCTTGGCCAGCTCTCTGGTCTTCCTGATGTCGACCCCTTCGGGGCCGCTTACGTAAAGCCTGCTTCCGCCTCTGCCTCTTCTCCGATGCGCTTGCGGTTGGGGCGCTGCGCGCCCGTTCCCTTCGCCGCTGACATGTAAGTGCGTACGTGCCTTCCTTCCTCCCCTTCGGGGCCGCGCTGGTGAAGCCAAAAAGAAAAGAGAGGGCGTGAACGTCTCCGCAGGTGAGATGCCGACTCGGTACACGTGCGGCGTGTGCTCGCTGCACGTGAGCGATGTAGCGATCACCGGTCAAGGTGCAGGCGGCACGGTACGGGTGCGCCCTTCCTCTTCTGGAACAGGTAGTAGGGGAGGAGCAGACAGGCAGCCCCCGACCGGGGAGAGACAAGATCGAGTTGTTTGGCCCGGGCCAGAGCGTTGTTCGTGCTCTGATCGGACAGGGGCTTGCCCTCCTTGCCCAACAGGGCGGCGAGCTTGCCGGGACCGAAGCTGGCGTGCCCGTGGCGGTCGGCCCACCCGAGGGCCGCGAAGTGGATGCGGTAGGCGAGCGGGTGTCGGGCGTCTCGGGCCATACGCTGGTACTCCTGCTGGGAGACGCCGCCCCACGTGCGGCCCTGCCCGAAGTCGATGCTGCTCGAAGTCATCGGCCGGTCGCTTCGGTGCCGGCGCAGTCGTCGTGTGCCTCTCCGTCCAGGAGCGGTGATGCGCAGACCTCACAGGTCCAGACGATCTCGATGGTGATGTTCAAGGGCGGCGACCTCCTGGCGGCGGCCAAGTCAGCGCGTAGCTGTGCCTCGGCGGGTGAGTGGAAGTCGCGCAGTACCGTCCTGCGCTTCGGGGTGCCCTCGGCTTCCCCTGCCAGCCCCTCGGGATGGCGGCCCCTTCATGGAGTGGCCAGCTCTACCGCCGTCACACGGCGGGAGCTACGGTGTCCGCTCCTGGAAGGAGCGGGAGGATCTTCTTACACGGCGTGTTGTTCGGTCGTCAACCTGGTCGACCGAGCCCCCGCCCTTCGCGCGACAGGGCAGGGGCACGGGTCCGTCAGAGCTTGGCGGCGAACTCGTCGCTCTTGATGACGAGACGCTCTTGCACGTCGCGAGGGATCTTCAGACGCAGGTGCACGGACGGAGCGCGCACGCCCTTGACCCTGGTCCGAGTCACCTCGCACGTGACGCCGACGCGGCGCAGATCCTCGGCCATGGCTTCCATGCCGCCGGACTCCCATACTTCGCGGAACGTCTTCCCGTTGTGGACGAGCGTCCAACGGTCCTGCGTGGTCTCGGGGTCGATCGCGGTCAGCTCGTCGGTCAGCTTGTCGAGCGTCTTCTCCGCCTGCTCCTGAGTGAACCGCGTCTTCGTGTAGCGACCTCCCGGCTCAAGGCCCGTCATGTAGTAGGTGATGGCCTCTTCAAGCCGCTTCACCTCGGCCCGAGCCTCCGCCCCCTGCGCGTACTCCCGAACCTGTACGGGGAAGTCGCCGAGGACTCGCAGCACGTCGTTCACGAGCACGTCGTACACACCCTGTGGATCGGGTGCGCCGAACCCTCCGCTCTTGCACTTCTGGCACCGGAGGTACTGGTACTGGCCGAACTTGTTGGTCGTGACATGCACGGTCATGTTCGACGTGCAGTCGGCACAGGTGAGGACTCCCGGGAACTGCGTCGCGCCGTGCGTCTGGCGCTGGGGTTGGTTCTTGCCGCGCCGGTCGATGGCCTCCTGGAGTTCGTCGTACTCCTCCTTGGTGAAGATGGGCTCGGCCACCCTGATCGGCTTGCCGTCGTGCCCGAGTATCAGCTTCGAGCGGCGTACGCCGCCGTTCTTGTTCTCCTCCACCCGGTAGCCCATGAGGGCCGGGTTACGGAGGCGCCGGAGGAGAGTCGAGGTAGTGAGCCCTGGGGACATGAGCCCGGAGCGGACGAGGCACAGAGCCATGCGGCGGGCGGACACGCCACGAAGGGCCATGCGGCGAGCCCAGTGCAGCGCCTTGTATGCGTTCGGCTCGATGGCGAGGGACGGCTTGCCGTTCTTCTTCGCGGTGACGAAGCCGTACGCAGGCTTGCCGACGAACCAAGCGTCCTGGGTTCGCGTGTAGTCCCACAGCGACGCGACCCGGGTCGACGTGTTCGCCGCCTCGATCTCGGCGATACCTCCGATGAGCGTGACCATCATCCGGCCGACGGTCGATTCGAGGTCGATGCTGTCGTTCTTCGACACGAGGTTCTTCCCGTACCGCTCGCACCACTCGATCATGGTCGAGAGATCCGACATGCGGCGGATGAACCTGTCCAGTTTCCAGAAGAGCAGGACATCGAACTCCGGGGCCCGGTTGTTGAGCCACTCGCCCAGCTCCTTCCGCTTCCACGGCGGAACCTTCGTCGCCGACACGTTGAGATCGGAAGCGATGCCGACGACGCGGCATCCCTTCTCTCTGGCCAGGAGGCGGAGGTCCAGCTCTTGGCGTACCGGCGACGTGGTGTCCTCGGTGAGAACGGACAGGCGGATGGACAGCAGGGCGCGCGGAGCGTCCGCAGGGAGTAGACCCTCCGCCTTCTTCAGGTCCTCCAAGAGGGCCAGGTCTGAGGCAGTCCACTCCGTCTCGACGGCATACGTCTTCATGGGCGGGAGCGTATGTATGGATGTAGGCATGTGTCCATCTGCCCTCAGATGGACACCCACATCCAGATCGGTCCCACCGGCAAGAAGATGTTGCCGCTGACGGTCGTCAAGTAGCCCGGAGCAGCCCGTGCGCCAAAGCCCTCCGCCGTGCAACGGCGGGGGGCTTTCGCGTGTCCTTAGCTGCATGGAACTCGACAAACGTCCCTCCGGGCAGGGCGACGGCTGCCTCGTGGGGGTGCTGCGGATCCCCGCCAAGGTGATCGCGGTGCTGATCGTGCTGCCCGTACGGGTGGTGTGGGACCTGCTCGCCGCGTTCGGGCGGGCCGTGCACCGGCACGTCCTCGGACCGCTGTGGACCCACGTCCTCGAACCGCTGTGCCGCGGAATCGGGTGGGTGCTGACCGTCCTGTTCAAGCTGGCGTTCGTCTGGCCTTGGGTGGGCCTGTGGCGGTACGTGCTCCGGCCGGTCGGGCAGGGGGTGGCGTGGCTGGCGCGGGGCGCGTACGCGTACCTGCTCGTACCGGTCGGGCGCGGGCTGGCGTGGCTGGCCGCGGCGGTCCACCGGTGGCTGCTGCGGCCCGTGGGGCTGGGTGCGGCCTGGCTGGTCGCCGCCGTCTACGGGTATCTGCTCAGGCCGGTCGGGATCGCCGTGGCCTGGCTGGTCACCGGCGGGTACCGGTACGGGCTCGTGCCGCTCGGGCTGGGCGTCGTGTGGCTGGCCCGGGCCGTGTACCAGTGGCTCGTCGTCCCGGTGGGGCAGGCCGTGGTGTGGACGGTGGCAGCGGTCTGGCGCTGGGTGTTCGTGCCGGTGGGACAGGCCGTGGTGTGGACCGTGACGGCGGTCTGGCGGTGGGTTTTCGTGCCGGTGGGGCGGGGTATGGCCTGGACCGGTACTGCGGTGTGGCGGTGGGTGTTCGTGCCCGTCGGCGCCGCGTTCGTCTGGCTGGCGCGCGGGGTGTACGCGTACGTGCTCGCGCCGGTCGGCCGGCTGTTCGCGTGGGCCTGGCACGTGGCCGGGCGGATCGTCAAGGCAGTGGGGCGGGGGATCGCCCTGGTGTGGCGGGCCCTGGTCGTGTGGCCCTGCAGGCAGGTCTACCGTCACGTCCTCACCCCCGTCGGGCACGTCCTGCGGGACGCCGCGCGCACGGTCCGCGCGACCGTGCGGCAGGTACGCGCCGAGGTGCGGCGGGCCCTCCTGGGGTGACCGGCCCCGGGAACCGGCGAGGTCACGGGCGCGTACTCTGGGTAGTACGACAGCCTGGGCCGCGTCCCGCCCCCGAGCGCTCCCTGCACACCCGGCAGGGGTGAGCCGGAGGGCACGGAACCGCCCGCAGGCTCACCGGACCTCAGGGCAGCGCGCGAGCCGCGCCGCCCCGCACAAGGAGAAGAACCACTGGGCAAGCGACAGCCCGAAGGCCCGCCCCCCGCACCGGTGGCGCAGCGCATCCGACTGCGCTACACCAAGCGCGGCCGCCTCCGGTTCACCAGCCACCGGGACTTCCAGCGCGCGTTCGAGCGCGCCCTGCGCCGCGCCGAGGTGCCCATGGCGTACTCGGCCGGCTTCACACCGCACCCCCGCGTCTCGTACGCGAACGCCGCCCCGACCGGCACCGGAAGCGAGGCCGAGTACCTGGAGATCGCGCTCACCGAGCCCCGCGACCCGGAGAAGCTCCGTGAGCTGCTCGACGAGTCGATGCCGGTCGGCCTGGACATCGTCGACGCCGTGGAGGTCCGCACCTCCGGGCTCGCGGACCGGCTCACCGCCTCCGTGTGGGAGCTGCGGCTGGACGGTGTCGACACGGCCGAGGCCGCCCGCGCGGTCGAGGCCTACCTCGCCGCCGGCACGGTCGAGGTGCAGCGCCGCACCAAGAACGGCATGCGCACCTTCGACACCCGAGGGGCCGTTGCGACCCTCGACGTCCTTCCGGTCCCCGCTGATAGGCCGGTGGACAATGCCTGTGCGATACTGCGGCTGGTTGTTCGGCATCTGACACCTGCCGTACGACCCGACGACGTCCTGTCCGGTCTCCGAGCTGTGGCCGACCTGGCGCCGCCGGTCCCCGCAGCGGTGACCAGGCTGGCGCAGGGGCTCTTCGACGAGGAGTCCGGCACGGTGACCGACCCGCTCGCGCCCGACCGCGAGGCTGACACGGCCGCTTCACCCACGGCCGCCGTGACCGCCGACGCGAAGGCGCCGGAAGGTCCCGCCGCGTAGGGAACGCCGTCGCTGCGCCGCCCTGGCACTCGGGAGCCACCTGGGTCCGGCAGCGCACCCACCTGAAGACTTCCGCCAGGCCGTACGGACAAGGCGTACGGAACCGGCGGCCATGGACTACAGCTCCCGTGTGGCGAACGCGCCCCGGAGGCCGGCTCCGCGCTGATCGTGCGGAGCCGTGCCGGACCGGATGTCAGCCGCGGCGCCCGGGAGCGTGACGGGAGAACCGCCCGCATGCTCGACAACGAAAACAAGAACACCGCCGGCGCCATCGACAGCGGCAGCCCCAGCGACAACCTGCCTCCGCGCAGGCGTCGCCGTGCCGCGTCGCGCCCGGCCGGTCCGCCCGGCGCCACCGCCGCCGAGGCCACCGCAGAGGTTCCCGCCGAGGCCGCTCCGGCCGCCTCTCCCGCCGCGGAAGCGGCACCGGACACCGCCCCGGCCGCCCGGCCGCGCCGCCGTGCGACGCGCACCGTCTCCGCGCCCGCCGCCGAGGTGCAGGCCGAGGCCGCCGCCCCGGCCGTCGCGGAGGCTCCGGCTGCGGAGCCCGCCCCGGCCGCCGAGGAGCCCGCCGCTCCGGCGCCGCGCACCCGCCGCCGTGCCACGCGCGCCACCACCGCTCCGGCCGCTGAGGCTCCCGTTGCGGAGGCCGCTCCGGCCGTGGAGGAGGCCGCCGCTCCGGCGCCGCGTACGCGTCGTCGTGCCACCCGTGCCGCTGCCGCTCCGGTGGCTGCCGCCGCTGAGGCTCCGGAGGTCGTCGAGGCTGCCCCGGTCGAGGTTCCGGTCGCGGAGGAGGCTCCGGCGCCGCGTGCGCGTCGTCGTGCCACGCGCGCCGTTGCCGCTCCGGTGGCCGCCGCTGCCGAGGCTCCGGAGGTCGTCGAGGCTGCCCCGGTCGAGGTTCCGGTCGCGGAGGAGGCTCCGGCGCCGCGTGCGCGTCGTCGTGCCACCCGTGCTGCTGCCGCCCCGGTCGCCGAGGCTCCGGCGGTCGTCGCCGAGGCTCCCGTTGCGGAGGCCGCTCCGGCCGTGGAAGAGGCCGCTGCTCCGGCGCCGCGTGCGCGTCGTCGTGCCACCCGTGCCGCTGCCGCCCCGGTCGCCGAGGCTCCCGCGGTCACCGAGGCTCCGGCCGCCGAGGTCGTGGCCGAGGTGGAGGCGCCCAAGGCCGCCGCCACCACCGCCACCTTCACCGTCGGCGACGCCGTCGACGCCCCCAAGCGCGGCCGCCGCCGGGTCACCCGCGCCGCCGCTCCGGCTGCCGCGGCCGCTCCGGCCGCCCCCGCCGAGCCGGAGGCCGAGGCCGAGGAGCCCGCCGCCCCGGCCCGCGGCCGCCGCGCCACGCGCCCCGCCGTGCCGGTCTTCCAGGCCCCGGTCTTCGCCGAGCCGATGTTCCAGACCCCGGAGACCGCCGCCCTCGCCGCCGCGGCCGCCCGCGCCGAGGCCCTGGCCGAGGAGGAGGCCGAGGAAGCGGAGGAGCAGGAGCTCGCCGCCGAGGCCGAGGCCGTCCAGGCCCCCGCCGACCGGTCGTCCGGCCGCCGCCGTCGCCGCCGCCGCGGTGAGGCCGCCGACCTCGACGAGGCCGCGCCGCAGGCGCCGTCCGCGGAGCCCGCCGAGGAGGAGCCGGCGGCCGAGGCCGCCGAGTACGACGAGGAAGAGGCCGACGAGTCCGACGAGCGCCCCTCGCGCCGCCGCCGCCGTGGTGGCCGTCGCCGCCGCCGCGGTGAGGCCGCCGACCTCGACGAGGCCGCCGAGGAAGAGGCCGAGGCCGAGGCCGACGAGGAAGAGGAGGAGGAGGACGAGGCGGAGGGCGATGAGGCCGGTGCCCTCGGCACCAGCTCCAGCCGTCGCCGCCGTCGCCGCCGCCGCCGCACCGGTGACACGGTCGCCGAGGCCGAGGCCACCGACGAGGACGGCGTGCGCACCGTCGTCAAGGTCCGTGAGCCCCGCCCGGCCCGCGAGAAGGCCGAGACCTCCGACGAGGTGCAGTCCATCAAGGGCTCGACCCGCCTGGAGGCGAAGAAGCAGCGCCGCCGCGAGGGCCGCGAGCAGGGCCGCCGCCGCGTGCCGATCATCACCGAGGCCGAGTTCCTGGCCCGCCGTGAGGCCGTCGAGCGCGTGATGGTCGTCCGCCAGTCCGGCGAGCGCACCCAGATCGGCGTCCTCGAGGACAACGTGCTCGTCGAGCACTACGTCAACAAGGAAGAGGCCACCTCGTACGTCGGCAACGTCTACCTGGGCAAGGTCCAGAACGTGCTGCCGTCCATGGAGGCCGCCTTCATCGACATCGGCAAGGGCCGCAACGCGGTCCTCTACGCCGGCGAGGTCAACTTCGAGGCGCTCGGCATGGCCAACGGGCCGCGCCGCATCGAGTCCGCCCTGAAGTCCGGCCAGTCCGTGCTCGTCCAGGTCACCAAGGACCCGATCGGCCACAAGGGCGCCCGCCTGACCTCGCAGGTCTCGCTGCCCGGCCGCTACCTGGTCTACGTGCCCGAGGGCTCGATGACCGGCATCAGCCGCAAGCTGCCCGACACCGAGCGCGCGCGCCTGAAGAGCATCCTCAAGAAGATCGTCCCCGAGGACGCGGGCGTCATCGTGCGCACCGCCGCCGAGGGCGCGAGCGAGGATGAGCTGCGCCGCGACGTCGAGCGTCTGCAGGCGCAGTGGGAGGACATCCAGAAGAAGTCGAAGCAGATCACGACCTCGTCGCCGAGCCTGCTGTACGGCGAGCCGGACATGACCGTCCGCGTCGTGCGCGACATCTTCAACGAGGACTTCTCGAAGGTCATCGTCAGCGGTGACAGCGCCTGGGAGACCATCCACGGCTACGTCTCGCACGTCGCCCCGGACCTGGCCGAGCGGCTGCAGCGCTGGACCTCCGAGGTCGACGTCTTCGCGACGTACCGGATCGACGAGCAGCTCGCCAAGGCGCTCGACCGCAAGGTGTGGCTGCCCTCCGGCGGCTCCCTCGTGATCGACAAGACCGAGGCGATGGTCGTCATCGACGTCAACACCGGCAAGTTCACCGGCCAGGGCGGCAACCTCGAGGAGACCGTCACCAGGAACAACCTGGAGGCGGCCGAGGAGATCGTGCGCCAGCTGCGGCTGCGCGACCTGGGCGGCATCGTCGTCGTCGACTTCATCGACATGGTCCTGGAGTCGAACCGCGACCTGGTCCTGCGGCGGATGCTGGAGTGCCTGGGCCGCGACCGTACGAAGCACCAGGTCGCCGAGGTGACCTCGCTGGGCCTGGTCCAGATGACCCGCAAGCGGGTCGGCCAGGGCCTGCTGGAGTCCTTCTCCGAGACCTGCGTCCACTGCAACGGGCGCGGTGTGATCGTGCACATGGACACGGCCGTCACGGCCGGCAACGGCGGCAAGCGGGCCAAGCGCCGCGGCGGCCGCGGCCACGAGCACGAGGTCGAGGCCGTCGAGGCCGTCGTGACCGAGGCGCCCGAGGCGGGTGCCGAGGTGGAGACCGAGGCCGAGGTGGCCGCCGAGATCGCCGCGCCGGTGGCGCTGCCCGAGCCGGCGTTCGCCCCGGACGAGGAGCTCTACAGCAGCGCGGCCGAGGCCGAGGCGGCGGCCGGTATCAGCGGCCGCCGCAACCGCCGCCGTGCCACCCGCAAGGCGACCGCTGCGGCGGGCGCCCCGCGGGCCGCGGCCGCGCCCGTGGTGCAGGCCGTCCCGGTCGAGGTCCCGGCCCCGGCGCCGGTGGCCGAGGTGGAGGCCGAGCCGGTCACCGAGCCCGCCGACACGGTGCTGGAGCCGGCTGCCGAGGCCGAGGCCGCGGCGGAGACGGTCGAGGCCGCCCCCGCCCCGGTGGCGGAGGAGGCCGCGCCGAAGGGCCGTACGCGCCGCCGCGCCACCCGCAAGGCCACCGCCCCGGTGGCGGAGCCGGAGCCGGCCGTCGTGGCCGAGCCGGAGCCGCAGCCCGAGCCGGTTGCCCCGGTTGCCCCGGTCGCCGAGGCCGTGCCGGCCGAGGCCCCCGTGGCGGAGGCCGTCGAGGCGGAGGCCCCGGCTGCCGAGGCCCCGGTTGCCGAGGCTCCGGCGGCGGAGGCCGCCCCGGCGCGTCCGCGGCGCCGCGCCACCCGCAAGGCCACCGCTCCGGCCGGATCCCCGGCAGGCGCGGAGGCGGCGGTCCTGGTGGTCGAGGCTGCCGCGGCCGAGCCCGAGCCCGCGGCAGCGGCGTCCGAGGCCGAGGCGGAGGCTCCGTCCGAGGAGGCCGCCCCGGCGAAGAAGACGGTCCGCAAGGCGGCAGCCAAGAAGGCGCCGGCGAAGAAGGCCGCCGTGAAGAAGACGACGACGGCCAAGAAGACCGCCGCCAAGAAGACGACGGCCAAGAAGACGACGGCGAAGAAGGCGACCAAGAAGGCCGCCGCGGCGGAGCCCGCCGCCGACGCCGACGCCTGATCCGCGTCACCACCGGGACTGCCCCGGCCCCCGCAGCGGGGGCCGGGGCAGTCCCGTACCCGCACCCCGCGAACAGGAGAGAAGGCACCGGACATGGACCGGTTTCCCATGTGGGACGGGCAGGACGGGCAGCGCCGGAAGACCGGCCTGGCCGAGGTGCTCACCCGCGTCCCCGACAACACCTGGACGTGGCTCCTGCTCGACTGGGACGGGGTCGGCGAGCCCCCCGGCGGCCTCGACTTCGAAGACTTCCGCGAGCTGGTCCTGGCCTCGCCGACCGGGGTCCCCATGACCTGGGCGGAGGTGCGGGCGTTCGCCGCGCAGCAGCAGGACGTCAACGACGTGCTGCTGGTGGCGGTCGACGCGGCCGCAGACGCGGACCCGCAGCGGTTCGCGCAGGACGACTTCACCGGCTGCCGGTACTTCGTCGAGGGCTTCGACAGCGGTACGTGGACGATGGGCCGACCGGACGGGGCCTGCGGCGCCCCGGCCCCGGACCCGGCGACTGCACGGCCCGGTTTGACCTCGTAAACCCTGCCCCGTAACCTTGACCGTCGGCGTGTCTACGTGCGCGCCAGCCACTGAGCACCTCACCTCCCGGGCCGCAAGCGGCACGGGAGAGGCCGTATCGCGTTCTGCGGGGAACGGCTGGCTTCAGGGGTTTCCATTGCGAGCGAGAGAGAGATCCGCGTGTACGCCATCGTGCGCAGCGGTGGCCGCCAGCACAAGGTTGCTGTCGGCGACATCGTTGAGGTTGACAAGATTTCCACTGCCAAGGCTGGCGACACGGTCGAGCTCTCGACCCTGCTCGTGGTCGACGGCGACGCCGTGACCAGCGACCCGTGGGTCCTGGCGGGCATCAAGGTCCAGGCCGAGGTCGTGGACCACACCAAGGGTGCCAAGATCGACATCCTGCGCTACAAGAACAAGACCGGCTACCGCCGTCGCCAGGGTCACCGTCAGCAGTACACGGCGATCAAGGTCACGTCCATCCCGTCGGCCGCGAAGTAAAGAGGGACTGAGCAATGGCACACAAGAAGGGCGCATCGTCCACCCGGAACGGTCGCGATTCCAATGCCCAGCGGCTCGGCGTGAAGCGCTTCGGCGGTCAGGTCGTTTCCGCCGGTGAGATCCTCGTCCGCCAGCGCGGCACGCACTTCCACCCGGGCGCCGGTGTCGGCCGGGGTGGCGACGACACGCTGTTCGCGCTGCAGGCCGGTGCCGTGCAGTTCGGCACGCACCGTGGCCGCAAGGTCGTGAACATCGTTCCGGCCGCCTGATCCAGCTTCTGCTGATCAAGCGTTCGTAACGTCCCGAGGGCGGATCTCAGCTCTTTCCGGCGCAGGCCGGGAAGAGAGGTCCGCCCTCGGCGCGTTTGTACGTAGACACGTTTAATGGACAGCAAGGTCTGTCCGGGACATCCCGTCTGTATCTGGAGGAACACCCATGACCACCTTCGTGGACCGCGTCGAGCTGCACGTCGCCGCGGGTAACGGAGGCCACGGCTGCGCCTCCGTGCACCGGGAGAAGTTCAAGCCGCTCGGCGGTCCCGACGGCGGCAACGGCGGCCGCGGCGGCGACGTGATCCTGGTCGTCGACCAGTCCGTCACCACCCTGCTGGACTACCACCACAGCCCGCACCGCAAGGCCACCAACGGCAAGCCCGGCGAGGGCGGCAACCGCTCCGGCAAGGACGGCCAGGACCTCGTCCTGCCGGTCCCGGACGGCACCGTCGTCCTCGACAAGCAGGGCAACGTCCTCGCCGACCTCGTCGGCCAGGGCACCACCTACGTCGCCGCCGAGGGCGGCCGCGGCGGCCTCGGCAACGCGGCGCTCTCCTCCGCCCGACGCAAGGCCCCCGGCTTCGCGCTCCTCGGCGTCCCCGGCGCCACCGGCGACATCGTGCTGGAGCTCAAGACCGTCGCCGACGTGGCCCTCGTCGGCTTCCCCAGCGCCGGCAAGTCCTCGCTGATCTCGGTGCTCTCCGCCGCCAAGCCGAAGATCGCGGACTACCCCTTCACGACGCTCGTCCCGAACCTGGGCGTGGTCACCGCCGGCTCGACCGTGTACACGATCGCCGATGTCCCCGGCCTGATCCCGGGCGCCAGCCAGGGCAAGGGCCTCGGCCTGGAGTTCCTGCGGCACGTCGAGCGCTGCTCGGTCCTCGTGCACGTCCTGGACACCGCCACCCTGGAGTCCGACCGCGACCCCGTCTCCGACCTCGACGTCATCGAGGAGGAGCTCAAGCAGTACGGCGGCGGCCTGGAGACCCGGCCGCGCCTCGTCGTCCTCAACAAGGTCGACATCCCGGACGGCCAGGACCTCGCCGACATGATCCGCCCCGACCTGGAGGAGCGCGGCTACAAGGTCTTCGAGGTGTCCGCGGTCGCCCGCACCGGCCTGAAGGAGCTGTCCTACTTCCTCGCGGAGGTCGTCGCCAAGGCGCGCGCCCGCAAGCCGAAGCAGGAGGCGACCCGTATCGTCATCCGCCCGAAGGCCGTCGACGAGACCGGCTTCACCGTCACCTTCGACGAGGTCGAGGAGGTGTACCGGGTGCGCGGCGAGAAGCCGGAGCGCTGGGTCCGCCAGACCGACTTCAACAACGACGAGGCCGTGGGCTACCTGGCGGACCGCCTGAACCGCCTGGGCGTCGAGGACCAGCTGCTGAAGGTCGGCGCGCGGGCCGGCGACGGCGTCGCGATCGGCTCCGAGGAGGACGCGGTCGTCTTCGACTGGGAGCCGTCGATGATGGCCGGCGCCGAGATGCTCGGCCGCCGCGGCGAGGACCACCGCATGGAGGCCCCGCGTCCGGCCGCGCAGCGCCGCAAGGAGAAGGACGCCCGCCGCGGCGACTCCGCGCAGCAGGAGTACGACGAATTCCGTCCCTTCTGACCTGCCATTCCGCCGTTCCGTCGGCGGAGGCGCCGGTATTGAGGTGATGTTTACCCTGGTCGCCTAGGATCCCATGGGTGAGCAGCACCTTTCCTCCCAGCGTCTCCGTCGTCGTGATCGCGTACAACGACGCCGAGCTCGTGGGCGAGGCCGTCACCTCGGCACTCGCCCAGGGCCCGGTCGTCGCCGAGGTCATCGCCGTCAACGACGCCTCGTCCGACGGCACCGACCGGGTGCTCGACGAGCTGGCCGCCGTCCACCCCCGCCTCAAGGTCGTGCACCGCACGGAGAACAGCGGCGGCTGCGGCACCCCCCGCAACGACGGCATCGCGGTCGCGACCTCCCCGTACGTCCTGTTCCTCGACAGTGACGACGTGCTGCCCGCCGGGGCGGCCGAGGCCCTCCTGCGGGCCGCCGAGGAGCACCGCGCGCCCGTGACCGTCGGCGCCTGCGTACGCCGTGAGCTGCCGCAGTACCACGACACCCCCTGGGTGCCCGGGCTGTACGCCCCGGGCGACGTCATCGACCGGCCGGCCGACCGGCCCGAGCTGGTCCGCGACACCCTCTGCGTCAACAAGCTGTACGACCGGGCCTTCCTGGAGGAGCACGCGATCCGCTTCCCCGACGGCCGGTTCGTCTACGAGGACTTCGTCTTCACCTCGCGCGTCCTTGCCGCCGCCCCCCGCATCGCGGTCGTCGGCGACCTCGTCTACGTGTGGCACGTGCGCCGCAGCGCCGCCCAGGTGTCGATCTCCCTGGACCGCAAGGACGTCTCCAACTGGCGCTCCCGGATCGAGGCCCACCGCACCGCGCACCGGATCCTCGACGACTCCTCCCCGGAGCTGGGCCGCGCCTGCCAGGTGAAGTTCCTGGAGTACGACCTGCGCATGTACCTGCGCGAACTCGGCACCGACCCCGGCTACCAGGCCGCCTGGTGGACCCTCACCCGCGACTACCTGGACACCTTCGACGAGGCCGCCGTCGAGGCCGCCGGCGCCCACGCCCGCTGGATCGTGCGCGTGCTGCGG
The DNA here is from genome assembly GCF_044769385.1 of Streptomyces sp. NPDC090445. Classification (NCBI taxonomy): domain Bacteria; kingdom Bacillati; phylum Actinomycetota; class Actinomycetes; order Kitasatosporales; family Streptomycetaceae; genus Streptomyces; species Streptomyces sp. NPDC090445. The sequence continues at coordinate 620,709 of NZ_JBIVXV010000002.1, read as the reverse complement.
GCGACGCCCGAGCCGCCCGCCGACGTGGCCCGGCTCACCCGGTTCGCCGCCGAGCCGCCGCGGCTGCTGCCCCCGTACGCCACCGGCCCCGACGGCGGGCCCGTGTGGAGCGAGGAGCTCCCCGTCCCCCTCGACGGGCTGGACGGGCTGCCGCTCGCCGACCTGCCCGTCACCATCGACGCCGGACCGGCCGGCAGCGGCCTGCGGCTGCGGGTGCACGACCTGTACGGGCGCCTCGCCCAGGCCGGGCCGCGCACCGTCCGGCTGGGCTTCGTGCCCCGCTCGGGCGGCGAGCCGGTGCTCGACCGGCCGGTGGAGCTGCGGCCCGCCGCGGACGGCGACGGCTGGACCTGCGACGTGCCGTTCCACCTGACGGCCGTGGCCGCCGCCGGGCGCCGCCAGGGCCGGACCGGCATGCAGGCCTGGAACGTGCAGGTGGGCGTGGAGTGTGCCGACGGGAGCTCCCTGCTCACCTCCCCGCGCCCCCTCGACGGTCTGCTCCGCCGCAGGGCGCTGCTCAGCAGCAGGTACGGTGTTCTGCTGGCGCAGCCGTTCCGTACGGCCGGGGGTTCCCTGGCCCTGCGGCTCGCGCCGGGCGCTGCGGGCGCGCTGAGCCTCGTACGCAGCCGTCTCCACCGGGTCCGGGCAGGCCGCGCGGCGGGGTGAAGACGGCAGGCGGCCTCCGGACCGCCGCCCAGCTCAACGGAAACGACTCGGGAGGAACGCATGACCTTTCTGATCACCGGTGGCGCCGGCTACATCGGTTCGCACGTCGTCCGCGCGATGCAGCTCGCGGGGGAGCGGGTCGTCGTCCTCGACGACCTGTCCACGGGCAACGAGGACCGTGTCCCGGAGGGCGTCCCGCTGGTGATCGGCTCGGTCCTGGACCGGCTGGTCCTCGACAAGACCATCCGTGAGCACAAGATCACGGGTGTGGTGCACCTGGCGGGCAAGAAGCAGGTCGGCGAGTCCGTCGAGAAGCCGCTGTACTACTACCACGAGAACGTGGAGGGCCTGCAGGTCCTGCTGGGCGCGGTGGCCGAGGCCGGCGTCCGGAACTTCCTGTTCTCCTCCTCCGCCTCCGTGTACGGCATGCCCGACGTGGACCTCGTCACCGAGGAGACCCCGTGCGCGCCGCTGAGCCCGTACGGCGAGACCAAGCTGGCCGGCGAGTGGCTGGTCCGCGCGGCCGGCAGGGCGCACGGCATCGCCACGGCCTGCCTGCGCTACTTCAACGTGGCGGGCGCCGCCGCCCCCGAGCTCGCGGACACCGGCGTCTCCAACCTGGTCCCGATGGTCTTCCAGCGGTTCGACGAGGGCGAGGGCGCCCGGATCTTCGGCGACGACTACCCCACCCCGGACGGCACCTGCATCCGCGACTACATCCACGTCGAGGACCTGGCCGAGGCCCATGTGGCCGCGGCCCGCAAGCTCGCCGAGTGGGCGGCCGCGGAGGACTACCGGGACCTGACGGTCAACATCGGCCGCGGCGAGGGCGTCTCCGTGCGGGAGATGGCCCGGCTGCTGAACGAGGGCACCGGACACGACGTCGAGCCGGTGGTCGTGCCGCGCCGTCCCGGCGACCCGGCGAAGGTCGTGGCCTCGGCCGACAGGATCCACGCGGAGCTGGGCTGGAAGGCCAAGCACGACGTCCGCGAGATGATCGCCTCGGCGTGGGCGGGCTGGGAGGCCAACCGCGAGGGCGCCGTGCACCACGAGCGGTAGCCTCCGCAGGCACGTCCGTCGTACGACGAAGCCGCCCGTCCCCTGTAGCGAAGGGGGCGGGCGGCTTCGTCCGTACCGTCCGGCGCTCGGCCGGGGCCGTTCAGCGCTCCAGGAACGCGAACAGCTCCTCCCACCGGTCGGTGATCTCGGTGCCGGAGAACCGCTGCACGGACCGGAACGCCCGGTCGCCGAGCCGGTCGCGCAGTTCCCGGTCCGCCATCAGCACGCGCAGGTGCCCGGCCAGCTCCATCGTGTTGCCCAGGCGGGCCAGCAGCCCGTCCTCGCCGTCCGAGACGATCTCGCGCACGCCCGGCGCGCAGTCGAACGCGGCGACGGGCACGCCCGCGGCCATCGCCTCCAGCAGGGTGATCGGGAAGCCCTCGGCCCGGGAGGCCTGCGCGAAGACCGAAGCCCCGCGCAGGGCGCCCAGCACGTCGTCCGTGCTGCCCATCCACTCCACCGAGTCGTCGATCCCGAGCGAGGCGCAGTGGGCCCGCAGGGCGGCCTCCTCCACGCCGGCGCCGTAGATCCGCAGGACCCAGTCGGGCTGCTGCGGGGCGGCCTCGGCCCAGGCGTCGAGGAGCAGGTCCACGCCCTTCTCGAAGGCGAGGCGGCCGACGCTCGCGACGACCTTCGCGGTGCGCGGGGCGGGGGATTCCGGCATGAACGGCAGGGGGTTCGGCATGCTGGAGACGTTCTCCATGCCGGAGCGGATCCACAGGTCCGCGTCCTCCGGGGTCAGCACCAGCAGCCGGTCGACCCCGCGGTAGTGGCGGCGGACCCGGTCGCCGCGGCTGGACTTCTGGCTGGCCTCGTACGACTCGTGGCTCATGCCGATGACGGTGAGCCCCTCGGTGTCGGCGAGCGCCACCCATTCCATCGCCCAGACCTGGGTGACGATCACGACGCCGCCGGGGCGGGCCGTGCGCAGCAGGGCGCTGAGCTGCTCCGCCTTGGCGTGCATCAGGGCCCGCCGGGCGGCCTGGCGGCGCCGCTCGGGGGCGTTGAGGCGGCCCTTGATGCCGCGCAGGCGGCGGGCCTTGGGCGGGTGGGTGTCGTACAGGGTGGTCATCGAGTACGGCAGGTCCGCGGGCAGCTTCTGCCGGATCTCCTCGGCGACCGGGGCGATGCCGACGAGGTGCACGCGGTGGCCGCGGTCGGTGAACAGCCGGGCCATCTGGTGCGACCAGGTCGTCACGCCGCCGAGCTCGTCGACGCTGTTGGAGACGATGAAGACGTCACGGCCGCCGGCCGTTTCGGCGGCCGCTGCGGTACCGGCGGCCGCTGCGGTCTCGGCTGCCTCGGCGGTCTGCTGGCTCACTTGCCGCTCCTGGTGAAGAACTTCTCGACGATCTGGCGGGCGGCGTCCCCGCGGTCGTACTCGCCGAACTCGGTGAGGAAGCGCTGGCGCGCCTGCGCGTACTTGGCGTCCGCCTCGTCGAAGGCGGCGATGGCCTGGAAGAGTTCGCCGGCCGTGGCCACGACCGGGCCCGGGGCCTTCTCCTTCAGGTCGAAGTACGTGCCGCGGATGTCGCCCGCGTAGCTGTCGTAGTCGTAAGCGAAGAACAGCATCGGCCGGTCCAGGACCGCGTAGTCGAACATCACGGACGAGTAGTCGGTGATCAGACCGTCGGCGAGCGCCAGCAGCGGGGTGATGTCGTGGTGCCCGGAGACGTCGATGACCCGGCCCTCGACGGACGGCGGCAGGGAGACGCTGTTGAGGTAGTGGGTGCGCACCAGCAGGGTGAAGCGGTCGCCGAGCCGGTTGGCGAACTCCTCCACGTCGAAGGGGAACTCGAAGCCCTCCACGGCGCCGTCCGCGTTCGCCCGGAACGTGGGCGCGTACAGCAGGACCTTCTTCGCGGGGTCGATGCCCAGTTCGGCGGCGAGCGGTCCGCGGACCCGCTCCCCGCTCTGGGTCTCGGCGCGGTGGGCCTCGACGAGGGCGTCGTTGCGCGGGTAGCCGGCGCGCAGGAGCACCTCGTCGCGCAGCCGGAAGCCCTTGGCCAGGGTGCGCACGTCGTGCTCGGAGCGGACCAGGAAGTGGTCGAAGCGGTTGACGGCCGCCTGGAAGCGGTCCTGGCCGGCGCGGCCCTGGGCCTTCGTGCGGGGCTCGTGGAAGCCCATCCGCTTGAGGGCGGAGCCGTGCCAGGTCTGGATGTACGTCGTCCCCGGGCGCTTGGTCAGCGCCAGCGGGAAGCCCTGGTTGTCGATCCAGAACTCGGCCTGGGCCAGGGCCCGCAGGTAGGGCCAGCTCCAGCGCTTGACCAGGGTGGCCTCCTTGGGGAAGCCGGTGGGCTTGGCGCCCGCGTACGACCAGATCGCCTCGAAGGCGACGCCCTGGCGGACCATCTCCTCGTAGATCGCCTTCGGGCTGTCGCTGTACTGCTTGCCCATGTGGCTCTCGAAGACGACCGTGCCCTTCTTGACCGGCAGCTTCGAGAAGACCTCGTGGTAGACCTTCACCTTCTGCTCGCCCGAGCCGAGGTTCCGGCGGGCGCGCAGGGCCCGGCGCAGGGTCTTCTTGACCACGCCGGCGGTTCTGCCGTGCATGGCGCCGCTGATCAGGGCCTGGGTGCGGACGGCGGCGGGGCCCTCGGCGATCAGGACGTAGGACAGGTTGCCCTTCTTGGTGACCTCGGGCTCGAAGCGGTCGGAGACCAGCCGGGTCAGGCGCGGGCGCACGCGCAGCCGGGCCGCCGACTCCAGGTCGACGCCGCCGACGGAGACGCGGGTGGTGAGGCGGTCGCTGCCGGCGGTCAGCTTGAGCCGGACGTCCCAGACGGCGTCGATGATGCCGAGGGGGCGCACGGTGCTGCCGATGTCGGCGGTGGCCCGCCACTCGATCGTGTCACCGGCGTGCCGGACGGATTCCACCGGGAAGCTGAAGGACCGCACGCCGACCTGGCGGCGGGCCCGGAACTCCAGGCTGGCCTTGAGTTCTGCTTCCGGTGCGATCCGGCCGAGCGGGTTCACGACGGTGCCGGCGAGGGTGACGCTGCCGCGGCCGTCGTCCTCGTAGGAGGTCAGGCGGTTGCCGAGGACGAGCGAGGAGAGCGGGGTGGTGTGGAAGCCCTGCTCGGTGACGTCCAGTATCCGGCGGGCCTCGGCGTCGTCGAGATGTTCGCCACACCAGTAGATCCGCCCGTCGCGCTCGGCGAGCGGCGAGGTCAGGCGGCCCTTGTTGGTCATGGCGTCGGCGGCCGGGAGCAGGTTGTCCCAGTCCTCCTTGCCCAGGAGGTAGGCGCAGATCGCCTGGAGGTGTGTGACGTTGTCGTAGGCGGCCGGGTCGATGCCGGCGAGGTAGCCGTTGGCGAGGCGGGCGAACTCCTGGCGGTACGTGTCGCCGAGCAGCGGCAGGTCGCGCAGGTGGAGCACCAGGTCGTGCTTGAGGAACTTGGCGTCCTTGGCCGTCTTGATCTCGGTGTAGCCCTTGGCGGCCAGCAGCTCGTCGACGCGGCGGTGGATCTCCATCCGGTGGACGAAGTTCGCGATCTCGTGGCGGCGGTTGCTGATCGACTTGGTCGCGGCCTTCTCGACCACGTTCCAGTAGTAGACGTGGTTCGGGATCAGCGTGATGCGGCGGGCGGCGACGTACGCCTGGGCGGAGAAGAGCAGGTCCTCGTAGTGGATGCCCACCGGGAACTCCAGGCCCTGCTCCAGCAGGAACGCGCGCCGGTAGCACTTGTTCGTGGAGAGGGTGTCGTACACCAGGAGGTCGGGGTCCTCGGTGATCGACTCCAGGGTGCGGGTGCGCGAGTAGATCCAGGGGTACCACTCGGTGGTCTTGCCCCAGCGGTTGTCGAGGTGCACGCGCACGCACATGCCGGAGACCAGGTCGGAGCCGGTCCGCTCGGCGGCGTCCAGCATGTTCCGGCAGGCGTTTCGTTCCAGCACGTCGTCGCTGTCCAGAAACATCACGTACGTGCCGGTCGCCTGCCGGATGCCGTGGTTGCGGGGGGCGCCGCAGCCGCCGCTGTTCTCGGGCAGCCGGAAGGCCCGCACCCGTCCGGGGTGCGCTGCTTCGAGCTCCTGGGCGACCGCGAACGACCGGTCCTGGCTGCAGTCGTCCACGATCACGACTTCGACCCCGTGCAGGGTCTGGTCCAGAACCGACCGCACGGCCGTCGGCAGGCGCTCGGCGTCGTTGTAGACGATGACGACCACGGAGACGTCAGGCACGTGCACCTCGATCCCTTCGTTCCATTCCGCTTAACCCGTCAAAGCTACCGTGTGCCGCGCTCGGATCCGGCCCGCCGACCCCGGCGTGCATACTTCTGAGGAAGAGGTGAGTGGCGGGTCCGGTCGCCGACAATCACCCGTTCGGACTCCGCAGGAAGTGTTCATGACGAAGCTGTCCGTAGTTGTCCCCTGCTACAACGAAGAAGCCGTGATCGACAGTTTCGATGCGGAGATCCGCAGGGTCCTGGACTCCCTGCCCGTCACGTATGAAGTCTGCTACGTCGACGACGGCAGCCGCGACGGCACCCTCGAAAAGCTCCGCAAGATCGCTGCCGAGCACGGGGAACGCACGCGCTACGTCTCCTTCAGCCGCAACTTCGGCAAGGAGGCCGGCATGCTCGCCGGCCTGCGCGAGGCCACCGGCGACGCCGTCGTGATCATGGACGCGGACCTCCAGCACCCGCCGGAGCTCATCGCGACCATGCTCGACTACTACCGGCAGGGCCACGACCAGATCATCGCCCGCCGCACCCGCGAGGGCGACAAGAAGGTCCGCTCCGCACTCAGCAGCCTCTACTACCGGGGCGTGAACCGCTGGGTCGACGTCGAGCTCACCGACGGCGTGGGCGATTTCCGGATGCTGTCGCGGCATGCGGTGGACGCACTGCTGTCGCTGCCGGAGTACAACCGCTTCTCCAAGGGCCTCTTCTCCTGGATCGGCTTCGACACCGTCCACTTCGACTACCGCAACGCCCAGCGCGAGGCCGGCGAGACCAAGTGGAAGTTCGGCTCGCTGCTGAACTACGCCATGGACGGGCTGATCTCCTTCAACAACCGCCCGCTGCGCATCGGCATCTGGGCGGGCGTCTCACTGGTCGCGCTGACCGCCCTGTACGCCGTGTGGATCGCGATCATGGCCATGACCGAGGGCGTCGACGTCCCCGGCTACGTCACCCTCGTCGCGATCATCGTCGGCATCGGCGGCGTCCAGATGATCATGCTGGGGCTGATCGGCGAGTACATCGGACGCATCTACTACGAGACCAAGCGCCGCCCGCACTTCCTCGTCAAGGAGGCCCACGGCGCCGACCCGCAGGCCCGGCCGGCCGCGGTCCGGGAAGCCGCGGTCGGGGAAGCCGCGGTCGGGGAAGCCGCGGTCCGTGGAGCCGCGGTCCGGGAAGCCGTCCCGTCGAAGAACGAGGCCCGCTGAACCCATGAAAGAGCAGCTCGGCCAGATCTTCCGCTTCGGCCTCGTCGGGGCCGTCAACACCGGCACCTTCTTCGGTATCTACCTGCTGCTCCACCCGTGGATGCCGTACTTCCTCGCCTACACCCTCGCCTTCCTCCTGGCGATGGTCGGCTCGTTCTTCATGAACACCTACTTCACCTACCGGACCCGGCCCACCTGGAAGAAGTTCCTCCTCTTCCCGCTGACGAACGTCACCAACTACGTCATCCAGTCCGCCGGCCTCTACGCCCTCGTGACCTGGGCCGGCATGGACACCCGGATCGCGCCGCTCGTCGCCGCCGTCGTCGCCATCCCCTTCACCTTCCTGCTCTCCCGCAAGATCCTCGTCCCGGGCGGCCGGAAGCAGGCCGAGAACGCCCCCGCGCCCGGGCCCACCACCTCCGGCAAGCCGCGGTCGTCCAGGGTCTGAAACCCGTGCGCGGCCATCCGCACCCACCCCGTAGATTGAGGTGGCAGACGCACAAGGCGTACCAGCACGGCAAGGGGCAAGGGGACAGACGTGTCAGCGGCTAGGCAAGGTGTCGTGGACGCCCGCAGGATCGTGGTCAAGGTCGGCTCCTCGTCCCTCACCACCGCGGCCGGCGGGCTCGACGCGGACCGGGTCGACGCCCTGGTCGACGTACTGGCCAAGGCCCGCAGCGGCGGCGAGAAGGAGATCGTCCTCGTCTCCAGCGGCGCCATCGCCGCCGGACTCTCCCCGCTCGGCCTGCGCCGCCGCCCCACCGACCTCGCCCGCCAGCAGGCCGCCGCCAGCGTCGGGCAGGGCCTCCTCGTCGCCCGCTACACCGCCTCCTTCGCCCGGTACGGCGTCCGCGTCGGCCAGGTCCTGCTGACCACCGACGACACCAGCCGGCGCGCCCACTACCGCAACGCCTACCGGACCCTCGACCAGCTGCTGGCCATGGGCGCCCTGCCCGTCGTCAACGAGAACGACACCGTTGCCACGGACGAGATCCGCTTCGGCGACAACGACCGGCTCGCGGCCCTCGTCGCCCACCTCGTCCGGGCGGACCTCCTCGTCCTCCTCTCCGACGTGGACGGCCTGTACGACGGCGACCCGTCGCTCCCCGGCAGCACCCGCGTCGACGAAGTGCACGGACCGGCCGACATCGCACACGTCTCGATCGGCAGCGCCGGCAAGGCCGGCGTCGGCACCGGCGGCATGGTCACCAAGGTCGAGGCCGCGCGGATCGCCGCCGCGGCCGGCATCCCGGTCGTCCTCACCTCGGCCAGCCACGCCGCCGACGCCCTCGCCGGGCGGACCACCGGCACGCACTTCCACGCCACCGGCCGCCGCTCCGCGGACCGGCTGCTCTGGCTCCAGCACGCATCGACCCCCCAGGGGCACCTCGTCCTCGACGAGGGCGCCGTCGCCGCGGTCACCGAACGCGGCAGCTCCCTGCTGCCCGCCGGGATCGCCGCCGTCGAAGGCGAATTCGTCGCCGGAGACCCGGTCGAACTGCGGGCGCCCGACGGCCGCCCCGTGGCCCGGGGCCTGGTCAACTTCGACGCGAGGGAACTCCCGCAGCTCCTCGGCCGCTCCACCCGCGAGCTGGCCCGCGAGCTCGGACCCGAGTACGAACGCGAAGTCGTCCACCGGGACGATCTGGTCCTGCTCCAGGGCTGAGGTTCGGCAAAACCGCCGCGCGGCGGGCCCGGGACTGGTCAACTGTGAAGGGCGGACACGCCGGCGGCAACAAGCGGTGCAGACAGGAGGCGGCTGGTGAGAGGAGCGCTGACCAGCATCAACGGCGGCGGGGACGAGCGTGCAGAGCCCTCCCGCCTCTGGCACGTCACCCTGAGCGTCTCCGGCAAGCCGGCGCCGCTGTCGGAGGTGCGGCGCGGGCTGGAACAGCTGGCCCACGACCATCCCTTCCTGCTGACCAGCAGATACGCCGACGACCACGCCGAGATCCGGTACTGGGAGGAGGCGCGCGACCTCCACGACGCGGCGGCCGTCGCGCTCCGCCTCTGGGGTGAGCACCGCTCCACGGCGCAGCTCCCGCCGTGGGAGATCGTCGGCCTGGAGGTCATCGACCGCGCGACGTACCACCTCCGCGTGGCGGAAGGTTACGGCCCGCCCCCGGCCCACCCGGTCGGCGTCCACCCGTACTGACCGGGGCCGTCCCCTGGCCCTGACCCGGGTCCGGCCCGGCCCGGCCGGCAGGCCGGAGGTGCAGGGCCACCGGCGGGCCGCCCCGGCGGCGCCCCCGCCCGGGCCGGACGCTCCCGGGC
>NZ_JBIVXV010000002.1:292776-611220 GCF_044769385.1 Streptomyces sp. NPDC090445 | reverse complement strand
GCCGGACGCTGCCGGGCCGGACGCTGCCGGGCCGGACGCTGCCGGGCCGGACGCTGCCGGGCCGGACGCTGCCGGGCCGGACGCTGCCGGGCCGGACGCTGCCGGGCCGGACTCCGCCGTGCCGGCCTCGGGCGTGGGCCGCGGGCCGTGCCCGGGCGGGCGCGGGACACCGGGCCGCGGGGGCGTCTCGCGGGGTGGAAGGGAGGCCGGGCCCGCCGGGGTGGGGATTACCCTGGCGGCATGACCTCGCTCGATGCCACGACCTCGCCCGTCCTCGCCACCGCACAGCGCGCCCGTACCGCCGCCGCGGTCCTCGCCCCCCTCCCGCGGTCCGCCAAGGACACCGCGCTCCTGGCCATCGCCGACGCGCTGGAGGCCCGTACCGACGAGATCGTCGCCGCCAACGCCGTCGACACCGACAAGGCGCGGGCCGCCGGCACGAGCGAGACGGTCATCGACCGCCTGACCCTCACCCCGGAGCGGGTCCGCGCCATCGCCTCCGACGTGCGCGACGTCGTCGCCCTCCCCGACCCCGTCGGCGAGGTCGTCCGCGGCTCGACCCTCCCCAACGGCATCGACCTGCGCCAGGTCCGCGTCCCGCTCGGCGTCGTCGGCATCATCTACGAGGCCCGCCCCAACGTCACCGTCGACGCCGCCGCCCTCTGCCTGAAGTCCGGCAACGCGGTCCTGCTCCGCGGCAGCTCCTCCGCGTACGCCTCGAACACCGCGCTCGTCGGGATCCTCCGCGACGCCGTCGAGAGCACCGGCATCCCCGCCGACGCGATCCAGCTCGTCCCCGGCGAGTCCCGCGACTCCGTCCGCGAGCTGATGCGCGCCCGCGGCCTCGTCGACGTCCTCATCCCGCGCGGCGGCGCCTCCCTCATCAAGACCGTGGTGGAGGAGTCCACCGTGCCGGTCATCGAGACCGGCACCGGCAACTGCCACGTCTACGTCGACGCGCAGGCCGACCTCGGCACGGCCGTGGACATCCTGATCAACTCCAAGGCCCAGCGGCCCTCCGTCTGCAACGCCGCCGAGACCCTCCTCGTCCACCGCGACATCGCCGACGCCTTCCTGCCGCTCGCCCTCGACGCGCTCGCCGACGCCGGCGTCACCGTCCACGGCGACGACCGGGTCCTCGACGCCGCCCGCGACTCCAAGGTGATCGCGATGCGCGCCACCGACGAGGACTGGGAGACCGAGTACCTCTCGTACGACATCGCCGCCGCCGTCGTGGACTCCCTCGACGACGCCGTCGCCCACATCCGCCGCTGGACGTCCGGCCACACCGAGGCGATCGTCACCACCTCGCAGGCCGCTGCCCGCCGGTTCACCCAGCTGGTCGACTCGACCACCGTCGCCGTGAATGCATCCACCCGGTTCACGGACGGTGGCCAGTTCGGCTTCGGCGCCGAGATCGGGATCTCCACCCAGAAGCTGCACGCCCGCGGCCCGATGGGCCTTCCCGAGCTCACCTCCACCAAGTACATCGTCACCGGCGACGGTCACGTCCGGTAGCCGACCGCTGAACTCCGTGTGGCCGGATTTCGGCTGACAGCCTGCCCAAAGCACCCCCTCAGGTCTACGCTGGTCCCGTGCCGGACGACGTGGGGGGCAAGTACCCGGACAACGGGGAGCCCGACGACGACCGCGGAGGCGCGGATTTCGACTTCGCCTCCGTGGTGTTCGACGAGGACTTCGTCCGGAGGGCCGAAATCCAGGAACCCAGCGCGCTGGAACGCCAGCGCGCCGCCGACCACCGGGCCCGCGCCGAGGCCGAGGCCGCCCGCGCCCTGCCCGGCGGCTGGACCTCCGACGAGGACCCCGACGGCTACGGCTACGGTCGCCCCGACGGCCACGGCTTCGACGACCCCGCCTGGGAGTACGGCTACGGACCAGGCCACCCCGACGCCCCGTACGGGGCCTACGGCGGTAGCCTCCGCCCCTACCGCGGCCGCTCGCCGTGGCTGCGCCCGGTCGCCTGGGTCCTCGCCGTCGTGATGGGCCTCGGCATGGTCGCCCTCGCCTTCAGCGCCGTCTACCGCAGCGCCTCGGGCGAGCCCGAGCCCGCTCCCGCACCCGCCAGCACCCCGCTGAAGGAAGTCAGCAGCGTCGGGGCGTTTATGGACCCCGCCGGCCGCCAACCCTGAAGGTACGACCCCGCTCCCGTTCACCGGAGCCGGGGGCTTCTCTGAAGCGGGACCAGCGGGAGAAGCAATGGCCGTGCCAGCAGATCCACCCGACGGCACCCCCGACGGCATCGGCGGGGGCGACGAGGAGTTCCGGCGGGACGACTACGAGTACGAGTACCGGTCGGTGGTGTTCGACGAGGACTTCGTCCGGGCGGCCCGCCTCCAGGAGTTCTCCGCCCAGGAGCGGATGGGCGAGCACGCCCGCGCCGTGCGCAGCCGTTCCCTCTGGTCCGGCAGCGGCTCCGCCCGCCCCGGGAACGGCACCCCCAGCCGGAGCGCCCGGCAGGGGCTGCTGCTCGTGCTGCTCATCGCCCTGGCCTTCTCCTCGGCTGTCTACCTCGGCCTGCGCAACCCCGCCGCACCCGTGCCCGACACCAGGACGGAGCCGCTGACCAGCACGGTCATCCCGCTGGCGCCCACCGTCCCGGTGCCCGGCGGGCAGCCCGCCGACCTGTACGCGAACAGCCCGGCGGCCGATTTCCGCGTCGGGGCGGCCGGGATCGCCCTGCCCGCCGTGCGCCGCACCCGGCACTTCACCGACGGGCAGGTCGTCACGGCCCTGTCCATCGCCAAGGACTACCTGGTGCAGTCCTCCCTCGACCCGGACGTCCTGGCCGGCACCGCCACCCGGCCGGTGCGCGTCCTGGTCGACCCCGACCAGCTGGACCAGTTCGACCGCAGCATGGCCTCGCCCTCCGGCGACGGGCGGCACGCGGCCACCGGCTGGCTGGTCCGCTTCGACCCCGGCACCGCCGTCGTCGCCGACTCCCGCGTCCGGGTGAGCGGGAACCTCGCCTTCGACGAGGTCTCCCCGGACGTGCTGGAGGTGACCACCGATCACACCTTCGTGTACGCCGTACGGCCGGCCGCCGGCGCACCGCCCGCCGCGGACGGTGCCTCGCTGTTCACCGTCCGCCGCGAACTGCGGCTGCGCTTCGACCGGGAGGACCTCGCGACCCGGCGGGCGGAACTGGTCTCGGCCTACGTCATGGCCGGGCCCCAGTCCTGCTCCGCCGAGCCCGCCGAGGGCTTCCGTCCGCTCCCGGCCGGAGCCGGGCCGACCACGGTCGGCCCCGCCGCGAGCGACCCGTACGCCAGCGGCCACCCGCGGCGCAGCACCGGCCTCTGCGGCGTGCTGGCCCCGGCGGCGGCCCCGGTCAGCCCTGCGGGGTAGAGCCCCCGCCCGAGTCCCCGGCGGCGGAGCCGGGAGCCGAGTCGGAAGCGGAGCCGGAGGCCGAGCCCGATCCCGCCGCGGAGCCGCCCGCCCCGGTGAACCGGTCGCGCAGCCGCCCGCCCAGGTCGGCCGTCCCGCCGGCGATGTCGCCCACCAGCTTCATCAGCGGATCCTTGCTGGTGCGGACCGAGTCCGCGTAGTGCGCAGCCGACTGCCGGAAAGAGTCCGTGACCGAGGCGTCCTTGTCCTCGTCCCGCCGTGGGTAGTGGCCGTCCATGATCCGCTGGTAGTCCCGGCTCTCCGCCCACTTCTTCAGCTCGGCCGCGCGGACCGTGGTGAAGGGGTGCGTCCGCGGCAGCATGTTGAGGATCTTCAGCACGGAGTCGCGCAGGTCTCCGCTCTGCTCGTACTCCTCGGCCTGGGCCAGGAAGGAGTCCACGTTCATCTCGTGCAGGTGGTTGCCGCCCGCGATCTTCATCAGCCCGCGCATCGAGGCCTGCACGTCCTGGCCGACCAGCAGGCCCGCCCGATCCGCCGACAGCTCCGACTTGCGGAACCACTCCCGCAGCGCGGTCACGATCGCCGTGATCGCCACGTTGCCCAGCGGGATCCACGCCACCTTCAGCGCCAGGTTCGTCAGGAAGAGCAGCACCGTGCGGTACACGGCGTGGCCCGACAGCGCGTGGCCCACCTCGTGGCCCACGACCGCCCGCATCTCCTCCTCGTCCAGCAGCTCCACCAGAGCCGTGGTCACCACGATGATGGGCTCGTCCAGGCCGATGCACATCGCGTTCGGCTTGGGGTCCTGCTGCACGTACATCTGCGGGACCCTGTCCAGGTCCAGGATGTAGCAGGCGTCGCGCAGCATCTCGTACAGGTGCGGGAACTGCGTCTCGCCGACGCGCACCGACTCCGACAGGAACAGCAGCCGCAGGCTGCGCTCCGGCAGCAGGCCGCTCATGGCCTTGAACACCGTGTCGAACCCGCTCAGCTTGCGCAGCGCCACCAGTGCGGACCGGTCCGCCGGGTGCTCGTACGCCCGCGAGGAGATCCCGGGGAACCTCCTGCGGTCCCGCGCCGGTGCCTTCTCGAAAACCGTCCCGCTCATGACGCCTCCCCCTTGATCGGCCAGCTCTTCACTGCGTCTATCCTCTCCAACGCCTGAGTCGGCGCGAGCGTGCCCCAGGCCCCCGCATACGATGTGAGCGAAGTCTCCGCCCGCTCCCCGACTCGATAGGTATCTGCCTGATGAGCCTCACGTCCACCGCCCACTCCCTGGTTCTCCTCGCCTCGGAGGGGGCCGAGCAGCACGGCGGCAACCACGACAGCCTGAACCCGTACGTCACCGGCGGTGGCGCCTTCGTCATCCTGCTGCTGATGCTCTGGGTGACCACGCGCCTGAACCGCGACCGCTGAGCCGCGACCGCTGAGCCGCGCTCGCGTGAGCTGCGCTCGCGCACGCGCTCGAATGCGCGAGCCCGCACCGCTCCGCCGGGCCAGTAGGCTCTGCGCTCATGGGAGAGCAGGAGATGCCTACCGGCCCGGTCAAGCGCCGGCTCGGCGTGATGGGCGGGACTTTCGACCCGATCCACCACGGACACCTGGTGGCCGCCAGTGAGGTGGCCGCCCTGTTCCACCTCGACGAGGTGGTGTTCGTACCGACCGGCGAGCCGTGGCAGAAGTCGCAGCGGGCCGTGTCCCCCGCCGAGGACCGCTATCTGATGACGGTCATCGCGACGGCCTCGAACCCGCAGTTCTCGGTGAGCCGCATCGACATCGACCGCGGCGGACCGACGTACACGATCGACACCCTGCGGGACCTCAGCGCGCTCAACCCGGACGCGGACCTGTTCTTCATCACCGGTGCCGACGCCCTCGCGCAGATCCTGACCTGGCGGAACGCCGACGAACTCTTCTCCCTGGCCCACTTCATCGGGGTCACCCGGCCGGGCCACCTGCTCACCGACGACGGACTGCCCGAAGGCGGGGTCTCCCTCGTCGAGGTGCCCGCGCTGGCCATCTCGTCCACGGACTGCCGCACCCGGGTGGCCCAGGGCGACCCGGTCTGGTATTTGGTGCCCGACGGTGTGGTGCGCTACATCGACAAGCGTGAGCTGTATCGGGGAGCCTGAGCTTCCGGAACAGAAGGGGCCCGCGGTGAACGACCGACAGCAGCCGTACGACCCGTACGCCTCCCAGGAGCAGCAGTTCATCGGCTACGACGCGTACGGTCGGCCCGTGTACGGCCGGGCGCCCGCGCAGCCCGGCGCCCCGCAGGCCCCGCAGTACGACGTGTACGGCCGGCCGTACGACCACGGCCACGGCGGCCCGTCCTACGGCGGCGGACAGCAGTACCACGAGCAGCCGCAGCCCGCCCCGCAGCACCAGCCGCCACCGGGCCAAGGCGCCTACGACGGCCAAGGCGCCTACGACGGCCGCGGCGGCTACGCCGGGTACGGCGGACACGACAACTACGACGGCCACGACAACTACGGCGGACATGACGGCTACGGCGGCTACGAGTCCCCTCCGGCCCCGCAGGCCCAGCAGCCGACCCTCCAGGCCCAGCAGTGGATCCCGCAGCAGGCCGGCCGGGAGCCCGCCGCCCCCGGAGCCGCCCCGGGGCAGCCCCGGACCCCGCAGGTCCCCGAGCCGCGCCGCGCCGCCGACGGCCACAGCGGTGACGGCGGCGCCGGCATCGACGCGCCTCCCGACTACCGCACCGAGCAGTTCGCCTTCATCGACCAGCCGGACGAGGACTCCGAGGACGTCATCGACTGGCTCAAGTTCACCGAGAGCCGCACCGAGCGCCGCGAGGAGGCCCGCCGCCGAGGCCGCAACCGGGTGGTCGCCCTGATCGTCGTCCTCGCCCTGTTCGTCGTCGGCGGCGCCGCCTACCTCTGGTACGCGGGCAAGCTGCCCTTCCTCGACGGCCCCGGCCGGAAGGAGGGCGCCGCGGCCGCCGCCGGGCCGCAGAAGCGCGACATGATCGTCGTGCACGTCCACAACACCAAGAAGGGCGGCACCTCCACCGCCCTGCTCGTCGACAACGTGACGACGCAGAAGGGCGCCACCGTCCTGCTGCCCAACACCCTCGGCGTCCCCAAGGACGACGGCACGGGCACCCCGCTCGGCAAGGCCGTCGAGGAGGGCGGCCTCGGCGTGCGCGAGTCCCTCGACTCGGTGCTCGGCACCCGCATCGGCGGCACCTGGCGCCTGGACACCCCGTTCCTGGAGAACCTGGTCGAGCTGGTCGGCGGCATCGAGGTCGACACCGACACCGCGGTCCCGGCCGACGACGCCGTCAAGGCCCCTGCCGTCGCCCAGGGCGCGAAGCAGCACCTCAGCGGCGCCATGGCCGTCGCGTACGCCACCCACCGCGTGCAGAACGAGCCCGAGGCCAAGCAGCTGGAGCGGCTCGGCAAGGTGCTGTACGGCACCCTCCGCAAGATCCCCGGCGATCCGAAGTCGGCGACGCTGACGGTCGAGAGCATGGGCCAGATCCTCGACCCGTCCCTGAACGCCCAGACCCTCGGCGCCATGCTGTCCAAGCTGGGCGAGCACGCCAAGGAGGGCCCCTCCGGGTATCGCACGGACGTGCTCGGCGTGAAGCCCGACGGCGCCCTCACCGACGTCGCCAACAAGAACGTGGTCAAGGAGGTGCTCGGCGGCAGCTTCACGGCAGCCCAGGCGGGCACCGCCCCGCGCGTCGGCCTGCGGGACGCCACCGGCGACGAGAAGACGCAGACGGCGGCCAAGGTCGCGCTGATCAACGGCGGCTACACGTTCGTCGAGGGCGGCAAGGCCGGCGCGACCCAGCCGGCCACGCAGATCACGTACCAGGACGACGCACAGCGCGCGCAGGCCGTCGAGGTCGCCAAGACGCTGGGGCTGCCGGAGACGGCGGTGAAGAAGGGCGAGAACGCGGTGAACGCCGATGTCGTGGTGACCCTGGGCAAGGACTACAAGCCGTCCTGACCCGGGCCCGGCCGGCTCCTCGGCCGGGTCCGCGTCGTGCCGCCGCCCGCGCCGGACGTTCGCGCGGGCGGCATCGGCGGTACATGAGACCCTTGTAGGGATCTGCCCGCCAACCCGAAAGCATGGCCAGTGACCGCCACGGACCGCTCCATCGAGCTCATCACCACCGCCGCCCAGGCGGCGGCCGACCGCCTCGCGCACGACATCATCGCCTACGACGTCAGCGACGTGCTGTCGATCACCGACGCCTTCCTGCTCGCCTCGGCGCCCAACGACCGCCAGGTCAAGTCGATCGTCGACGAGATCGAGGAGCGCCTGCTCAAGGAGCTCGGCACCAAGCCGGTGCGCCGCGAGGGCGACCGCGACGCCCGCTGGATCCTGCTCGACTACGTCGACATCGTCGTCCACGTCCAGCACAGCGAGGAGCGGGTCTTCTACGCGCTGGAGCGCCTGTGGAAGGACTGCCCCGAAATCGAGCTGCCCGAGGACGCCAAGCTCACCAAGGGCAAGGCGGAGGAGTACGCGAAGCTGCGCGAGGCGCAGGGCGACGACCTGGACGGTGATCTGTTCTGAGCACAAGCCCCGACACGAGGACGAGCGCCCGCAAGGGCGAAGGGGCGCCTCGGGCCGCCCGTACCGGCCGGAAGATCGTCCTGTGGCGGCACGGCCAGACCGCCTGGAACCTGGAGCGCCGCTTCCAGGGCTCCACGGACATCCCGCTGACCGAGACCGGTGTGGCGCAGGCGCGCCGCGCCGCACGGCTGCTGGCGTCCCTGAAGCCGGACGCCATCGTGGCGTCCGACCTCCGGCGCGCCTCCGCCACGGCCGCCGAGCTGTCCGCCGTCACGGGCCTGCCCGTGGCGCGCACCGCCGCACTGCGCGAGACGTACGCCGGCGAGTGGCAGGGCCTCACGCACGACGAGATCCTGGAGAAGCACGGCGAGCAGTACGCGGCGTGGAAGCGCGGCGAGCCCGTCCGCCGCGGCGGCGGGGAGCTGGAGACCGAGGTGGCCGACCGGGCCGCCCCGGTGGTGCTGGAGCACGCCGGGCAGCTGCCGCAGGACGGCACGCTCGTCGTGGTCAGCCACGGCGGCACGATCCGTACGACCATCGGCCGGCTGCTCGGGCTGGCCGCGCACGACTGGGAGAGCCTGGGCGGGCTCTCCAACTGCTGCTGGTCCGTCCTGGGCGAGGGCGCCCGCGGCTGGCGCCTGCTGGAGCACAACGCCGGCACGCTGCCGGAACCGGTGCTCGGCGACGACGACTGAGCTGCTGCCGGGCCCCGTCCGGAGGCCCCCGGGACCCGGATTTCACTTTCGGGCCGGTCACAGGCTAAAGTTCTTCTTGTTCGCAGCGCAGAACACCGGAAACGGGGCAGCGAGGCGGAGAGCGGGGCTATAGCTCAGTTGGTAGAGCGCCTGCATGGCATGCAGGAGGTCAGGAGTTCAATTCTCCTTAGCTCCACAATCAGGATCCCGTCCCCAACAGGGGGCGGGATCTTTGGTGTTTGATCCTCGTGCGCTTGCTGACCTGCCGCGCACCCGCGTGGCAGAATCGGACGGCCGGCGGGGGAGTCGACGGCCCGACGCGGGAGGGAGTCGCTGACGGATGGGTGCACACCGGCGGCGGTGCGACTGGTGCAACAACGGCACGCCGATCGTGCGGGACATGGACCCGGTCAACCCCGACTACCAGTACTGGTGCGAGGAATGCGCACGGGCGCTGATCATCAAAGGCGACCCGATCGAGACGTACCGGGAGCTGGAGGGCGAGCCGATCTACGGCCGCCTCCTCGACGAGCACTGCACGCTCAAGCGGTTCTACCAGTTCGCCCGCGCCTGACGGGTCGAAACGGACAAATCGACCCGCCGGAAACCGATTTTGGGAGTTGGCCCGGGGCCGTGTAATGTTCTGGATGTCGCCAGGGGGAACTGGCAAGGGAAACCGAGAAGGGGCCCGGCGGCAGAGAGAAACAAGGGGCTATAGCTCAGTTGGTAGAGCGCCTGCATGGCATGCAGGAGGTCAGGAGTTCAATTCTCCTTAGCTCCACAGTGAAGAAGCGGGCCACCCGGATCGGGTGGCCCGCTTCTCGTTGTGTGGAACGATCGAGCGGCCGCCAGGACCGCTGCGGTACCCTGGCGCCATGCGTGCCGTACGCCTTCTGCTTACCGAGCCGCGCTGATCAGTACCGACCCTTCGAGAAGGTCGGCATCGGCGCGGCGTCCCCTCCTGTGCGAGGGGCTTTTTCGTTTGAGCGAGCAGATTCGTTTGAGTGAGCAGAGCCGGCAGAGACGATCGATGGAGCTTCCGAAAACATGAGCGAGACGAACACCCCGGCCCCCGAGGCGGCCGAGGCGCACCGTTACACGGCTGCCGTGGCCGCCGACATCGAGGCACGCTGGCAGGACGTATGGGACGCGCAGGGCACCTACGAGGCCCCGAACCCGACGGGTGACCTGGCCGGTGCCCCGGCGGTCGTCGCGCGCCCCAAGAAGTTCATCATGGACATGTTCCCGTACCCGTCCGGTGCGGGCCTGCACGTCGGCCACCCGCTCGGCTACATCGCCACCGACGTCTTCGCCCGCCACCAGCGGATGACCGGCCACAACGTCCTGCACACCCTGGGATTCGACGCCTTCGGCCTGCCCGCCGAGCAGTACGCCGTGCAGACCGGCACGCACCCGCGCGTGTCCACCGAGGCGAACATCGAGAACATGAAGGCGCAGCTGCGCCGGCTCGGCCTGGGCCACGACAAGCGCCGCTCCTTCGCGACGATCGACCCGGACTACTACAAGTGGACCCAGTGGATCTTCCTGCAGGTCTACAACTCCTGGTACGACACCGACGCGCAGAAGGCCCGCCCGATCGCCGAGCTGGTCGCCTCCTTCGAGGACGGCTCCCGTGAGGTCCCCGGCGGCCGCGCCTGGGCCGACCTGACCGCCGTCGAGCAGGCCGGCGTGCTGGACGAGTACCGCCTGGCGTACCCCTCGGACGCGCCCGTGAACTGGTGCCCCGGTCTGGGCACCGTCCTGGCCAACGAGGAGGTCACCGCGGACGGCCGCTCCGAGCGCGGCAACTTCCCGGTCTTCAAGGCCCGGCTGAGCCAGTGGAACATGCGGATCACCGCGTACGCCGACCGGCTGCTGGACGACCTGGACGCGCTGGACTGGCCCGAGGCCATCAAGCTGCAGCAGCGGAACTGGATCGGCCGCAGCGAGGGCGCCCGCGTCGACTTCGCCGTGGGCGGCGACGCCATCACCGTCTTCACCACCCGCCCCGACACCCTGTTCGGCGCCACCTACATGGTGCTGGCGCCCGAGCACCCGCTGGTCGAGAAGATCGTCCCGGCCGAATGGCCCGAGGGCACCCACCAGGTGTGGACCGGCGGCTCCGGCACCCCCGGCGAGGCCGTGGACGCGTACCGCAAGCAGGCCGCCGCCAAGTCCGAGGTCGAGCGCCAGGCCGAGGCCAAGGACAAGACCGGTGTCTTCACCGGCGCCTACGCCACCAACCCGGTCAGCGGCGACCAGGTCCCCGTCTTCATCGCCGACTACGTGCTGATGGGCTACGGCACCGGCGCGATCATGGCCGTCCCGGCGCACGACTCCCGCGACTTCGCCTTCGCGCAGGCCTTCGAGCTGCCGGTCCGCTGCGTCGTGGAGCCCTCGGACGACCGCGACGCCGACCCGGCCGAGTGGGACGACGCCTTCACCTCGTACGACGGCACCATCGTCAACTCGACGGGCGAGGGCATCTCCCTGGACGGCCTGACCGTCGTCGACGCCAAGGCCGCCATCACCGCCTGGCTGGCCGAGCAGGGCATCGGCGAGGGCACCGTCAACTTCCGCCTGCGCGACTGGCTGTTCAGCCGCCAGCGCTACTGGGGCGAGCCCTTCCCGATCGTCTACGACGAGGACGGCGTCGCGCACGCGCTGCCCGAGTCGATGCTGCCGCTGGAACTGCCCGAGGTCGAGGACTACTCGCCGCGCACCTTCGAGCCCGACGACGCCGCCTCCAAGCCGGAGACCCCGCTGTCGCGCAACGAGGCCTGGGTCAACGTCGAGCTGGACCTGGGCGACGGGCGCGGTGTCCGCCCGTACCGCCGCGAGACCAACACCATGCCCAACTGGGCCGGTTCCTGCTGGTACGAGCTGCGCTACCTGGACCCGCACAACGCCTCGGCCCTGGTCGACCCGGAGATCGAGCAGTACTGGATGGGCCCGCGCGAGAGCGCGCCGCACGGCGGCGTCGACCTGTACGTGGGCGGCGCCGAGCACGCGGTGCTGCACCTGCTGTACGCCCGCTTCTGGTCGAAGGTCCTGTTCGACCTGGGCCACGTCTCCTCGGCGGAGCCGTTCCACAAGCTGTTCAACCAGGGCATGATCCAGGCGTACGCGTACACCGACGAGCGCGGCATGTACGTCCCGGCCGCCGAGGTCGAGGAGCGGGACGGGGCCTGGTTCCACGAGGGCAAGCAGGTCAAGCGCGAGCACGGCAAGATGGGCAAGTCCCTGAAGAACGCCGTCACGCCGGACGAGATCTGCGAGGAGTACGGCGCCGACACGCTGCGCCTGTACGAGATGGCCATGGGCCCGCTGGACGTCTCCCGCCCCTGGGACACCCGCGCCGTCGTCGGCCAGTTCCGGCTGCTGCAGCGCCTGTGGCGCAACATCGTGGACGAGGAGACCGGGCAGGTCACCGTCGTCGACGGGGAGCCCGGCGAGGACACCCTGCGCGCGCTGCACAAGGCGATCGACGGGGCCGGGGCGGACATGGCGGGCCTGCGCTTCAACACCGCCATCGCGAAGATCACCGAGCTGAACAACTTCCTGACCAAGGCGGGCCGCCCGCTGGAGCGCTCGGTCGCCGAGCGCCTGGTCCTGCTGGTCGCGCCGCTGGCCCCGCACATCGCGGAGGAGCTGTGGAGCCGCCTGGGCCACAGCGCGTCCGTCGTGCACCAGGACTTCCCGGTGGCCGACCCGGCGTACGTGGTGGACGAGACCGTGACCTGCGTCGTGCAGATCAAGGGCAAGGTCAAGGCGCGCCTGGAGGTGCCGCCGACGATCTCCGAGGGCGACCTGGAGCAGCTGGCACTGGGCGAAGCGGCCGTGGTGGCGGCGCTGGGCGGGGCCGAGATCCGCAAGGTGATCGTGCGCGCGCCGAAGCTGGTGAACATCGTCATCTGATGGCCGGGCCCGGCCCGGCCCGGACCGGACTGGCCCGGCTTGGCCGGGCTTGGCCTGGTCTGACGTCCGATGTCTGACGTCGGGGTATTCCCGTACGGGCAGGTTGGGGGTTCGAATGGAACCCCTGGCCTGCCCGTGGCGTTTACGGTGGAGGGGACGGAATTCGGCAGGGGAAGGGGCCCTCATGGACGCGGGCGCGTTGATCATCATGTTCGCCTTGGTGATGCTGTTCGCCTTCCTGGGGCTCGGCGCGTGGGCCACGGTGAAGGCGGTCGGTGCGGCGAAGCGCGGTGTGGACCGCACCATCACGCAGGCCAAACGGACCGTGGAGGACACCGCCCTGAAGGCGAAGAGCCTCGGCCAGGTCGGGGTCGGCGGGGCGCTCGCCCAGCTGCGCCTGGACCTGCGGACGTCCATGCGGACCACACAGGACGCGCTGACCGAGGGCGCGCGGACGGACGCCTCTCTGAAGGAGTCGCTCGCCCTGTTCGAGCGGCTGAGCGCGCACGGGCACGAGCTGGACGACGAGCTGAAGCGGCTGGAGCAGGAGCCGGACCGGGCGCGGGTCGCCCAGGCCCTGCCCGACCTGCGGGAGCGGACGGCGAAGATCACGCAGGCTGCGGACTCGCTGCGGTGGGCCGCGCGCGACCGGGCCCGCCGGTTCGCGGAGGACGAGCTGTCGACGCTGTCGGAGCAGATCGAGGTCGAGTCGGACGCACTGCGGGACTGGGGCTCCCGCCGGGACGCGCTGGACGACCTCGCGGCGGCCGCGGCGGCGTGGGACGCGGGTGCGGGTGCGGGTGCGGGTGCGAGTACGGGCCCGGGGGCCGCACCGGCTCAGGACGTCCAGGGGCGGCAGGCTTCGTCCCCCGCTCCGGCGCTGAACCCGGCCTCGCCGGCACCGAAGTACCCGTGGCAGAAGAGCCCCCGCCCCGAGACGACGACCTGAGACGGCCGGGCCTGAGACGGTCGGGCCTGAGGGGATCGGCCTGAGACGGTCGGGCCAGGGCAGCGGGGTCTGAGGCGGCCGGGGCAGCCGAGTCTGAGGCAGTCAGGCTCGGGGCCGGGGCCGGGGCAGCGGGTGGTGGGCCCGGCCGGTGGCGCCGGTGTCGGACGGGCCGCGCCGAGGGCCGTGGCGGGAGGGGTCGGGCTGCCGTTGCAGCCCCTCTGGCGGTAACCTCCGCCTCATGTCCCGCCATGTCGCGATCGTCACCGATTCCACGGCCTACCTGCCCCCACCGGCCATGGCGCGGCACGGAATCACCTCCGTCCCGCTGACCGTGGTCGTCGGC
Organism: Streptomyces sp. NPDC090445; assembly: GCF_044769385.1. Taxonomy (NCBI): domain Bacteria; kingdom Bacillati; phylum Actinomycetota; class Actinomycetes; order Kitasatosporales; family Streptomycetaceae; genus Streptomyces; species Streptomyces sp. NPDC090445. The sequence continues at coordinate 597,398 of NZ_JBIVXV010000002.1, read as the reverse complement.
GGCGAGGCCCTCGAAGAGGGCACCGAAATCTCGGCGCGCAGCCTGGCCCTGGCCTTGCAGAAGCGCCGCTCGGTCACCACCTCCCGCCCGAGCCCGGAAGAGTTCGTACGGGCCTACCGGGCGGCCGCGGAGGCCGGGGCGACGGGCATCGTCAGCCTCCACCTGTCCGCGGACTTCTCCGGCACCTACGACGCGGCCGTGCTCGCCGCCAGGACCGCACCCGTCCCGGTGCGGGTGGTCGACACGGGCATGGTCGCGATGGCCCTCGGATTCTGCGCCCTGGCCGCCGCCGAGACCGCCGAGACGGGCGGCTCCGTCGACGAGGCCGTGGCCGCCGCGGAGAAGCGGGCCGTCGACATGTCGGCGTACTTCTACGTCGACACCCTCGACTACCTCCGCAGGGGCGGGCGCATCGGGGCCGCCCAGGCCCTCCTCGGCTCGGCCCTCGCGGTGAAGCCGCTGCTCACGCTGGACGGCGGACGCATCGAGATGCTGGAGAAGGTACGGACGGCCTCCAAGGCCATCGCCAGGCTGGAGGAACTGGCCGTAGAGCGGGCCGGGACGGCCGAGGTCGATGTGGCCGTGCACCACCTCGCGGCGCCCGAGCGGGCGGAGAAGCTCGCGGAGCGGCTGCGGGAGCGCATCCCGGGCCTGGTCGAGATGCACGTCAGCGAGGTCGGCGCGGTGATCGGCGCACACACGGGGCCGGGGCTGCTCGCGGCGGTCGTCTCGCCCCGCTGATCACCGGAAAGGGTAGCGGGGTTTTCCACAAGCACACGGAAATCCACCGGAATTGAGTGTTCCGAACGGCGGTCGGGATTCGTCCCTACCGTCGTGGCATGACTCTTCGCACGCGCAGTTCGCACCGCTCCGGAGCCACCGCCGGCCCGGGCCGTCCCCCTCTCTCCGACAGCCGCCTGCGGCCCCGCCGCGGCCGCGCCGGAGCCCGTTTCCGCAGGGCTGCTGCGCCTGGCGACGACGCCGCCGCGGCTGTGGTGCGCCGCCGGGCGGAAGCCCTCCTCGGTGGCGGCGGCGCCGTGCCACCGGGACCGGAGCCGTCGGCCCAGCCGCCACCACCGCCACCGCCACCACCGCCACCGCCACCACCGCCACCGCCGCCACCGCCGCTGCCGACGTGGTCGTCGGCGCCGCCGGCCACGTTGCCGGCGCCGCCGTCGGCAGCGGGTTCGGAGCCGCGGGCGTCGGGTCCCGAGCCGTCGGCACCGCCACCGCCGCCACCCTCGGCCTTCCCGGGCGAGGCGGATCCGCGGCCGCCCGGGGGCTTGGGGTGGCTCGCCGTACGGGAGCGGCTGCCGCTGTGGGTGCAGGCCCGGCTGGAGGTCCGGCCGCGCGCCGTGGGCGCCGTCGCGGTGGTGCTGGCGGTTGCCGTCGGATTCGGCGTCCAGCAGTACTGGTCGGCCCGGCCGCAGCCGGTGACCGCGCCGCCGGCCGTCGCCCCGGCCACGGAACCCGCCCCGGCGCCTGGCCCGGCCCCCGGGCCGCCCGGCGGCGCCGAGAGCGGCTCCCGCATCGTCGTGGACGTCAGCGGCAAGGTCCGCGACCCCGGGGTGCGGCGGCTGCCCGCCGGCTCGCGGGTGGAGGACGCGCTCGCCGCCGCCGGGGGAGCCACCCCGGGCACGGACACCACCGGGCTCAACCGGGCGCGGGTGCTGGTCGACGGTGAGCAGGTGGTCGTCGGCGGCCCGGCGCCGCCCGCGGCGGGGCCCGGCGGGCCGGCCGCCGGACCGCTGAGCCTCGGTACGGCCACGGTGGAGCAGCTGGACGCACTGCCCGGGGTCGGGCCCGTGCTGGCGCAGCACATCGTCGACTTCCGCACCGCCCGCGGCGGCTTCCGGTCGGTGGAGGAGCTCCGCCAGGTCAACGGCATCGGCGAGCGCCGCTTCGCCGACCTGCGCAAGCTGGTGCGGCCGTGAAGCGGGCGGAGGGCACGGAGCCCGTGGACCTGCGGCTGGTCGTGCCCGCCCTGGCCGCCTGGGCGGCGGCCGCCGTCGCCCTCGGCGTGCCCGCCGGGTGGAGCGCCGTCGGGGCGGGGCTCGGGGTGGCGGCCGCCGGGCTGCTGCTCCTCGCCGGATGCCTCCGGCCCGACCGGCTGTGGCGGGCCGGGACGGCCGCCGCCCTCGCCCTGCTGTGCGCGGCCGCCGGTGCCGGGGTGGCGGCCCTCGCCCGGGCGGAGGCGCGGGCCGGGCCGGTGGGCGGCCTGGCCCGGAACCACGCCCGGGTCCTCGCCGAGCTCACGGTCGCCTCCGACCCGCGGAGCGCCCGTACGGGCGGCGGCCCGCCCGTGGTGGTGCTGGACGCGGTGGTGACCCGGGTGACCGTGCCTGGCGGTGCCCCGACGCGGGTCGCGGCCCCGGTCCGCGTCCTGGCCGGGCATCCCGGCTGGGGCGGGCTGCTGCCGTCCACCCGGGTCGCGGTGGAGGCCCGCCTCGCGCCGGGGCGGGACGGGGAACGGGCCGTGGCGCTGCTGCGGCCCGCCGGGGACGCCGCGCCCCGGGTGACCGGCGGCCCCGACGCCGTCCAGCGGTCGGCCGGACGGCTGCGGGCCGGGCTGCGCGAAGCCACCGACGGGCTCGCACCGGACGCCAGGGCCCTGCTGCCGGCCCTGGTGGTCGGGGACACCTCCCGGGTGCCGCCCGAGCTGGACGAGGCGTTCCGGGCCACCGACCTGCTGCACCTGCTGGCCGTCTCCGGGTCGAACCTGACCGTGGTGCTGTTCCTGCTCCTCGGACCGCCGGCCCGCGCGCAGCAGGCCGAGCGGCGCGGGCTCGCCCCGCGGCTCGGGCTCTCCCTGCGGGCCACCGCCCTCGCGGGCACGGCGCTGACGCTGGCGTTCGTGGTCGTCTGCCGGCCCGAGCCGAGCGTGCTGCGGGCCGCGGCCTGCGGGGCGGTCACCCTGCTGGCCATCGCCACCGGCCGGCGCAGATCCCTGCTCCCCGCCCTGGCCGCCGCCGTCCTGCTGCTGGTGCTCTGCGACCCGTGGCTGGCCCGAAGCCCCGGATTCCTGCTGTCCGTCCTGGCCACCGGGTCCCTGCTGACGCTCGCCCCGCGCTGGAGCGGGGCCCTGCGGCGGCGCGGGATGCGGCCCCGGCCCGCCGAGGCGCTGGGGGCCGCCGCCGCGGCCCAGGCCGTCTGCGCGCCCGTGGTCGCGGTGCTCTCGGCGCGGGTGAGCCTGGTCGGGGTGCCGTGCAACCTGCTCGCCGAACTCGCGGCGGGTCCGGCGACCGTGCTCGGCTTCGCGGTGCTCGCGGTGGCGCCGCTGTCCCCGCCCGCCGCGGAGCTGCTCGCCCGGTGCGCGGCGGTGCCGGCCGGGTGGATCGCCGCCGTGGCCCGGGGAGGGGCGCGGCTGCCGGGGGCGGAGCTGGCCTGGCCGGGCGGCCTCGGCGGCGGGCTGCTGCTCGCCGCCGTGACGGTGGCCGCCGTGGTCTTCGGAACGCGGCTCCTGCGCCGCCCCTGGGCGTGCTGCGCGCTGTGCCTGCTGCTGTTCCTGGCCGTGCTGCGGCCGCCGCAACTCACCCGTACGCTCACCGGCTGGCCGCCGCCCGACTGGAGCTACGTGCAGTGCGCGGTCGGGCAGGGCGATGCCGGTGTGCTCGCGGCCGGGCCCGGAACGGCCGTGGTGGTGGACGCGGGGCCCGAACCGGAACCGGTGGACGAGTGCCTGCGCGTGCTCGGGGTGCGGCGGGTGCCGCTGCTCCTGCTGACCCACTTCCACGCCGACCACGTCGGGGGCCTGCCGGGGGTGCTGCGGGGCCGGGCGGTGGGGGTGATCCAGACCACCGTGCTGGATCAGCCGGCCGGGCAGGCGGGGTTCGTCCGGCGGACCGCGGCGGCAGCCGGAGTGCCCGTCGTCGCGGCGGTGGCGGGGGAGCGGCGCCGGGCCGGGCCGCTCGCCTGGCAGGTGCTGTGGCCGCCGCCCGGCGGACCGCCCACCGACGGGCCGAACGACGCGAGCGTGACCCTGCTGGTCCGCGCCGCCGGACTGACCCTGCTGCTCCTCGGCGACCTCGAACCGCCCGCCCAGCAGGCCCTGTTGGGAGGCCACCCGGACCTGGGGCCGGTCGACGTCCTGAAGGTCGCCCACCACGGCTCCGCCCACCAGGACGCGGCCCTGCACGAGCGGGTCCGGCCGCGGCTCGCCATCGTCCCGGTCGGCGCCGGAAACCGCTACGGACACCCTGCTCCGGGGACCCTCCGGCGGCTGCGGTCGCTGGGCGCGACGGTCCTGCGCACCGATACCCACGGCTCCGTCGCGATCACCGGCAGTGGGCCCCGGCTGCACGCGTTCCCGTCGCGGGGGAGCCGGCGACGGCACGTCCGAAGCGTGCGTCCGCGCTCTGTTTGCCCACAACCCGACAGCATGATCGAATGCGTCTTCGCCACAGCGGGACATGTCCACACAGCACGGGGGTGCACCAACCATGTTCGTACGCCGAAGAGGGAAAGACACGGCCGGAAGCAGTGCTTCGCACACCGTTGCGACGCTGACGCTGCCTCATGCGGCGCATCTGCTCAGCTGCCGGGTCCTGGACACCGTCCACCAGCCCGTCCGCCGGGCCGCGTTCGAGGTGACCGACCCGATCGGCCGGCACGTCGTCAGCGGCGAGACGGACCCGTACGGCGGGTTCGCGGCGGCCGTACCGGAGGGGGAGTACCGGCTCACGGTCACCGCCGAGGGCTTCGCCCCCTTCCACGGGGCGACGATCGTGGGGGACGCGGCGCAGTCCGGCACCGCCGAGATCATCCTCGACGCGGTGGAACCGCCGCTGCTGCCGCAGCCCGGGCACTGGGAGCTCGACCCGGCGCACTCGTCGATCGCGTTCACGGCCCGGCACATCGGACTCGCCCGGATCCGTGGCCGGTTCAACACCTTCGCCGGGGCGGTGCGGATCGCCGACCGCATGGAGGAGTCCTCCATGCATGTGATCATCGACGCGGCGAGCATCGACACCGGCCTGAGGATGCGGGACGACCACCTGAGGTCGGCGGACTTCCTGGACGCGGCCCACTACCCGACCGTGGAGTTCTACAGCGAGCGGTTCATCCACCGCAGCGGCAGCCGCTGGGCCGTGGCGGGCGCGCTGACCCTGCACGGCACCAGCCGGTCGGTGACCCTGGACACCGAGTACCTGGGGCTGGGCACGGGCCTGGAGGGCGAGCCGCGCGCCGCCTGCCGGGCCTCCGCCGAACTCAACCGCGAGGACTTCGCGCTGAACTGGCAGTCGGTGCTGGCCAACGGGATCGCGGCCATCGGTTCGAGTGTGGACGTGACGCTGGACGTGCAGATCGTCCGCAAGGCCTGAGCCGGGCCCTACCTCTGATCTTGCGAGAGTGCTCCGGCCTTCAGGCCGGGGGTGAATCGCATCTCAAGACTGCTCTGACCTCGGCCGCGGGGGCGGGTCCGCACTGTCCACCCGCGCCCACGGCCGGCCACACTCGGTCCGGCCGCTTCTGCTGCGCGATGTAGTCCTCGACCACCTGGAGCGGCGCACCGCCGCACGAGCCCGCGAAGTACGAGGGCGACCAGAACCGGCCGTACATGATCGCCCGGTTGACCCGGCCGGTGAACTCCGCGCGCAGACGGCGGGACGAGACGCCCTTGAGACCGTTGACCAGGCTGGCGAGCGCGACCTTTGGCGGGTAGTGCACGAGCAGAGGAACGTGGCCGACCTCGCCGATGAACTCCTTCAGCTCCGCGCCGAAGTCCTCACAGACCTTGCGCATGACCTCTTGGCAGCGCGCCGGCATCTCGTCGTTCATGACACCGCGTCGGTACTTCGTGACAAACCCCAAGTGCGCGTGCAGGTTGTGGACGACTGTTCGACCTCGGCGGATTTCGGGGTTTGGATCCCGCGGTGGCATAGGCCAATGGCAGAGTGATCTCTGTGCAGCTTCGGTACTCGTTCCGCGTGTACCCGGGCGCTGGTCAGCGCGCGGCGTTGGCGAAGGCGTTCGGGTGTGCGCGGGTCGTCTTCAACGACGCGTTGCGCGTCCGCGAGGAGGCCCGTGCGGCGGGGCTGCCGTTCGTCACCTGGGCGGAGCTGTCCAAGCGCCTCACGGCCGCGAAGAAGGCGCCGGAACGGGCCTGGCTCGGCGAGGTCTCGGCGGTGATCCTCCAGCAGTCTCTGCGGGACCTGGACACGGCGTACCGCAACTTCTTCGACGGGCTGAAGGGCAAGCGCCCGAAGATGGGCGCCCCGCGCTTCAAGTCGAAGCGGGACAACCGGCAGTCGATTCGCTTCACCGCGAACGCGGCCTGGCAGATCACGCCGGGCGGGAAGCTGCGCCTGCCGAAGATCGGCGACCTCAAGGTGAAGTGGTCCCGTTCCCTGCCGTCCACCCCGACCACCGTGACCGTGGTCCAGGACGCGGCCGGGCGGTACTTCGCGAGCTTCGTCGTCCAGACGGACGTTTCCGAGGTACTGCCAAAGACGACGCCCGAGGTGGGCATCGATCTCGGACTCGGCCACTTCGCCGTCCTCTCCGACGGCACGAAGGTCGACAGCCCGCGCTTTCTGCGCCGGGCCGAGAAGCGCCTGAAGAAGGCGCAGCGGGACCTGTCCCGCAAGGAGAAGGGCTCCATCAGCCGGAACAAGGCCAGGGTGAAGGTCGCTCGCGCTCACGCGCGGGTCGCCGACGCACGCCGCGAGTTCCACCACCAGCTCTCGACGAGGATCATCCGCGAGAACCAAGCGGTTGCCGTCGAGGACCTGGCGGTGAAGGGACTCGCGCGTACGCGCCTGGCCAAGTCCGTCCACGATGCCGGATGGTCGGCGTTCGTGAGCATGCTGGAGTACAAGGCCGCCCGGTACGGACGCACCTTCATCCGCATCGGCCGCTTCGAACCCACCAGCCAGGTGTGCTCGGCGTGCGGCGTCAAGGACGGCCCCAAGCCCCTCAGCGTCCGCGAGTGGACGTGCCAGGCGTGCGGGACCGTCCTGGACCGGGACGTGAACGCGGCGGTCAACGTCGCCAAGGCCGCCGGACTGGCGGTGTCAGCCTGTGGAGCGCAGGTCAGACGGGCACCTTTGCCCGCACCGCGCAGCGAAGCAGGAACCCACCCGAAGCGACCCACACGGCTTGTGCGGGAGCAGACGGGAATCCCGGGCCTTTAGGCCCGGGAGGATGTCAAGGGGCCTCCAGCCAGCCCTCGTACTCGGCGGCGAGACCGTCCAGTGCCGCGGTGTCGAGCCGTTCCCGCGGGTCCTCGACGACGACCAGCCACTGGGCGTCCTCGGCGTCGTCCTCGCCGGCCAGGGCGTCGCGGACCAGCTGCGGCTCCTCCGCCAGGCCGAAACGGTCGACGACCTCTTCGGCCACCTCCTCCGCGGCGTCGCGGTCGGGCAGCACCAGTACATGTCGCACATTCACGCGACCATTCTCGGGTACGCGGCGCGGGGGACTGTCGGTGCGGCATGGGATGCTGGGGGCGATGGCCACCAGGAAGAACTCCACCGACAATCCGCTCGCCCCGCTCACCCTCGCGGTGGGGCAGGAGGACCTGCTGCTCGACCGCGCCGTACGGGAGGTGGTGGCCGCTGCCCGCGCCGCCGATCCCGACACGGACGTGCGCGACCTGACGTCGGACCAGCTCCAGCCCGGCACACTGGCCGAGCTCACCAGCCCCTCGCTGTTCTCCGAGCAGAAGGTGCTGGTCGTGCGCAACGCGCAGGACCTGTCCGCGGACTCGGTCAAAGAGGTCAAGGCGTACATCGCCGCCCCCCTCGAGGAGATCGTCCTCGTGCTCCTCCACGCCGGCGGTGCGAAGGGCAAGGGCCTGCTGGACGCGGCCCGCAAGGCGGGGGCCCGGGAGATCGCCTGCCCGAAGATGACGAAGGCGGCCGACCGGCTGGCGTTCGTCCGCGGCGAGTTCCGCACGCTGGGCCGGTCGGCGACCCCGGAAGCCTGCCAGACGCTGGTCGACGCGATCGGCAGCGACCTGCGGGAGCTGGCGAGCGCGGTGGCGCAGCTCTGCGCGGACGTCGAGGGCACCATCGACGAGGCCGTGGTCGGCCGCTACTACACGGGCCGGGCCGAGGCGTCGAGCTTCACGGTCGCCGACCGGGCGGTCGAGGGGCGCGCGGCGGAGGCCCTGGAGGCCCTGCGGTGGTCGCTGGCGACCGGGGTGGCCCCGGTGCTGATCACCAGCGCCCTCGCGCAGGCGGTCCGGGCGATCGGCAAGCTGGCCTCCGCCCCGCGCGGCGCCCGCCCGGCCGACCTGGCCCGCGACCTGGGCATGCCGCCGTGGAAGATCGACCGCGTGCGCCAGCAGATGCGGGGCTGGTCGGCCGACGGGGTCGCCGACGCCCTCCGCGCGGTCGCCGAGGCCGACGCGGGCGTCAAGGGAGGCGGGGACGACCCGGAGTACGCCCTGGAGAAGGCCGTGGTGGCCGTCGCCCGCGCGGCCCGCCCCCGCCGCCCCGCGTACTGACCGGGCCCGGGCAGCCCGAAGGCCCCGGACACCACCCTGGGGAAAGGGGGGCGGCCGGGGCCTTCGGTTACCGATATGTGCGCCGCACCCGCGTGGCGAACGCAGGCCGCGTGCGGCGCTGGGGTGCCGGTCAGGAGCGGATGAGAGGGCCCGCTGGGTCCTTCCCGGCGATCACATCGAGTGCTCAGCCCTGAAGGGAGGCAACCTTGGAGGCCAGCGCCGACTTCTTGTTGGCGGCGGCGTTCTTGTGGATGACGCCCTTCGACACAGCCTTGTCCAGCTTCCGCGAGGCGACGCGCGCCGCAGCGGTGGCCTTCTCGGCGTCGCCGGCGACGACAGCCTCGTTGGCCTTGCGGATGAAGGTGCGGAGCTCGGACTTGACGGACTTGTTGCGCAGGCGCGCCTTCTCGTTCGTCTTGTTCCGCTTGATCTGGGACTTGATGTTCGCCACGAAAGAGCCTTTTCAGGTTCAGAGTTTGATCTTCCGGTTGCGCCTCGCTGCTGAGAGGGCATACGAGACACAGCTGCCCAGGCTACCAGGGGCACCCGGGGTGGCCCAAACCGAGCGCACTGCCCCGTCCATGGGACCATGGAACCTGCGTACAGATCCGACCCAACGCTTCTGCGACCCGAGAATCAGGACACTGCGTGCCCGCCATCCCCAGCCACGTGCCCGAGCCGAGCCGTACCGACCCGGCGCTGATCCGCAATTTCTGCATCATCGCGCACATCGACCACGGCAAGTCGACGCTTGCCGACCGGATGCTGCAGCTCACCGGTGTCGTCGACCAGCGGCAGATGCGCGCCCAGTACCTCGACCGCATGGATATCGAGCGTGAGCGCGGCATCACGATCAAGTCCCAGGCGGTCCGACTGCCCTGGGCGCCCACCACGGGCGACGGGGTGGGCAAGACGCACATCCTCAACATGATCGACACCCCCGGGCACGTCGACTTCACCTACGAGGTCTCGCGCTCCCTCGCCGCGTGCGAGGGCACGATCCTCCTGGTGGACGCCGCCCAGGGCATCGAGGCGCAGACGCTCGCCAACCTCTACCTGGCGATGGAGAACGACCTCGCCATCGTCCCGGTGCTCAACAAGATCGACCTGCCGGCCGCCCAGCCGGAGAAGTTCGCCGAGGAGCTGGCGAACCTGGTCGGCTGCGACCCCGACGACGTGCTGCGGGTCTCCGCGAAGACCGGTGTCGGCGTGGACGCGTTGCTCGACCGCGTGGTGCAGACCGTCCCGGCGCCGGTCGGCGTCAAGGACGCCCCCGCCCGCGCGATGATCTTCGACTCGGTCTACGACTCGTACCGCGGCGTGGTCACCTACGTCCGTGTGGTCGACGGCACGCTCAACAAGCGCGAGCGCATCCGGATGATGTCCACCGGCGCCACGCACGAGCTGCTGGAGATCGGCACCAACTCGCCCGAGATGCTGCCGGCCGACGGCCTCTCCGTCGGCGAGGTGGGCTACCTGATCACCGGTGTGAAGGACGTCCGCCAGTCCAAGGTCGGTGACACGATCACCCAGCAGATCGGCGGTGCCACCGAGGCGCTCGGCGGCTACAAGGACCCGAAGCCGATGGTCTTCTCGGGCCTGTACCCGCTCGACGGCTCGGACTACCCGGAGCTGCGCGAGGCCCTGGACAAGCTCCAGCTCAACGACGCCGCCCTGGTGTACGAGCCGGAGACCTCCGCGGCCCTCGGCTTCGGCTTCCGCGTCGGCTTCCTCGGCCTGCTGCACCTGGACGTGGTCCGCGAGCGTCTGGAGCGCGAGTTCGGCCTCGACCTGATCGCCACCGCCCCGAACGTGGTCTACCGCGTCGTGCTGGAGGACGGCACGGAGGTCACGGTCACCAACCCGAGCGAGTTCCCCGAGGGCAAGATCCGCGACGTGTTCGAGCCGGTCGTGCGGGCCACCGTGCTCGCGCCCACCGAGTTCATCGGCGCGATCATGGAGCTGTGCCAGACCCGCCGCGGCACGCTGCTCGGCATGGACTACCTCTCCGAGGACCGCGTCGAGATCCGCTACACGCTGCCGCTCGCGGAGATCGTCTTCGACTTCTTCGACCAGCTGAAGTCCAAGACGCGCGGTTACGCCTCCCTCGACTACGAGCCCACCGGCGAGCAGGCGGCCAGCCTGGTCAAGGTCGACATCCTGCTGCACGGCGACAAGGTCGACGCCTTCTCCGCCGTCACCCACAAGGACGCCGCCTACGCCTACGGCGTGCGCCTCGTCGCCAAGCTGCGCGAGCTCATCCCGCGGCAGGCCTTCGAGGTGCCGATCCAGGCCGCCATCGGCTCGCGCGTCATCGCCCGCGAGACCATCCGCGCCATCCGCAAGGACGTCCTCGCCAAGTGCTACGGCGGTGACATCTCCCGTAAGCGGAAGCTGCTGGAGAAGCAGAAGGAAGGCAAGAAGCGCATGAAGATGGTCGGCTCCGTGGAGGTCCCGCAGGATGCCTTCATCGCCGTCCTGTCGAGTGACGACTCCGGCGGCAAGAAGAAGTAGCAGTTCGCCGCCGGCAGTCCGGTCTTGCATGCGAAACAGGTCCCCGCGTACACATGCGGGGGCCTGTTTCGTTATGAATCGGCGGCTCAAGGGCCCTTACGCGTCAGGCGGAGGGCACCTACCCTGATCACTGCCGTTGGTTACCCGCCAGTCACTACCCCTTGGCCGCAGATTCTGCTGCCAGCCCTGTCGGAAGCCGCCGCCCACCCCCGGGACGGCAGGCCCTGCCGCGTGGTCCGGAGGACGTCCGTGAGCGACACACAGACCCTGATCGAGAACCGTCCGCCCACCGTGGCGGCCCTCTTCCTGGAGCGTGTCGCCGCCACGCCCAACGCCGAGGCCTACCGGTACCCGGTGCCCCCGGCATCCGGCAGCGGCCCGGACGACTGGAAGTCGCTGAGCTGGGGCCAGGCGGCCGAGCGGGTCTTCGCCATCGCCGCCGGCCTGATCGACCTGGGCCTCAAGTCCGAGGACCGCGTCGCGCTGGCCTCCAACACCCGCGTCGAGTGGATCCTGAGCGACCTGGGCGTGATGTGCGCCGGCGGCGCGGTCACCACCATCTACCCCAGCACCAACGCCGACGAGTCCGCGTTCATCCTGGAGGACTCGGCCAGCCGGGTGCTGATCGCCGAGGACGCCGCCCAGCTGGCCAAGGCCCGCGAGCGCCGCGCCGACCTGCCCGACCTGCGGCACGTCGTCGTCCTGGAGGCCGCCGACGCGGTACCCGCCGAGGGCGACCCGGAGGGCTGGGTGATCTCCCTCGCCGATCTGGAGGCCCGCGGCAAGCAGTACCTCACCGAGTACCCGGAGGCGGTCGAGGAGCGGATCGGCGCCATCACCGCCGACCAGCTCGCCACCCTCATCTACACCTCGGGCACCACCGGCCGCCCCAAGGGCGTCCGGCTCCCGCACGACAACTGGTCGTACATGGCCAAGGCCACCGTGGCCACCGGCCTGATCACCGCCGAGGACGTCCAGTACCTGTGGCTGCCGCTGGCGCACGTCTTCGGCAAGGTCCTGACCTCCGGCCAGATCGAGGTCGGGCACGTCACCGCCGTCGACGGCCGCATCGACAAGATCGTCGAGAACCTGCCGGTCGTCCAGCCGACCTACATGGCGGCCGTCCCGCGCATCTTCGAGAAGGTCTACAACGGGGCCGCGGCCAAGGCCCGCGCCGGCGGCGGCGCCAAGTACAAGATCTTCCAGTGGGCCGTCGGCGTCGCCCGCGAGTACGCCAAGGCCACCCAGGACAACTACCGCCGCACCGGCCGGGCCACCGCCCCCTTCGGCCTCACCACCAAGCACAGGATCGCCGACGCCCTCGTCTACTCCAAGCTCCGCGAGGCCTTCGGCGGCCGGCTGCGCGCCGCTGTCTCCGGCGCCTCCGCCCTGGCCCCGGAGATCGGCTACTTCTTCTCCGGCGCCGGCATCCACATCCTGGAGGGCTACGGCCTGACCGAGTCCAGCGCGGCCTCCTTCGTCAACCCCGGCGAGGCCTACCGCACCGGCACGGTCGGCAGGCCGCTCCCCGGCACCGAGGTCCGCATCGCCGACGACGGCGAGATCCTGCTGCGCGGCCCCGGCATCATGCAGGGCTACCACGGCCAGCCGGACAAGACCGCCGAGGTGCTGGAGGAGGACGGCTGGCTGCACACCGGCGACATCGGCGAGCTCTCGCCCGACGGCTACCTGCGCATCACGGACCGCAAGAAGGACCTGATCAAGACCTCCGGCGGCAAGTACGTCGCCCCGGCCGAGATCGAGGGCCAGTTCAAGGCGATCTGCCCGTACGTGTCGAGCATCGTCGTGCACGGCGCCGACCGGAACTTCTGCTCCGCCCTGGTCGCCCTCGACGAGGCCGCGATCCTGGGCTGGGCCGCCGAGAACGGGCTGGAGGGCACGTCGTACGCCGGGGTGCTGGCCGCCCCGGAGACGAACCGCCTGATCGAGACGTACGTACAGACCCTCAACGAGGGACTGCAGCGCTGGCAGACGATCAAGAAGTTCCGGATCCTGCCGCGCGACCTCGACGTGGAGCACGGCGACCTCACGCCCAGCCTCAAGCTGAAGCGGCCGGTCGTCGAGCGTGAGTTCAAGCACCTGATCGACGAGATGTACGAGGGCGCCCGCGAGGCCTGAGCCCTGCGGTACGGGGCCTGAGCCCCGCGGTACGGGGCCGGCGGCCCGCCCGGCCCTCCCGCCGCGGCGGCCGCCCGGGCGCCCGCCCGGCCGGACCCCGGCCCGCGTACGGGACAATGGGGGCATGCCTTCCGCACTGCCCGACGGCGAGCCCATGCCCGAAGACGGCACGCTGCCGTCGCACGCCCTGGCGGGTGCCGGGGACCGCCCGCTCGGGTTCTACCTGCACGTCCCGTACTGCGCCACCCGCTGCGGGTACTGCGACTTCAACACGTACACCGCGACCGAGCTGCGCGGCTCCGGCGGCGTGCTCGCCTCCCGCGAGAACTACGCCGACACCCTCGTCGACGAGGTGCGCCTCGCCCGCAAGCTCCTCGGCGACGACCCGCGGCCCGTCCGCACGGTGTTCGTCGGCGGCGGCACGCCCACCCTGCTGCCCGCCGCACACCTGGTCCGCATGCTCGCGGCCGTCCGGGACGAGTTCGGCCTGGCGGAGGACGCCGAGATCACCACGGAGGCCAACCCGGAGTCGGTCGGCCCGGAGTACCTGGCCGAACTGCGGGCCGGCGGCTTCAACCGGATCTCCTTCGGCATGCAGAGCGCGAGGCAGCACGTCCTGAAGGTGCTCGACCGCACGCACACCCCGGGCCGCCCCGAGGCCTGCGTCGCGGAAGCCCGCCGGGCGGGCTTCGAGCACGTCAACCTGGACCTGATCTACGGCACGCCGGGGGAGTCGGACGACGACTGGCGGGCCTCGCTGGACGCCGCCCTCGGCGCCGGCCCGGACCACATCTCCGCGTACGCCCTGATCGTCGAGGAGGGCACGCAGCTCGCCCGCCGCATCCGCCGCGGCGAGGTCCCCATGACCGACGACGACGTCCACGCGGACCGGTACCTGATCGCGGACGAGGTGCTCGCCGCCGCCGGCTACTCCTGGTACGAGGTCTCCAACTGGGCCACGTCCGAGGCCGGCCGCTGCCTGCACAACGAGCTGTACTGGCGGGGCGCGGACTGGTGGGGCGCGGGCCCCGGCGCGCACAGCCACGTCGGCGGCGTGCGCTGGTGGAACGTGAAGCACCCCGGCGCCTACGCGGCCGCGCTGGCCGGGGGCCGGTCGCCCGGAGCCGGCCGCGAGCTGCTGTCCGAGGAGGACCGGCGCGTGGAGCGGATCCTGCTGGAGCTGCGGCTCGTGGACGGCTGCCCGCTGTCCCTGCTGGCCCCGGCCGGCCTGGCGGCCTCCCGCCGCGCCGTGGAGGACGGCCTGCTGGAGCCGGGCCCGTACGCGGCCGGGCGCGCCGTGCTCACCCTGCGGGGGCGGCTGCTGGCCGACGCCGTGGTCCGCGACCTGGTCGACTGACGCCGGCCGGCCCGAGCCGGCCCGGCCCGCTGCCGTGCGCCAGGCCGGCCCGAACCGGCCCCGGCCACTGCCGCGCGCGCCGCCTTGCCTGCGCCGCCCCGGCTGCCCCGCGCGCCCGGCCGCCCCGGACGCCCTGGCCGCCCCGGCTGCTCCGGGCGGGTGCCGCGGGGCGGTCAGGCCGTGACGTGGTCGATCAGGTGTTCCACCGCGCCCAGCAGGGCGGGCTCCAGGTCCTTGTACGACGTCACGCGGGACAGGATGTGCTGCCAGGCGGCCCCGGTGTTCTCCGGCCAGCCCAGCGCCCCGCAGACGCCCGTCTTCCAGTCCTGGCCCCGCGGGACCTCGGGCCAGGCCGGGATGCCCAGCGCGGACGGCTTCACGGCCTGCCAGACGTCCACGTACGGGTGGCCCAGCACCAGGACGTCGTCGGAGGCGACGGCCGCCGCGATCCGGGACTCCTTCGAGCCGGGGACCAGGTGGTCCACCAGGACACCCAGACGGGCGTCCGGGCCGGGCGCGAACTCGGCGACGATGGCGGGCAGGTGGTCGACGCCCTCCAGGTACTCCACGACGACGCCCTCGATCCGCAGGTCGTCGCCCCACACCCGCTCGACGAGCTCGGCGTCGTGCCGGCCCTCCACGTAGATCCGCCCCGCCCGCGCCACCCGGGCCCGCGCCCCCGGGACGGCGATCGAGCCGGAGGCGGTGCGCAGCGGCGCCGCCGGACCCCGGGCGGGCCGGACCAGGGTGACCACGGTGCCCTCCAGCAGGAAGCCGCGCGGCTGCAGCGGGAAGACCCGCCGCTTGCCGAAGCGGTCCTCCAGGGTCACCGTGCCCGCCTCGCAGGCCACCACGGCGCCGCAGAAGTCCGTACCGGCCACCTCGACCACCAGGTCGGGTTCGGCCGGCACCTCCGGCGCGGCCTTGGCGCGCTTCCACTGCGGGGTCAGGTCGGGGGAGTACTCACGCATCCGGCCGCTCCGGGGAGAGCGGGCCGGCGCCGGTGTCCGACACGCCGAACCGGGCGGCCAGCGCGTCGCGTTGCGCACGGACGAAGGCCGCGTCCACCACGGCCCCGTGCCCCGGCACGTACAGGGCCTCCTCGCCGCCCAGGGCCAGCAGCCGGTCCATGGCCGCCGGCCACTGCTCGGGCACCGCGTCCCGGCCCGCCTGGGGCTCGCCGGACTCCTCCACGAGGTCGCCGCAGAAGACCGTCTCGCGTTCGCCCGGCACGAAGACGGCGAGGTCGTAGGGGCTGTGGCCGGGCCCGACGTTGGCCAGCAGCACCTGTACGCCGCCCAGGTCCAGGGTCCACTCGCCCGACACCAGGTGCCGCGGCAGCACCAGCAGGTCGGCCGCCTCGGCGGCCTCGGCCTCGTCCAGGCCCTGGCGCACCGCGTCATCGCGGAGCTCGTCGCGTCCCGCGATGAGCTCGCCGTCCAGTCCGACCGCCCCGTAGACCTCGGCCCCGGAGAAGGCCGCGCTGCCCAGGACGTGATCGAAATGTCCGTGTGTGAATGCGATATGGGTCACGCGCCGACCCGTCAGCCGCTCGGCCTCGGCCCTGATCGAGGCCCCCTCCCGAACGCTCGAACCGGGGTCGATCATCAGGACGGACTCGTCCCCGACCACCAGTCCCACCGTGCAATCCCACACCGGGAGACGCTTGCGGCCGGTCCGCCGAGTCAAACGTTCCCAATCCGTGTCTTCCCACCGTACGTCCATACCGCGACGCTACCTGGCGGGCCACCCTTGCTAGCCGCGTACTGCCCGGCCGTACACTGGCCGGGGGATCGCTGGCACTCCGACGAGCCGAGTGCCAGAAGCAGTGGACCACGACGACCCGCATCACAGCTGGAGGTGTGCGCGATGCTCAGCGAACGCAGACTCGAGGTGCTCCGCGCCATCGTCCAGGACTACGTCGGGACGGAGGAGCCGGTCGGCTCCAAGGCGCTGACCGAGCGCCACAAGCTCGGTGTCTCGCCCGCCACCGTGCGCAACGACATGGCCGTCCTGGAGGACGAGGGCTACATCGCCCAGCCGCACACCAGCGCCGGCCGGATCCCCACGGACAAGGGCTACCGCCTCTTCGTCGACAAGCTGGCGGACGTCAAGCCGCTCTCGACGCCGGAGCGCCGGGCCATCCAGAACTTCCTGGACGGCGCCGTCGACCTCGACGACGTCATCGGCCGGACGGTGCGGCTGCTCTCGACGCTGACCCGGCAGGTCGCGATCGTGCAGTATCCCTCGCTGACCCGCTCCACGGTCCGCCACGTCGAACTGCTCGCGCTGGCGCCCGCACGCCTGATGCTCGTGCTGATCACCGACACGGGCCGGGTCGAGCAGCGGCTCGTCGACTGCCAGGCGCCGTTCTCCGAGACCTCGCTCGCCGATCTGCGGGCGCGGCTCAACAGCAGGGTGGTCGGCCGCCGGTTCACCGACGTGCCGAGGCTCGTGCAGGACCTCCCGGAGGCCTTCGAGCCCGACGACCGGACCACGGTCGCGACCGTGCTGCAGACACTGCTGGAGACGCTGGCGGAGGAGGCGGAGGAGCGGCTGATGATCGGCGGCACCGCCAATCTGACGCGCTCCGGGCACGATTTCCCCCTGACGATCAGGCCGGTGCTGGAGGCGCTGGAGGAGCAGGTCGTGCTCCTCAAGCTCCTCGGCGAGGCCAGTGAATCGGGCATGGCTGTACGAATCGGGCATGAGAATGCCTACGAGGGACTGAACTCCACGTCCGTCGTGTCGGTCGGTTACGGTTCGGGCGGCGAAACTGTCGCCAAGCTCGGCGTGGTCGGACCGACCCGCATGGACTACCCCGGAACGATGGGAGCGGTACGCGCAGTGGCACGTTACGTCGGACAGATCCTGGCGGAGTCGTAAGTGGCCACGGACTATTACGCCGTACTCGGCGTACGCCGCGACGCATCGCAGGACGAGATCAAGAAGGCCTTCCGCCGCCTCGCGCGCGAACTCCACCCGGACGTGAATCCGGACCCGAAGACGCAGGAGCGCTTCAAGGAGATCAACGCGGCGTACGAGGTGCTCTCGGACCCGCAGAAGAAGCAGGTCTACGACCTCGGCGGCGACCCGCTGTCCTCCGCGGGCGGCGGCGGTGGCGCCGGCGGCTTCGGAGCGGGCGGCTTCGGCAACTTCTCCGACATCATGGACGCCTTCTTCGGCCAGGCGGCGCAGCGCGGCCCGCGCTCGCGGACCCGCCGCGGCCAGGACGCCATGATCCGCCTCGACCTGGAGCTGGACGAGGCCGCCTTCGGCACGACCAAGGACATCCAGGTCGACACCGCCGTGGTCTGCACCACCTGCTCCGGTGAAGGTGCCGCGCCCGGCACCTCGGCACAGACGTGCGACATGTGCCGCGGCCGCGGTGAGGTGTCGCAGGTCACCCGGTCCTTCCTGGGCCAGGTCATGACCTCGCGCCCCTGCCCCCAGTGCCAGGGCTTCGGCACCGTCGTCCCGACCCCGTGCCCCGAGTGCGCGGGCGACGGCCGGGTCCGCTCCCGCCGCAGCCTCACCGTCAAGATCCCGGCCGGTGTCGAGAACGGCACCCGGATCCAGCTCGCGGGCGAAGGCGAGGTCGGCCCCGGCGGCGGCCCCGCCGGCGACCTGTACGTGGAGATCCACGAGCTCCCGCACCCGATCTTCCAGCGGCGCGGCGACGACCTGCACTGCACGGTGACCATCCCCATGACGGCGGCGGCCCTCGGCACCAAGTGCCCGCTGGAGACGCTCGACGGCATGGAGGAGGTCGACATCCGGCCCGGCACCCAGTCCGGCCAGTCGATCCCGCTGCACGGCCGCGGCGTGACCCACCTGCGCGGCGGCGGCCGCGGCGACCTGATCGTCCACGTCGAGGTCCAGACCCCCGGCAAGCTGGACGCCCAGCAGGAGGAGCTGCTGCGCCAGCTCGCCAAGCTGCGCGGCGAGGAGCGGCCGATGGGCCAGTTCGCGCCGGGCCAGCAGGGCCTCTTCAGCCGCCTGAAGGACGCGTTCAACGGCCGCTGAGCGGCCCGCGGAACACCGCGCCCACCGCGTACGGGCCCGGTCCGGGGAAACCCCGGGCCGGGCCCGCCGCTTGCCGCGGGAAACCGGCCCGGGCGGGGCGTCCGCGGTGATTCGGCGCCGTGCGCGGGACGTGGCACGATGCAGGGCATGTCCTTGGCACTGAGCGGTCTCCAGCGGTACCCGGTCGTGCAGGCTCCCATGGCGGGCGGGGCCTCCTGTCCGCCGCTCGCCGCCGCCGTGTGCGAGGCGGGCGCCCTGGGCTTCCTGGCCGGCGGCTACAAGACCGCCGACGGCATGTACCAGGAGATCAAACGGCTGCGCGCGCTCACCCGGCGCCCGTTCGGCGTGAACCTCTTCATGCCGCAGACCGGCCCCGTCGACCACGCCGCCGTCGAGGCCTACCGCGGCCAACTCGCCGGTGAGGCCACCTGGTACGACGTCTCGATCGCCGAGGAGGACACCCTCGGGACCAGCGACGACGGCTACGACGCCAAACTGGCGATCCTCCTGGAGGACCCGGTCCCGGTCGTGTCGTTCACCTTCGGCTGCCCCACGCCCGCCGCCATCGCCTCCCTGCGCAAGGCGGGCACGTACAGCGTCGTCACCGTCACCTCCGTCGACGAGGCCCGCACCGCCCAGACCGCGGGCGCCGACGCCGTCTGCGTCCAGGGCGTCGAGGCGGGCGGCCACCAGGGCACGCACCGCGACGACCCGCAGGCCGACGCCACCGCCGGGGTCGGCCTGCTCGCGCTCGTGGCGCAGGTGCGCGAGGCCGTGGGCCTCCCGATCATCGCGGCGGGCGGACTGATGCGCGGCTCGCAGATCGCCGCACTGCTGGCGGCCGGCGCCGAGGCGGCCCAGCTCGGCACGGCGTTCCTCGCCTGCCCCGAGTCCGGGGCGCACCCGCTGCACAAGAAGGCGCTGACGGACCCCCTGTTCCCGCATACCGAGCTCACCAGGGCGTTCTCCGGGCGCCCGGCCCGCGGCCTGGTGAACCGCTTCATGCGGGAGCACGGCCCCTACGCCCCGGCCGCCTACCCGCAGATCCACCACATGACCGCCGGGCTGCGCAAGGCCGCCGCCGCGGCCGGCGACCCGCAGGGCATGGCCCTGTGGGCCGGGCAGGGACACCGGCTGGCCCGCGCCATGCCGGCGGGGGAGCTGGTGGAGGTGCTGGCGGCGGAACTCGCCGAGGCACAGAGCACGTTGAACGACATGCAGCAGAGGAGTACGTCATGACCGCCCCCGTGTTCGTGGTCGAAGAGGTCCCCGCGGGGCCGGAGTTCGTGCTGGACGGCCCGGAAGGCCGGCACGCGGTCTCCGTGAAGCGCCTCAACCCCGGCGAGGACGTGGTCCTCACCGACGGGGCCGGCCGCTGGACCGAAGGCGTCGTCAAGGCCGCCGAGGGCAAGGACCGGCTGGTCGTCACGGACCTCCACACCGTCCGGGAGGAGCCCGAACCGGCCGTGCGGATCACCGTGGTCCAGGCCCTGCCCAAGGGCGACCGCGGCGAGCTGGCCGTCGAGACCATGACCGAGACCGGCGTGGACGCGATCGTCCCCTGGCAGGCCTCCCGCTGCATCACCCAGTGGCGCGGCGACCGCGGCGCCAAATCGCTGGCCAAGTGGCGCAACACCGCGCGCGAGGCGGGCAAGCAGTCCCGCCGGGTCCGCTTCCCCGAGGTGGCCGAGGCCATGACCACCAAGCAGGTCGCGGCCCTGCTCGCCGGCGCCGACCTGGCGGCGGTGCTCCACGAGGACCGCAACCACCCCTCGGGCGCCCTGGCCACGGCCGACCTCCCGGCCGCGGGCTCCATCGTCCTCGTCGTCGGCCCCGAGGGCGGGGTCTCGCCCGAGGAACTGGCCCTCTTCGCGGAGGCGGGCGCCCGCCCCCTCCGCCTGGGGCCCTCGGTGCTGCGCACCTCCACCGCGGGCACCGCCGCGGCGGCGGTCCTGCTGGCCCGGACCGGCCGCTGGTCCTGAAATCCCCGGTGGGGGCGGGGCGGCGCCGGATACGATCTCCAGGCTGATCACCACCGACGCGGGCGGCACCGCCCGGGTCTCACCTCGAGGAAGGCGCATCGATGGCCGGCGAACCGCAGGCGGACTGCCTGTTCTGCAAGATCATCGCGGGGCATGTCCCGGCGACCGTGGTCCTGGAGACCGAGACGGTCGTCGCCTTCCGGGACATCAACCCGCAGGCACCCACGCACGTGCTCGTCATCCCCAAGGCGCACTACCCCGACGCCGCCTCGCTGGCCGCCGGCGCGCCGGAGCTCGCCGCCGACGTGCTGCGCGAGGCCGGGGCCATCGCCGCCCAGGAGAAGGTCGACGACCACGGCTACCGGATCGTGTTCAACACCGGTTCCGGCGCGGGCCAGACGGTCTTCCACGCGCACGCGCACCTCCTCGGCGGGCGCGGCCTGCAGTGGCCGCCGGGATAACACCGTGTCCGTACGCGAATTCGTGGTCCTGGGCACCGCCAGCCAGGTGCCCACCCGCCACCGCAACCACAACGGCTACCTCCTGCGCTGGGACGGCGAGGGGATCCTCTTCGACCCGGGCGAGGGGACCCAGCGCCAGATGCTCCGCGCGGGAGTGGCCGCGCACGACATCAACCGGATCTGCATCACCCACTTCCACGGCGACCACAGCCTCGGCCTCGCCGGGGTGATCCAGCGCATCAACCTCGACCAGGTCCCGCACCCGGTCACCGCGCACTACCCGGCCTCCGGACAGGAGTTCTTCGACCGGCTCCGGTACGCCACCGCCTACCGGGAGACCGTCCAGCTGCGCGAGGAACCCGTGGCGCAGGACGGAACACTGGCCGAGGGGCCCTCGTACGTCCTCCAGGCCCGCCGCCTGTCCCACCCGGTGGAGTCCTTCGGCTACCGGCTCACCGAGCCCGACGGGCGCCGCATGCTCCCCGAACTCCTCGCCCGGCGCGGCATCAAGGGTCCCGACGTCGGCCGGATCCAGCGCGAAGGCCGGCTGGACGGGGTCACCCTCGACGACGTCAGCGAGCTCCGGCCCGGCCAGAGCTTCGCCTTCGTCATGGACACCAGGCTCTGCCCCGGCGTCGACGAACTCGCCGAGGGCTGCGACATGCTGGTCATCGAGTCCACCTTCCTCGACGAGGACGCGCAGCTGGCCGCCGACCACGGACACCTGACCGCCGGCCAGGCGGCCCGCGTCGCCCGCGACGGCGGCGTGCGCCACCTCGTGCTGACGCACTTCTCGCAGCGGTACGGCGACCCCTCCGAGTTCGAGCGCCAGGCGCGCGCGGCCGGCTTCGAGGGCGAGCTGACCATCGCCGCGGACCTCGCCCGGGTGCCCCTGCCCAAGCGGCGCCAGGACTGACGAGGACTCCGGCCGGCCCCGTGGCCGCGACCGCCGGGCCGCTCCGGAGAGCGGCCCGGCGGTGACGTACGCCACACTGGGGTTTGAGTCCGGCCCGGACGGGCAGAGCTGGCGGCCTTCCGCCGGAACGGCCGCCGGCAGAAACGACCCTTCGCACCGATCGGGGAGTGCACCGTGACCAACCGGGACAGCCGACGCAGCCGCACCGCCGACCTGGACCCGCTCGGTCCGCTGCGCGACCCCCAGGACCCGGGGTGCGACGTCTTCCTGACCGGAACGGTCTTCCTCGACATCATCTTCACCGGCCTCGACTCCGCCCCGGTGCGCGGTACGGAGTCCTGGGCCCGCGGCATGGGCTCCAGCCCCGGCGGCGTGGCCAACATGGCCACCGCCCTCGCCCGGCTCGGCCTGCGCACCTCGCTCGCCGCGGCCTTCGGCGACGACCACTACGGCGAGTACTGCTGGGACGCGCTGGCGCACGGCGAGGGCATCGACCTGTCCATGTCGCGGACCATCCCCGGCTGGCACAGCCCGGTCACCGTCTCGATGGCGTACGAGGGCGAGCGCACGATGGTCTCGCACGGCCACGAGGCGCCGCCCCCGGCCGGCCCCGCCCCCTCCCCGCAGTGCCCGCCGCGCACGCGGGCGGCCGTCGCCTCGCTGGCCCCGGGCCGGGCCGACGGCTGGATCGGGGAGGCGGCCCGCCGCGGATCGCGGATCTTCGCGGACGTGGGGTGGGACGAGACGGGGCGGTGGGACCTCGGCGCGCTGGCCGACCTGGAGCACTGCGAGGCCTTCCTGCCGAACGCGGGGGAGGCGATGCGGTACACGCGGACCGAGTGTCCGAGAGCGGCGGCGCGGGCGCTGGCCGACCGGGTGCCGGTCGCCGTGGTGACGCTGGGCCCGGAGGGCTCGTACGCGGTGGACTCGGGGACCGGCGAGACGGTCGAGGTGCCGGGGATCGCGGTGGACGCGCTGGACCCGACCGGCGCCGGGGACGTCTACGTGGCCGGGTTCGTCACCGGCACGCTGGCCGGGTGGCCGCTGGCCGACCGGCTCGCCTTCGCGGGCCTGACGGCGGCCCTGTCCGTCCAGGAGTTCGGCGGCTCCCTGTCGGCCCCCGGCTGGCCCGAGGTGGCCCACTGGTGGCAGACCGCCCCGGACGGGCTGCGCGACCGCTACGCCTTCCTGGACGACCTGATCCCGCGGGACGCGTCCCGCGGCCCCCGCCGCCGCGCGGTCCCCACCATCGGCTTCCGCCACTTCGCATAGCCCCCCCCGGAACCCGGACAGCCCCGGCACAGACCCCCGCCGCCGGCCCTCAGCCCGAGCGGCCCCGGCCATCCCCGGCCTGGGCAGCCCCGGACCCCGGCCTGGGCAGCCCCGGACCCCGGCGCCCCGGCCCGGGCGGCTCCGGACCCCGGCACCTCGGCCCCGCCCCCGGCCCGGTCGGCCCTGGACCCCGGCGGCCGGCCCGGTCGGCACCGGCGCCCGGGCGGCCGCGGCGCGAAACTCCGTCGGCCCCGGCACCCCGGCCCGGGCGACCTCGGACTCCGGGCTGCCGGCCCCGGCGGCCGGGACCCCGCACGCGGCACACCCGGCCCGCACCACCCGGTGCACCCGGCCGGCGCCGCCCGGTGCACCTGGCCCGTACCGCCCGGTCGCGGGGTCGGAGGGGTGGCGGAAAACCCCTCGGTGCAGCCGTCGCGGCGACGTACCCTTGGTACTCCGGAGGTCGTCGATCGGCGCGGCCCCTCAGCGGGAGGTATGTGCAGGCCACAGTGCCGGCCCATGACTCAGACACCGACATCTCACACCCCGGCGCAGGGACAGGCGCGAGCCCATTTCACCGTTCCGGCGAGCCACCCGATGGTGGCGGTGCTCGGCCCTGGTGACGCCCTGCTGCGTGTGATCGAGAAGGCCTTCCCGAAGGCCGACATCCATGTTCGGGACAACCAGGTCAGCGCGATCGGCGAAGCGGCGGAAGTCCGCCTGATACAGCGCCTGTTCGACGAGATGATGCTCGTGCTCCGCACCGGGCAGCCGATGACGGAGGACGCAGTGGAACGCTCGATCGCCATGCTCAGGGCCAGCGAAAACGGCAACGGCCCGCAGGAGACCCCTGCCGAGGTGCTCACGCAGAACATCCTCTCCAGCCGCGGCCGCACCATCCGCCCCAAGACCCTGAACCAGAAGCGGTACGTCGACGCGATCGACAAACACACGATCGTCTTCGGCATCGGCCCCGCCGGTACCGGCAAGACCTACCTCGCCATGGCCAAGGCGGTCCAGGCCCTGCAGTCCAAGCAGGTCAGCCGGATCATCCTGACCCGCCCGGCCGTCGAGGCCGGAGAGCGGCTCGGCTTCCTGCCCGGCACGCTCTTCGACAAGATCGACCCGTACCTGCGCCCGCTGTACGACGCGCTGCACGACATGCTCGACCCGGACTCGATCCCCCGGCTCATGGCCAACGGAACGATCGAGGTCGCCCCCCTCGCCTACATGAGGGGAAGAGCCCAACCTCGCTTCACGAAGGTCCTGACGCCGGACGGCTGGCGCCCCATCGGCGACCTCCAGGTGGGTGACCTGGTCGTCGGGTCGAACGGCGAGCCCACCCCCGTCCTCGGCGTCTACCCGCAGGGCGAGAAGGACATCTACCGCGTCACCGCCCAGGACGGCTCCTGGACCCTGTGCTGCGGCGAGCACCTGTGGACGGTCC
This sequence comes from Streptomyces sp. NPDC090445, assembly GCF_044769385.1. Taxonomy (NCBI): domain Bacteria; kingdom Bacillati; phylum Actinomycetota; class Actinomycetes; order Kitasatosporales; family Streptomycetaceae; genus Streptomyces; species Streptomyces sp. NPDC090445. Next base: position 572,835 of record NZ_JBIVXV010000002.1, on the reverse strand, counting down.
GCACGGCCTCGGACAAGCGCCGCGACAAGCCGTGGCGGGTCCTGGAGACCAAGGAGATGATCGGCAGCCTCCGTGCGGCACACGCGCGCCGGTACGAGCTGCCGCTGCTCACCGCTCCGGTTGCCTTTCCCGCGCGCGAGGTACCCATGGATCCGTACGCGCTGGGTCTGCTGCTGGGCGACGGCTGTATCACGGGAAACATCACGCCTTCCTTCAGCACAGCTGACCCGGAACTCGTTTCCGCGCTGGAAGCGGCGCTGCCAGGGGTCGTGCTGCGGCACAAGGGGCGCTACGACTACTTCCTGAATCGGGTGCCAATGCCGGGTGACCCGGGTAGCGGGGTGGCGAATCCGGTCACGACGATGCTTCGGTCCATGGATCTGCTGGGCACTAGATCGTCTTCGAAGCTTGTGCCAGACGACTACCTCTACAACACAGCTGAAGTGCGTCTCGCGGTACTTCAAGGGCTGCTCGATACAGACGGTGGTCCAGTCACCCAGCGAGACCGCACTTGCCGTGTTCAGTTCACGACTGCGTCGATCCTCCTCCGAGACGACGTGATCGCGCTCGTTCAGTCACTTGGAGGCGTGGCGTACACGCGCCGCCGGGCTGCTGAGGGTCGCAAGCCCGGCAGGGTCAACGGCCGGGAAGTCCGGTTCAATCGCGACGCACACATCATCGACATCCGCCTCCCCGAGGGCATCGAGCCGTTCCGCCTCTCCCGCAAGCGGGACGCGTACCACGCGGCAGGCGGCGGCGGGCGTCCGATGCGCTTCATCGACTCCATCGAGCCCGCGGGCCGCGAGGAGGCCGTCTGCATCCAGGTCGCTGCAGAGGACTCCCTGTACGTCACCCAGGACTACCTGCTGACGCACAACACCCTCAATGACGCCTTCGTGGTGCTCGACGAGGCGCAGAACACGAGTCCGGAGCAGATGAAGATGTTCCTGACCCGGCTCGGCTTCGACTCGAAGATCGTCATCACGGGTGACGTCACCCAGGTCGACCTCCCCGGCAGCACCAAGTCCGGTCTGCGCCAGGTCCAGTCGATCCTGGAGGGCATCCCGGACATCCACTTCTCGCGGCTCACGTCCGAGGATGTGGTCCGGCACAAGCTGGTCGGCCGTATCGTCGATGCGTACGAGAAGTACGACGACAGCCAGGCGGACCGGGAACCCCGGCCGGCCCGGAACGGCACCCAGCGGAAGTAGAACCCAGCGCACCATGTCGATCGACGTCAACAACGAGTCCGGAACCGAGGTCGACGAGCGGGCGATCCTCGACATCGCCCGGTACGCGCTCACCCGCATGCGGATCCACCCCCTGTCCGAGCTGTCCGTCATCGTCGTCGACGAGGACGCGATGGAGCAGCTCCACATCCAGTGGATGGACCTGCCCGGACCCACCGACGTCATGTCCTTCCCGATGGACGAGCTCCGTCCGCCGGCCAAGGACGACGAGGAGCCCCCGCAGGGGCTCCTCGGTGACATCGTGCTCTGCCCCGAGGTGGCGAAGAAGCAGGGCGAGGACGCCCCGACCCGGCACTCCATGGACGAGGAGCTCCAGCTCCTGACCGTCCACGGGGTGCTGCACCTGCTGGGCTACGACCACGAGGAGCCGGACGAGAAGGCCGAGATGTTCGGCCTCCAGGCGGCCATCGTCGACGGCTGGCGCGGCGAGCGCGGCCTGACGGGCCCGTCCCCGGCCCCGACCGTCTCGTGACCGCCCCGCAACTGATCACCGGGGCGGTCCTGCTGGTGGTGGTCGCCTGGTTCGCGGCCTGCGCCGAGTCGGGCCTGGCCCGGGTGTCCAGCTTCCGCGCCGAGCAGGCCGTACGGGAGGGCCGGCGCGGCAGTGAGAAGCTGCTCCAGGTCGCCCAGGACACCACCCGCTACCTCAACGTCGCCCTGCTGGTCCGGGTGACCTGCGAGATGGCGGCCGGGGTGCTCGTCACGTACGTCTGCCTCGATGCGCTCGGCGAGAACTGGAAGGCGCTGCTCACCGCGATCGCCGTGATGGTCCTGGTCTCCTTCGTGGCCGTCGGCGTATCGCCGCGCACCATCGGCCGCCAGCACCCGCTCGGCACGGCGACGGCCGCCGCGTACGTCCTGGTGCCGCTCGCCCGCGTCATGGGGCCCATCCCGCAGCTGCTGATCCTCCTCGGCAACGCCCTCACCCCCGGCAAGGGGTTCCGCAAGGGCCCGTTCGCCTCGGAGGCCGAGCTGCGCGCCATGGTCGACCTGGCGGAGAAGGAGTCGCTGATCGAGGACGAGGAGCGCCGGATGGTGCACCAGATCTTCGAGCTGGGCGACACCCTGGTGCGCGAGGTGATGGTGCCGCGCACCGACCTGGTCTGCATCGAGCGGTACAAGACGATCCGCCAGGCGACCACGCTCGCGCTGCGCTCGGGCTTCTCGCGCATCCCGGTGACCGGGGAGAACGAGGACGACATCGTCGGGATCGTGTACCTGAAGGACCTGGTCCGCAAGACGCACATCAGCCGGGACGCGGAGTCCGACCTGGTCTCCACGGCCATGCGGCCGGCGGTGTTCGTACCGGACACCAAGAACGCGGGCGACCTGCTGCGCGAGATGCAGCAGGTGCGCAACCACGTCGCCGTCGTCATCGACGAGTACGGCGGCACGGCGGGCATCGTCACCATCGAGGACATCCTGGAGGAGATCGTCGGTGAGATCACCGACGAGTACGACCGGGAGCTCCCGCCCGTCGAGGACCTCGGGGAGGACCGCTACCGGGTGACGGCCCGGCTCGACATCACCGACCTCGGCGAGCTGTTCAAGGTGGAGGCCTTCGACGACGAGGACGTGGAGACGGTCGGCGGCCTGCTGGCCAAGGCCCTCGGCCGGGTGCCGATCGCGGGCGCCTCGGCGCTGGTCGAGCTGCCCGACGGGCGGCCGCTGCGGCTGACGGCCGAGGCGCCGGCCGGCCGCCGGAACAAGATCGTGACCGTGCTCGTGGAGCCGGTGGCCCCGGCGGAGGCCGAGGGCGAGGGGGAGGAGGGGGAATGACCCCTGCGGAACTGCGCGAGCTGTGCCTTGGTTTCAACGCGGCGGTGGAGGAGTTCCCCTTCAATCCCGAGACCTCGGTGTTCAAGGTGCTGGGGAAGGTGTTCGCGCTGTCGTCGCTCGACGCGGAGCCGCTGAAGGTGAACCTCAAGTGCGAGCCCGAGCTGGCGGTGCGGCTGCGCGCCGAGTACGAGGCGATCGTGCCGGGCTGGCACATGAACAAGCGGCACTGGAACACGGTGACGGTGGGCGGCCCCGGCGCCCTGCCCGACGCGATGGTCCGGGAGCTCGTCGAGGACAGCTACGACCTGGTGGTCGCGGGCCTGCCGAGGGCGGAGCGGCTGCGCCTGGACCGGCCCTGAGCCGAGCGGCCGCCCGGCCGTCCGACGTGAGCTCCCCCCCGCCTTGCCCTGCCGTGTCCCGCCCTGCCCTGCCCTGCCGTGTCCCGCCCTGCCCTGTCCTGTCCTGTCCGGCGGGCCGCCGGGGCGTGGGACCAACGTCACTGATTTCCGGGGCTTTCGGCAGGAGGAATTCCCTTCACCTGCCCTTATGTTGGTCCAGGCCAATCCCTGAGACGGGAGTGACGCGGGGGACACGCGGGGGCATGGAGGGGAGAGCGCCTCGGCGGGGCCGTCGTACGGCCCCGCCGAGGCGCTCCATATGCTTTCGCCCATGACCGACAGCACCGGGATCAGCCCCGAGGACAGCAAGATCATCACGCTGGCGCGCAGCGCCCGGGCCCGCAACGGCGTGCCCGAGGGTGCGGCGGTCCGGGACGAGACGGGCCGCACGTACGTCGCCGGGACCGTGGAGCTCCCCTCCCTCCGGCTGAGCGCGCTCCAGACGGCGGTCGCGATGGCCGTGGCGAGCGGTGCCGAGTCCCTCGAAGCCGCGGCCGTGGTCGGCACGGCCGACGCGGTGGCCGACACCGACCGGGCCGCCGTCCGCGACCTCGGCGGCCCGGACACCCCGGTCCTGCTGGCCGCCCCGGACGGCACGCTCCGCTCGACCACGCCGGCCGGCGCCTGACCTGACCCGGTCGCCCCCTTCCCCCGGCGCACGGCCGCCGTACCGGCAGCCGTGCGCCGCGGGAACAGTGGTGTGCACGCAGGGCGCTGTCGGCGGCCCGGCCGGACGCCCAGCATGGGACGGACCCCTCCCCGGAGAAAAAGGACGCCCATGCGCCGCCTCGCCTGCCCTGCCGTCTCCGCCGCCCTGCTCGGCGGCTGCCTCCTCGCCGTCGCGGCACCGGCGGCCCAGGCCGCCCCGGCCGGTTACGGCCCGGGCTGCCGAGCCGAGGTCGCCAAGGCCCGCACCTGGCTGACGCAGGTCGGCCGCGACCCCCGCACCAGCGACCCCGTGGTCGTGCACCGGAAGCTGGAGGAGGTCGTGCCGCTGGTCTCCGGCCAGGTCGCCCGGCAGGTCGCGGGCATGTCCTCCGCCATCGCGGGCAAGTGCCTGCGCTGATCCGGACACGCCCGTACGGGCCCGCAGGCTGACCGCGGACCCGTACGGACCGGAGCGGCCGGCGCCCCGCCAGGGGCGCGGGGAACTGCGCGATCAGCCGCCACCGGGCCGCAGACGGTCGCCGGACCATCGCGGCACCTCCCGCGGAGCGCTCAGGCCGCGGCGGAAGCGACGGGCGCCGCGGCCGGACTGCGGCGGATGACCATCGCCATCAGCGCGGCCGCCGCGCACAGCGCCCCCGACGCGTACCAGACGACGTCGTACGAGCCGAACACGTCCCGGGCCACACCGCCCAGGAACGCCACCGCCCCGGCGCCCACCTGGTGCGAGGCCAGCACCCAGCCGAAGACGATCGCACTGTCCTCCCCGTAGTGCTCGCGGCACAGCGCGATCGTCGGCGGGACGGTCGCGACCCAGTCCAGCCCGTAGAAGACGATGAAGAACAGCATCGGCGGGTGCACCGTCGGCGCCAGCAGCATCGGCAGGAACAGCAGCGACACCCCGCGCAGGGCGTAGTAGACCGCCAGCAGTCGCCGCGCCTCGAAGCGGTCGGTGAACCAGCCCGACGCCACGGTGCCGACCACGTCGAAGACGCCGATCACCGCCAGCAGCCCGGCGGCCGCCGTCACCGGCATCCCGTGGTCGTGTGCGGCCGGCACGAAATGCGTCTTGACCAGGCCGTTCGTCGAGGCGCCGCAGATCGCGAAGGTGCCCGCCAGCAGCCAGAACGGTCCGGTCCGCGCCGCCCGGAGCAGCACCGCCACCGCCCGCCGGGCCGCGCCCGGCACCGGCGCGGGCTTGGCCGTGTACGACCCCCCGTACGGGGCCAGGCCCACGTCCGCCGGGTGGTCGCGCAGCAGCAGCCAGACGAACGGCACGACGGACAGCGCCGCCAGCGAGACCGTCACGGCCGCGGGCCGCCAGCCGTGGTGCTCCACCAGCCAGGACAGCAGCGGCAGGAAGACCAGCTGCCCGGAGGCCCCGGCCGCGGTCAGCACGCCGGTGACCAGGCCGCGCCGGGCGGTGAACCAGCGGTTGGTCACCGTGGCCGCGAACGCCAGCGCCATCGAGCCGCTGCCCAGGCCCACCAGCACGCCCCAGAACAGCACCAGCTGCCAGGCGGCGGTCATCCACACCGTGGCGACCGATCCGGCGGAGATGACCAGCAGGGCCAGCGCCACGACGCGGCGGATGCCGAAGCGGTCCATCAGGGCGGCGGCGAAGGGCGCGGTGAGCCCGTAGAGGGCGAGGTTGACCGAGACGGCGAAGCCGATCGTGCCCCGCGACCAGTCGAACTCCCCGTGCAGCGGCTCGATGAGCAGCCCGGGCAGGGAGGCGAAGGCGGCGGCGCCGATGATCGTCACGAAGGCGACGGCGGCGACGAACCAGGCGCGGTGGACGCGGCCGGGCGCGGCGGGAGCGGGGGCGGGCGCGGGGGCGGGGGCCGTGTCCGGTGCGGCGGTGGCCGAGGGGGAGGGGCCGGGCACCGGGGCGGGGGCAGCTGACTGATTCACGCCGTCAGCATCCGGCCGGGGCGCCCACCTGCAACAGTGGCCTGACCGACACCCTTCGATACGATTGGGCCATGGCCGCTCCGCACCGTGTCGTCGTCCTCGCGCTCACCGGACTGCTGCCCTTCGAGCTGGGCATCCCGCACAGGATCTTCGGCCGCGCCAGAGACGCCGCCGGGGCGCCCCTGTACGAGATCCTGACCTGCGGCCTGGCCCCCGGGCCGGTTCGGACGGACGCGGACTTCGCGGTCCACGTGGAGCACGGCCCCGAACTGCTCGCCACCGCCGACACCGTCGTCGTACCGGCCGCGTACGAGCTCGGGCCCGTGTACGAGGAGGGCAGGCTGACCGGGGAGCTCGCGGCGGCCCTGGCCCACATCCGGCCCGGCACCCGGCTCGTCTCGATCTGCACCGGCGGCTACCTCCTGGCCGCCGCCGGGTACCTCGACGGGCGCCCCGCCACCACGCACTGGTTCCACGCCGAGCACTTCCAGCGCCTCTTCCCGGCCGTCCGGGTCGACCCGGACGTGCTGTACACGGACGACGGGAACGTGCTGACCTCCGCCGGGGTCGCCGCCGGCATCGACCTCTGCCTGCACATCGTGCGCAAGGACCACGGTGCGGCCGTCGCCAACGACGTGGCCCGGCGGACCGTCGTGCCGCCGCACCGGGACGGAGGCCAGGCCCAGTTCGTCGAACGCCCCGTGCCGCAGCCGCAGCTGGCCAGCACCGCGGCCGCCCGGGCCTGGGTGCTGGGGCGGCTGCACGAGCCGGTGCGGCTGGCCGACCTGGCCCGGCAGGAGTCCATGTCGGTCCGCACCTTCACGCGCCGGTTCCGGGAGGAGGCCGGCACCAGCCCGGGCGAGTGGATCACCGGGCAGCGCGTGGAGCGGGCCCGGCAGCTGCTGGAGCAGACGGACCTGGCGATGGAACAGGTCGCGCGGGAGGCGGGCTTCGGGACGGCGCAGTCGCTGCGCAAGCACGTGCAGGCCGCGCTCGGGGTGAGCCCGACGGCGTACCGGCGGACGTTCCGGGCAACGGGCGGGAACGGCGGCCCGGGCGGCGCCGCGGACTGAGGCGCGGCCGGGGTGCGCCGGCCGGTGCGTACCGGCCGGGCGGCGGCATCCTGCCATTTTCTGATGGGCCATCAGGCGGTTCCGGGCGCATGCATTGACTTCTTCCGCCGCCCGGCCGTCAATGGCGCCCAGCCGGCGGCCGGTCGGAGGCCGGTCGGCGCCGAGGGAACCGGGGAGCGGCCAGTGCGCGCAGCGGCGGGCAGCAGGAGGCGGGCGGCGGCCATCGGCCTGGCCGTGCTCGCGGCCGCCGCCGGGGGCGCGCTGAGCCCGCCCGCCGCTGCCGAGGAGGAAACGCCGCCGGGGCAGGTGGAGTTCCCGACGCGGTGCCTGCCACCGCCGGAGACCGGGCTCCTGCCCGCCGACGGGACCACCGCGGCCCGGATCACCGTCGACCGGCCGGCGCCGCGGATCGGCGACACGGTCACCGTGACCTACCGGGTGGCCAAGACCCCAGCCGTGGACCCGACCGGTGCGGCAGCCCCCGTCGGCGCGCCCGCCCCGGCCGGGCGCGTCCTGCTGGGCGGCGCACAGGCCGGGGAGGTCGCCGTCACGGCCGTGCGGCCCGCGGAGGACGCAGGGCCTCCGGGTGCGCACGCAGGGCCTCCGAATACGGATCCCGGCGAGGTCGGGGGCGTGGTTCCGGTCGCGTCCGACGCCGCCATGACGGGGACGTTCACGGTCACCGCGCCCGGCGAGATCACCCTCACCCCGGGCGGCTACACCCTGCCCACCGGCACCCACTGCACCCCCGCCGGGCCGTCGGCGCCGGTTTCCGCACGGCTCACCGTGCCCCCGCTGCCCCGCCTCAACCTGCGGTCGGTCTCGCTCGCCGCGGCAGAGGGCGCCCCCGGCGGCCGGGTCAGGGTCACCGGCGTCGGCTTCACCCCGGGCGCCCCCGTGACCGTGGCCGGCCGGGCGGGCGCCGCCGAGACCGCGGACCGGGCGGCGGCCGCGGCGGACGCGTGGGGCCGGCTGGCCGCCGAGCTGCCGGTCGCGGACCGGGCGACCACGGCGGTGGTGGCGTACGAGGGCCCGGCGTGGACGCCGGAGGAGGGCTCCCGCCCGGCGGCGTACACGGTGCTCGAACCGGCTCCCGTCCCCGCGCCCGCGCCGGAGCCGCCCGGCGGGCTGTCCATGGCCCAGGCGGGCGCGGCGATCACGCTGGGCGCGGTCGGGTACGGGGCGGGCGGCGCGGCCCCCGGCCGGATCGGGACGGTCACGGTCACGGACACCCGCGGCGGGGCGGCGGGGTGGACCCTGACCGGCAGGATCACGGAGCTCACCGGCCCGGGCGGGATCCGCGTCCCCGGGGCATCGCTGACCTGGGCCCCGTCCTGCACACCAGCCCCACCAGCCCCACCGGCCCTGCCCGCCGCGCCCGCCCCGCCCACACCACCCGCCCAGGTTGCCCCGGGCAGCACCGTGGGCCGCTGCACGCCCGGCAGCCCCGGCCCGGTCGGCCCGCAGGGTGCGGTCCTGGCCTCCGGAGCCGGCGCGCCGCCGGCCGGGGGCGCGGCCGGCTTCACGGTGGACGCGGAGGTCTCCCTCCATCTCCCGCCATACACCCCGCCGGGGGCGTACCGGGCAGTCCTCACCCTCACCCTGTCGTGACGCGTTCGCCGGCCCGCCCCGGCGGCCCGCCGGGCCGCCCGGTCGGTGGCCTGGTCGGCGCCCCGGGCGGCATCGGGGAGAATGGCCCGTATGAGCGATCGTTCCCCCGAGTCCCACAGCCCGCACCGTGCGGGCTTCGCCTGCTTCGTCGGCCGCCCCAACGCGGGGAAGTCGACCCTGACCAACGCACTCGTGGGCACCAAGGTCGCGATCACCTCGAACCGGCCGCAGACCACCCGCCACACCGTCCGCGGCATCGTGCACCGCCCCGACGCCCAGCTGGTCCTGGTCGACACCCCCGGCCTGCACAAGCCGCGCACCTTGCTCGGCGAGCGGCTGAACGACGTCGTGCGGACCACCTGGGCCGAGGTCGACGTCATCGGCTTCTGCCTGCCCGCCGACCAGAAGCTCGGCCCCGGCGACCGGTTCATCGCGAAGGAACTCGCGGGGATCAAGAAGACCCCCAAGGTCGCCATCGTCACCAAGACCGACCTGGTCGAGTCCAAGGCCCTGGCCGAGCAGCTCATCGCGATCCAGCAGCTCGGCGACGAGCTCGGCATCGAGTGGGCCGAGATCGTCCCCGTCTCCGCCGTCGGCGACAACCAGGTCCAGCTGCTGGCCGACCTGATCACGCCGATGCTGCCCGAGAGCCCGCCGCTGTACCCGGAGGGCGACCTCACCGACGAGCCCGAGATGGTGATGGTCGCGGAGCTGATCCGGGAGGCCGCCCTGGAGGGCGTCCGCGACGAGCTCCCGCACTCCATCGCCGTCGTGGTCGAGGAGATGATCCCCCGGGAGAACCGCCCGGCGGACCGGCCGCTGCTCGACATCCACGCCAACGTCTACATCGAGCGGCCCAGCCAGAAGGGCATCATCATCGGCCCCAAGGGCTCCCGCCTGAAGGAGGTCGGGATGAAGTCGCGCAAGCACATCGAGGCGCTGCTCGGCACCCCGGTCTTCCTTGACCTGCACGTGAAGGTCGCCAAGGACTGGCAGCGCGACCCCAAGCAGCTCCGCAAGCTCGGCTTCTAGCCGGGGCCCCGGGCGCCTCGGCTTCCAGCCAGGGCCCCGGGCGGCCCACAGGACGGGACTACGGGAGCCGGCGCACCTTCACCGTGTTGTCGGCCCGGGTCCCGGCCCGGCCGTCGGGGCTGTTCTGCTCCCGTACGTACTCCTCCGCGCGCAGGACCTCCCAGGCGTCCTCGGGCAGCTCCAGCTGGTCGAGGACCTCGCCGGGGGTCGGGAAGTCGATCTCCGGGCGCACCTCGTCCTCCTGCCAGGTCGCCCAGCCGCCGTGGCCGACGACCAGCAGGATCCCGCCGGGGGCCACGGCCGCAGCGGCGGTCCGCAGGACCCGGGCGCGGGGGAAGTCGCCGTAGTTGTGCAGGAAGCAGGCCGAGACGAGGTCGAACTCCCCGGTGGGGAAGGACTCGGTGAGGTCGTGCCGCCGGAGGGCGATGCGGTCGGCGACGCCCGCCTCGGCGGCGTGCGCGGCGGCCCGTTCCAGCGCCACCTCCGAGATGTCGGTCCCGGTGACCTGCCAGCCCCGGCGGGCCAGCCACACGGCGTCGGCTCCCTCGCCGCAGCCGAGGTCGAGGGCGCGGCCGGGGGCGAGGCCGGCGGCCTCGCGGACGAGGGCCTCATTGGGGTTGCCGCTCCAGATGCGGTCGCTCTCGCGGTAGCGGGAGTCCCAGAAAGCCTGGTCCCCGGCCGGCGGCTCGGACGGGGCGGCCCCGCCGTGCCGGTGGGAGTGGTCGTGGTCGTGGGCGTGCGTGGGGGTGTGGGCGTGCTCGGGCATCGGGGTCCCTTCCTCTGCGGGTCTGCGGCTCCGCGGGTCCGCGGGTTCCGGATGTGCCCGATGCTGCGCCGTCCGCCGCCGCCGGGCCAAGGACCTTTGCCGTTTCGGCAACCCGCCGCCGAGCCGCGCCCCGTAAGGGGCGCGGGGAACTGCGCGACCGGCCCCCGCCGGCCCGCAGTTTCCCGACCGGAGTTCCAGCGGAGCGCTCAGGCGGGTTCCGCGATCAGGGCCGTGGCCACCGTGCGGAAGCCCACCCGGGCGTAGATGCGGGCCACGGCCTCGTCCCCGGCCGACAGGAAGACCGTACGGGCGCCCCGCGTGAGGGCGTCCGCGACCAGCGCCGCGGTGACCGCGAGCGCCAGGCCCTGGCGGCGTGCCGACGGCAGGGTGCCGACCCCGGCCACCTCGGCGACGTCGCCGACCGGGTTGTACTGGCCCGCGGCGAGGACCACGCCGTCGCGCACCGCCGCCGCCAGGGCGGTCCGGCCCGACGCCAGCCGTTCGGCCACGGCGCTGCGGTGGGCCGCGGCGTCCGGGTCGGCCATGGCCACGGCCAGCTCGGCCGGGCCCGTGGCGCCCACCGCCGTCCCCGCGTCCGCGAAGGCCAGCCGCGGTACCGTCACGGCCGCCGTCAGCAGCTCGTCGTCCGCGCCGAGGAGCCGGACCTCCGGGTGCGCGGGCTGCCGCGGTGCGGACGGCTCCAGCACCATCAGCGGATGCGCGTGCACCCGCAGCCCCGCCGCCTCCACGGGGGCCCGCAGCCAGGGGCTGGTTTCGGCCACCCATTCGAAGGCCTGCGGGACGCCGAGTTGCCGCTGCCGGGCCAGGACGCGCTCCACGTCGGCGGTGCCGGCGCCCGTACTGCCGAGCGCGGGCCGCGCGTAGTACGGCCAGCCCGCACCCTCCCGGACGAAGAGGGTCAGCGGGCCGAAGTCCTCGGCCCGCGCGCCCCCGACCCGCGGCACGGTGTCGTAGTACTGCTCCAACCGGGACAGGAGTGTCGGTGTCATCCGGTCATCCAAGCAAAAGCGCCCTGCTCAGGCACCTTCTTTGAGGAGCCGGGTGATCAGCTGCCGCTGCGCCTCCGACAGGTCGGGCTCCTGGCAGGTCACCGTCCGCCCGTCGACCGTGATCCGGTACGAGAAGCCGTCCCGGACCCGGTCCGACCCCGGGGAGGCCGCGGCGGGCCGCAGCGCGAGCTGCGCCAGGCCCTGCCACTCCTCCTCGTCCGGCAGGCCCGAGGTGTCCACCTCGGCCCGGCGCTCGATGCCCGCGAAGCCGCCCGTCCGTACCACCTGAATCCGCATGACCGTCTTTCTACCCCGCTGCGGCCGCCTACCCCAGGCCGACCGCCGCCCACGCCTTCTGCAGCGCCCGGTGCTCCGCGCCGCCGTCCCCGTAGCGGGTCGCGGCGGCGGCCGCGGACAGCCGGGCGAAGTCCTTGAAGTCGGCGTCGGGGGTGAGCTCGCCGCCGGTCAGCGTGTCGTACCAGATCTGCCCGGCGCGCTCCCACGCCTTGCCGCCGAGCTCGGTGGCGACCAGGTAGAAGGCGTGGTTCGGGATGCCGGAGTTGATGTGCACGCCGCCGTTGTCCCGGTTGGTGCGCACGTAGTCGTCCATCGTGGCCGGCTGCGGGTCCTTGCCGAGTTCGTCGTCGTCGTACGCGGTGCCCGGCGCCTTCATCGAGCGCAGCGCGACCCCGGTGACGTCGGGGCCGAGCAGTCCGGCGCCGATCAGCCAGTCCGCCCGGTCGGCCGTCTGCTCCAGGGTGTACTGCTTGATCAGCGAGCCGAAGACGTCGGACATCGACTCGTTGAGCGCGCCCGACTGGCCGTAGTACTCCAGGTTCGCGGTGTACTGGGTGACGCCGTGGGCGAGTTCGTGCCCGATGACGTCCACGGCCACGGTGAAGTCGAGGAAGAGGTCCCCGTCGCCGTCGCCGAACACCATCTGCTCGCCGTCCCAGAAGGCGTTGTTGTAGTCCTGGCCGTAGTGCACGGACGCGTTCAGGGGCAGGCCGGCGTCGTCGATCGAGCGCCGTCCGAAGGCCGTCAGGAGGAGCTCGTACGTGGCGCCCAGCCCGGCGTAGGCGCGGTTGACGGTGGTGTCCTCGGAGGCCGGTGCGCCTTCGGCGCGGACCTTCTTCCCGGGCAGCCGGGTGCGGTGCTGGGCGTCGTGGATGGTCCGGCGGGGTCCGTCCGGCACGGGCGCGCCCAGGGCCGGGGGCGCGAACCCGCGGACGCTGGTGATCCGGCGCCGGGTGCGCAGGGGGCCGTCGTGTTCGAGGGTGCGCAGGGCGGCCTCGGCGCGCCGGGTGTCGGCGGACCGGGCGATCCGGTCGAGCAGGTGCGGCGGCACCACGGTGCAGAAGACCGGGTGGCGGGGGGTGCGGCCGTCGGAGTGGGTGTGAGCGTGGGAGGCATCCATCCCGGCAATGTGGCAGTGGGTCACACCGCTGTCACTACCTGCAACCATGATTCATTCGGTTGTCTGAAAGCGGGCGGGCCGTGTTGACGGTTTGACCGGGCCTCGGACGTCGCGAGGAGACGTAGCTCACATAAGGGTACAAATCGGACAGGGGGGTCCCGCATACTGGAACGGTCCCTCGCGCCACGGCGCGGCTCGGCTAGGCTCGGCCCATCATGCGTTTCGGGCTGCTTCTGCTTAGCTGCCGCGGCGAGGGTCTGTAGTCGTAGGTCGACCCCCTCCCCGCGGAGTCTGGTGTTGCGGTTTACGACCGCCGTCGGCCGTTCCAGCGATCCCCACGCGGACACCCGAGGAGCCCTACGCCATGAGTCAGCACACCTTCGCCGGTCGCCCCACGCCCATCACGAACGCGACCCACACGCAGCAGCCCTCCGGAATGCCGATCCACAAGTACGGCCGCTACGAGCAGGTCGACCTGCCGGACCGCACCTGGCCGGACGCGCGCGTGACCAAGGCCCCCCGCTGGCTGTCCACCGACCTGCGCGACGGCAACCAGTCGCTGATCGACCCGATGACCCCGGCCCGCAAGCGCGAGATGTTCGACCTGCTGGTGCGCATGGGCTACAAGGAGATCGAGGTCGGCTTCCCGTCCTCCGGCGAGACCGACTACGCGTTCGTGCGCTCCATCATCGAAGAGGGCGCGATCCCGGACGACGTCACCATCTCCGTACTGACCCAGGCCCGCGAGGACCTGATCGAGCGGACCGTGGAGTCCCTGGTCGGCGCCAAGCGCGCCACCGTCCACCTGTACAACGCGACCGCCCCGACCTTCCGCCGGGTCGTCTTCCGCGGCTCCAAGGAGCAGATCAAGCAGATCGCCGTCGACGGCACCCGCCTGGTCATGGAGTACGCCGAGAAGCTGCTGGGCCCCGAGACCGTCTTCGGCTACCAGTACAGCCCGGAGATCTTCACCGACACCGAGCTGGACTTCGCCCTGGAGGTCTGCGAGGCCGTCTGCGACGTCTGGCAGCCCGGCCCCGGCCGCGAGATCATCCTGAACCTGCCCGCCACCGTGGAGCGCTCGACGCCGTCCACGCACGCGGACCGCTTCGAGTGGATGGCCCGCAACCTGACCCGCCGCGAGCACATCTGCATCTCCGTACACCCGCACAACGACCGCGGCACCGCCGTCGCCGCCGCCGAGCTGGCGCTGATGGCCGGCGCCGACCGCATCGAGGGCTGCCTGTTCGGGCAGGGTGAGCGCACCGGCAACGTCGACCTGATCACCCTGGGCATGAACCTGTTCTCGCAGGGCATCGACCCGCAGATCGACTTCTCCCAGATCGACGAGATCCGCCGCACCAGCGAGTACTGCAACCAGATGCCGGTCCACCCGCGCCACCCCTACGCGGGCGACCTGGTGTACACCGCCTTCTCCGGCTCCCACCAGGACGCCATCAAGAAGGGCTTCGACGCCATGGAGGCCGACGCGGCCGCCCGGGGCAAGACGGTGGACGACATCGAGTGGGCCGTGCCGTACCTGCCGATCGACCCCAAGGACGTCGGCCGCTCCTACGAGGCGGTCATCCGCGTCAACTCGCAGTCCGGCAAGGGCGGTGTCGCGTACGTCCTGAAGAACGACCACAAGCTGGACCTGCCGCGCCGCATGCAGATCGAGTTCTCGAAGATCATCCAGGCCATGACGGACGCCGAGGGCGGCGAGGTCACCCCGAAGGCCATCTGGGACATCTTCTCGGACGAGTACCTGCCCAACCCCGAGAACCCGTGGGGCCGCATCCAGCTGCGCGCCGGCTCGACGGCCACCGACAAGGACGGCACGGACACGCTGAACGTCGAAGCGGTCGTGGACGGCGTGGAGACGGTCCTGAACGGCACCGGCAACGGCCCGATCTCGGCCTTCTTCGACGCGCTGGCCGCCATCGGCATCGACGCCCGCCTGCTGGACTACACCGAGCACACGATGAGCGAGGGCGCCTCCGCCGTGGCCGCCTCGTACATCGAGTGCGCGATCGACGGCCGCGTCCTGTGGGGCATCGGCATCGACGCCAACACGACGCGCGCCTCGCTGAAGGCGGTCGTCTCCGCCGTCAACCGCGCCGGCCGCTGACCCGCCGGCCGGCCCGGCACGCCCGGTCGGCCCGCAGGACCGCGCCGCTGCCCCGCCCCTCCGCCCGGAGGCGCGGGGCAGCGCCGTCCCGGCGGCCGCCTCAGCGGGCCAGGTAGCCGCCGTCCACCGGCAGGACCACGCCCGTCACGAACGAGGCCGCGTCCGACGCCAGGAACGCGATCACCCGGGCCACCTCGTCCGGCTCCCCGAGCCGTCCCATCGGATGCGCGGCGGAGACCTCCGCGAGGTACTCCGGGCCGCCCGGCTCGTCCGACAGCGCCAGCACCCGCTCCGTCCGGATGGTCCCCGGCGCCACCGCGTTGACGCGGATCCCGTGCGCCGCCCACTCCACCGCGAGGTGCTTCGTCAGCCCCGACGCCACGAACTTCGCCGGCCCGTACGCCGCCTGCCGGGCCTGCCCGGCCACCCCCGAGATCGAGGACACGCAGACCAGCGCACCCCCGGGCTCCGGCTGCGCGGTCATCGCCTCGATCGCGTACTTGCAGGTCAGGAACATGCCGCGGCCGTCCACCGCCATGACCCGGTCCCAGTCCTGCGGACTGGTCTCGCGTACGTCCGAAAGGGGGAGGATCCCGGCGTTCGCCACGGCCACGTCGAGCCGCCCGTACGCCTCCACCGCGGCCCGGACCATCGCACGGTTGTCCCCCGGATCGGCTACATCACCGGTCACGACGGTGACGCCGAACCCCTCGGCGGCCAGTTCCGTACGCAGGTCCTCCAGCCCGGGGCCATTGATGTCGGCCGCGGTCACCCGGGCGCCGGAGCGGGCCAGCAGCCGGGCGGTGGCCCGGCCGATCCCGCTCGCGGCCCCGGTGACCAGACAGGATGTGTCGTTCACGCGGCGAGCGTAGGGACAACGGGCGGGCCGCTGTGGGAGGCGCAGGGGTGGAGACCGGCCAAGTGCCTCCGGCGGGGGAGGTTGTCTTGTCACACGACTGACGCATCCTCACCGATGTGGCTAACATCACGCCAACCCGGTGATGCCGCCTGGGGGTCCCGCCCGTGCCCGCGAAGCCACGGGGGAGTTACGGAGGTGCGACGTGCTGCCAGTTCGGGGTGGGGACGGCCGGAAGCCGGCGGTCTGGGGCATCCGTACCACGTGGAGCACGGTGGGCGACGGGGAGTTCTTCTGCCCGGGCTGCGGCGGCGACCGCAACTACCGCCGGCGCACCGGCCGCCGCCGGTTCACCGTCCTCGGCGTCCCGCTGCTGCCGCGCGGCGAGGCCGGCCCCGTCGTCGAATGCCAGGGCTGCCGGGAGCGCTTCGGCACCGAGGTCCTCGACCAGCTCACCACCACCCGCTTCTCGGTGCTGCTGCGCGACGCCGTCCACACCGTCACCCTGGCCGTGCTGGCGGCGGGCGGGACCTCCGCGCGCGGCACGCTGGAGGCCGCCGTGTCGACCGTACGGGCGGCCGGCTTCCAGGACTGCACCCGGGAGCAGCTGGAGTCCCTCGTCCAGGCGCTGGCGAGCGAGGAGGGCCGGCTCGGGCTGTACGACGCCCCCGACTGCTGCGGCGCCGCCCTGGCCATCGAGCTGCACGAGGCACTGGAACCGCTGGCGCCGCACCTGGCCGGGCCGGGCCGGGAGTCGATCCTGCTGCAGGGCGCGCGGATCGCCCTGGCGGACGGCCCGTACACGCCCGCCGAGCGCGAGGTGCTCGCCACGGTCGGCGCGGCGCTGCGGATGGGCTCCGACGAGGTGGCGGGCCTGCTGTCGGCCGTACGCGCCCCCTGAGGGCCCGCCGCGGCGCCCGGGCCCGGCCCGGGTGAGGTAACGATCCGGCCTCGCAGGGCCGAAACCGCATCACAGGACGGGGGGATCCCGCCTGCGCCGCGGCCGGCGATTCCAGCACGTGGACACCCGGAGCGGGCCCGTCGCGTTCGCCGTCCGCGCGCCCGTGAAGCGCATCGCCGCACGTCGCGAGGGGCGGGCTGCGCGCGTGCGCAGGAGGGGGCCGGTGCCGGGAGGCCGTGGCCCATATCCCGTTACGGAGGCGTACGCCACTGGCGGATCCCACAGATCAGGCGTCACAGTCGATCAACAATTTGTGGAAGTCGACGATATCTGTGAGCCCTTCCACAGGCGTTCAATTCCGGACACACGCCGAGACGCCGCCGGTAACACAGCGGGGCTTCGATCCACGTGAACGCACTGCCAACCCTGGCGAACCAACGGGACAGCGACCCACTTCGCCCAGGGACAACCAGCTTCCTCCCGTTCACCACTTCTGAAGGGCAAGGCCGATGGCACGTGTCGCCGCCCGGCTCTCCGCCGACGGAGAGCAGAGCACCCACCCGGTCGACGAGGTGCTCCCCGTCCCCCAACTCGCCCTGTACGGCTTCCAGCACGTGCTCGCCTTCTATGCCGGTGCGGTGATCGTCCCGATCATCGTCGGCGGCGCCCTGAAACTGAGCCCCGAAGAGCTGGTCTACCTGATCAACGCGGACCTGTTCACCTGCGGTATCGCCTCCATCGTCCAGGCATGGGGCATCGGCCGGATCGGCGCCCGCCT
The DNA here is from genome assembly GCF_044769385.1 of Streptomyces sp. NPDC090445. Classification (NCBI taxonomy): domain Bacteria; kingdom Bacillati; phylum Actinomycetota; class Actinomycetes; order Kitasatosporales; family Streptomycetaceae; genus Streptomyces; species Streptomyces sp. NPDC090445. The sequence goes on along the minus strand of NZ_JBIVXV010000002.1, from coordinate 555,256 downwards.
CCCGCTGATCCAGGGCGTCACCTTCACGGCGGTCTCCCCGATGATCGCCATCGGCCTCGGTGCCGGCGGGGGCACCGCGGCCCTCCTCGTGATCTACGGGGCCGTCATCACGGCCGGCATCGCCACCTTCGCCTTCGCCTGGCTGCCCGCCAAGGCCTTCCGGGCGGTGATGCGGCTGTTCCCGCCGGTCGTCACCGGCACGGTGATCACGGTCCTCGGCATCGTCCTGCTGCCGGTCGGCCTCAACGACGCGGCGGGCGGCCTCGGCAGCCCCGACTTCGGCGATCCGAAGCACTTCGCCTACGCCGGCGGCACCATGCTCTTCATCCTGGTGCTGATGAAGCTGGGCAGGCCGTTCCTGTCCTCGATCGCCATCCTGCTCGGCCTGGTCGGCGGAACGGCCGTCGCCTTCCTCCTGGGGGACGCGAAGTTCGGCAGCGTCTCCGACGCGGACTGGATCGGCATCACCACCCCCTTCCACTTCGGGGCGCCGAAGTTCGAGTGGTTCCCGATCGTCCTGATGCTCATCGTCATGCTGATCACCATGGTCGAGACGACCGGTGACACGTACGCCGTCGGCGACATCGTCGGCAAGGAGGTCGACAGCGAGACCGTGGCCCGCGCCCTGCGGGCCGACGGCGCCGCCACCGCCCTCGGCGGCGTGCTCAACTCCTTCCCGTACGTGGCCTTCGCCGAGAACGTCGGCCTCGTGCGGATGACCAAGGTCAAGAGCCGCTTCGTGGTCGTCGCGGCCGGCGTGTTCATGATCATCCTCGGTCTGCTGCCGAAGGCCGCCGCGATCGTCGCCTCCGTCCCGCACGGCGTCCTCGGCGGAGCCGCGACCGTCATGTTCGCCATGGTCGCCCTGGCCGGCATCCAGACCCTCGCCAAGGCCGACCTGAAGGAGGAGAAGAACGCGCTGGTCGTGGGCGTCTCCCTGGCCTTCGCCCTGCTCCCGGCCACCGTCCCGGTCCTCTTCAAGGAGCACATGGACCCGGACCTCTCCTCGCTGCTCAACAGCGGTGTGACGCTCGGTGCCACAGCCGCGATCGTGCTCAACCTGGTCTTCAACGGCCTGGCCGGGGACGACGCACACACCGCCGCCCTCCCGGCGGCGGTGCCGGCGCAGGCGGGCGCCCCGGACGCCCCGGCCGCCGCGATCCCGGCCGCCCCGGCCGCCGCCCCGGCCGCTCCCGCCGGGCCGGAGGCCGGCCCCGAGGGCGAGCCGGACCCCGAGGGCGAGCCGGACCCCGAGGGTGCGCCCACGCCCGCCTCCTGACCCTCCCGAGGAGCCGAGGCCCCCGTCCGGACCGGTGTCCGGGCGGGGGCCTCCGCCACCCCCGCACAGGTGACAATGGGCGCATGAGTCTGTACCGCGACGACGGCATCGTGCTGCGCACCCAGAAGCTCGGGGAGGCGGACCGCATCATCACGCTGCTGACCCGCGGCCACGGACGGGTGCGGGCCGTCGCCCGCGGCGTACGGCGCACGAAGTCGAAGTTCGGCGCCGGGCTGGAACCTTTCTCCCACGCCGACGTGCAGTTCTTCGCCCGCGGCAGCGAGCTCGTCGGCCGCAGCCTGCCGCTGTGCACCCAGACCGAGATCATCGCCCCGTACGGCAACGGCATCGTCACCGACTACGCCCGCTACACCGCCGGCACCGTGATGCTGGAGACCGCCGAGCGGTTCACCGAGAACGAAGGCGAGCCCGCCGTCCAGCAGTACCTGCTGCTCATCGGGGCCCTGCGCACCCTCTCCCGCGGCGAGCACGCCCCGAACCTGATCCTGGACGCCTTCCTGCTGCGCTCGCTCGCGGTCAACGGCTACGCGCCCAGCTTCGACGACTGCGCGAAGTGCGGCATCCACGGCCCCAACCGGCACTTCTCCGTCGCCGCGGGCGGGGTCGTCTGCGGGGACTGCCGGGTGGCCGGCAGCGTCGTACCATCAGCTGAGGCCATCGGGCTGCTCAGCGCCCTGCTGACAGGGGACTGGGCGGCCGCCGACGCGGCGGAGCCGCGATACGTGCGCGAGGGGAGCGGACTCGTCTCCGCCTATCTGCACTGGCATCTGGAGCGCGGGCTGCGCTCCTTGCGTTACGTAGAGAAGTGACCGAGATCGGAGACCACAGCGCCATGGCAGTACGCGGATTCCTGGGACGCTCCCGCCGCGAGTACACGCTTCCCGAGCCGCACCCCACGGGTGCCCGGCCGCCGAAGATCCCGGGCGAACTGGTCCCGGAGCACGTCGCCATCGTGATGGACGGCAACGGCCGCTGGGCCAAGGAGCGCGGCCTGCCGCGCACCGAGGGCCACAAGGTGGGCGCCGAGCGGGTCCTGGACGTCCTCCAGGGCGCGATCGAGATGGGCGTCCGCAACATCTCCCTCTACGCCTTCTCCACCGAGAACTGGAAGCGCTCGCCCGACGAGGTGCGCTTCCTGATGAACTTCAACCGCGACTTCATCCGCAAGACCCGCGACCAGCTCGACGCGCTCGGCATCCGGGTGCGCTGGGTGGGCCGGATGCCGAAGCTGTGGAAGTCGGTGGCCAAGGAGCTCCAGATCGCGCAGGAGCAGACCAAGGGCAACGACAAGCTGACCCTGTACTTCTGCATGAACTACGGCGGCCGCGCCGAGATCGCCGACGCCGCCCAGGCCCTCGCCGAGGACGTGAAGGCCGGCCGGCTGGACCCGTCGAAGGTCAACGAGAAGACCCTCGCGAAGTACCTGTACTACCCGGACATGCCGGACGTGGACCTGTTCCTGCGCCCCAGCGGCGAGCAGCGCACCTCCAACTACCTGATCTGGCAGAGCGCGTACGCCGAGATGGTCTTCCAGGACGTGCTGTGGCCGGACTTCGACCGCGTCCACCTGTGGCAGGCCTGCCTGGAGTACGCCCAGCGCGACCGCCGCTTCGGCGGCGCCGTCCCGAACCAGGTCGAACCGCCCACCTCCGCAAGCTGACCGGCCACGCCCTGCGCTTCCGTGTCGTGAACACGGAAGCCGGGGCGGTGGCGGGAGCCGGGCAGCCCATCGAGGTCCACTACGGGGCGGCCCGCCGCGACGTGCGCGAGGTAGTGCGCGTCCGCCTGCTGAGGACGCCCTGGGGCCGGCGGGAGCTGCTGTCCTGCCTCTTGGTGGGAACGGCGGTTCCGCCGCTGCTCGCGTTCGCGTTCTGGGCGCACCACATGCGGCGCCTCGCGCGCCGCATGTACGCCTGGGCGTCGGAGCACGACGCGTACTGCTGCACGGTCGCCGCCAACCTGCCGCGCCTGTAGGGTCGGCTGCCATGCGCATGCAGGAAACGGGGCGGCAGGGCGGGCCCGAAGCCCGGGAGACGGCCGTCGAGCTCGTCTACGAGGTCACCACGGCCGACCTGGCGCAGGCGATCCACGTCCGGAACACGGCCACGCCCGAGCTGCGCAGGCAGCGCCGGCTCGTGCCCCTCATCGGGATCGTGCTGACCGTCGTGGGCGGCGCCGCGCTCGCGGCCGGGCAGTCCGGGCACAAGAGCCTGGCCATGCTCGCCGGCGGGCTGGTGCTGTGCGGGCTCGCGCTGTGCGGGCCCCGGCTCCAGGCGCGTGCTTTCGCCGGGCTGCTCGCGAAGGCGGGCGAGACCCGCACCCGCGTCGACGGGACCGGGATCCAGGTGGCGACGGCGCGCTCCTCGACCCTGCTGCAGTGGGGCGCGCAGCCCGCGTACGCGGAGACCGCCGACACCTTCGTGCTGCTGGACGCGGCGAAGGGGGCGGCGGCCATGACGGTGATCCCCAAGCGCGGTGCCCGGGAGCCCGGGGACGTGGACCGGCTGCGGGCGGCCCTGGACGGCCGTCTGCGCCGTCTCTAGCCGCGGAGCGCCCCGGAACCGGACCGGGGGGTTCAGGAGGCGGCAGCGGCCGCGCAGTCGGCGCAGGTGCCGAAGATCTCCACCGTGTGGGCGACGTTCACGAAGCCGTGCTCGGCCGCGATCGACTCCGCCCACTTCTCCACGGCCGGGCCCTCGACCTCGACGGCCTTGCCGCAGCCGCGGCAGACCAGGTGGTGGTGGTGGTCGCCGGTGGAGCAGCGCCGGTAGACGGACTCGCCGTCGCTGGTCCGCAGCACGTCGACCTCACCGGCGTCGGCGAGGGACTGGAGGGTCCGGTAGACCGTGGTCAGGCCGACGGAGTCGCCGCGGTGCTTGAGCATGTCGTGCAGTTCCTGGGCGCTGCGGAACTCGTCCACCTCGTCCAGTGCCGCAGCGACGGCTGCCCGCTGCCGGGTGGACCGTCCTCGTACTGGCGCGGTATTCGTCTCGCCAGGAGCAGTCGCCACCGGTTCCTCCTCGTATCGGCCTGGGGCCATTGTGCCAGGCGCGCCGGTGCCCCAAGCGCTCCGCGGGGGAGGTGCCGCGACGGTCCGGCGGTCGTCTGCGGCCCGGTCGTGGCCGGTCGCGCGGTTCCCCGCGCCCCTTCGGGGCGCTGCCGAACCGCCGCTGCCGCGGCCGCTCAGACCTTCACGTCGTCCCGGGCGCCGTCCTGCTGGCAGAGCTGCCCGTCCGGTGCCGCGGCCGCCGCGGCCCGGGCCCGGCGGCGGGCCAGCGGGGCGGACAGGGCCGTCATGGCGATGAACACGGCGATGGCGAGCAGCACGATCGTGGCGCCGGAGGGCGCGTCGAGGTAGTAGGTCGCGGTGGTGCCGGTGAGCGACACGGTCACGCTGATCGCGATGGCCAGGCCCAGCGTGGCGGCGAAGCCGCGGGTCATCCGCTGCGCCGCGGCGACCGGGATCACCATCATGGCGCTGACCAGCAGCAGGCCGACGATCCGCATGGCGACGGTGACGGTGACCGCCGCGGTGATGGCGATCAGCAGGTTCAGCGCCCGCACCGGCAGTCCGGTGACGCGTGCGAACTCCTCATCCTGGCAGACGGCGAACAGCTGCCTGCGCAGGCCGATCGTGACGGCGACGACGAACGCGGCGAGGATCACCATGGCGGTGACGTCCGCGGTCGAGACGGTGGTGATCGAGCCGAACATGGCGCTGATCAGGTTGCTGGTGGAGCCGCCCGGCGCCATGTTGATGATCAGGACGCCGCCGGCCAGGCCGCCGTAGAAGAGCATGGCGAGCGCGACGTCGCCGCTGGTCTTGCCGCGGGAGCGGATCAGCTCCATGCCGACCGCGCCGAGGACGGCGACCAGGGTGGCCATCCACACGGGGCTGGCCTGGAAGAAGAACCCGAGGGCGACACCGGTCATCGCCACGTGGCCGAGGCCGTCGCCCATGACGGCCTGCCGCCGCTGGACCAGGTAGGTGCCGATGGCGGGCGCGGTGATGCCGACCAGGGCGGCCGCGATCAGGGCCCGCTGCATGAAGGCGAAGTCGAAGAGTTCCATCAGCTCAGCAGTCCCGTCCGGAGCGGCTCGGCGTCGTGCGCCGCGTGGGGGTGTACGTGGTCGTGGCCGGGCAGGGCGTGCTGCCCCACGGCCTCCGGCGGGGCTCCGTCGTGGACGACGCATCCGTCGCGGAGGACGACGGCCCGGTCGATCAGCGGCTCCAGCGGGCCGAGCTCGTGCAGCACGAGGAGGACCGTGGAGCCGGCGGCGACCTGCTGCCGCAGGGCACCGGCCAGGACCTCCTGGTTGTCCAGGTCCACGCCGGCCATCGGCTCGTCCATGATCAGGAGTTCGGGCTCCACGGCGAGCGCGCGGGCGATCAGCACCCGCTGGTGCTGGCCGCCGGAGAGGGCGCCCACCGAGGCGGACGCGTACGGGAGCATGTCGACCAGGTCGAGGGCGCGGTCCACGGCGGCCCGGTCGGCGGCGCGGGGGAAGCCGAACCGGCGGCGGGCCAGCCGCCCGGAGGAGACCACCTCGCGGACGGTGGCGGGGACCCCGCTGGCCGCGGTGGTGCGCTGCGGCACGTAGCCGATCCGGGACCAGTCGCGGAAGCGCCGGAACTCGGTCCCGAACAGGGAGAGTTCGCCGGAGGTCAGCGGGACCTGGCCGACGACCGCGCGCACGGCGGTGGACTTGCCGGAGCCGTTGGCGCCGAGCAGGGCGACGACCTCGCCGCGGCGCACGGTGAGGTCGACGCCGCGCAGCACGGGGCGCGAGCCCAGTGAGGCGGTGGCGCCGCGCAGGGATATGACGGGGGTGTCCGCTTCCGCGGCTGCCGGCGTGGGATCCATGACTCGCGCCTCCGTAACTGCCATCACTTGGTTCCGAGCGCCTTCTGGAGGTTCTTCAGGTTGGAGCGCATGACTTCGAAGTAGTCGGCGCCCTGGGACGTGTCGGTGATGCCCTCGAGGGGGTCGAGGACGTCGGTCTTCAGGCCGGTGTCCCGGGCGAGGGTCTTGGCCGTCTTGTCGCTGGCCAGGGTCTCGAAGAACACGGTGGAGACATTCTCCTTCCTCGCGAGCTCCTGGAGTTCCTTCATCCGGGCGGGGCTCGGCTCGGACTCGGGGTCGACGCCGGAGATGCCCTCCTGGTCGAGGCCGTAGCGCTCGGCGAGGTAGCCGAAGGCGGCGTGGGCGGTGATGAAGGTCCGGGACGCGGTGTTCTGCAGGCCGTCCTTGAACTCCGTGTCGAGCGCGGTGAGTTTGCCGACCAGCTCGTCGGTGTTCTTCCGGTAGTCCGCCGCGCGGCCGGGGTCGGCCTTCTCCAGGGCCGCGCCGACGCCCTTGGCGACCTCGGCGTACTTCGCCGGGTCGAGCCAGAGGTGCGGGTCGCCGCCGGCCTCGCCCTTGCCGTGGTCGTGCTCGCCGGAGTGGCCCTGCACGCCCTCGCCCTCGCCCTGGTGGCCCTGCACGCCCTCGCCCTCGTGGCCGTGCCCGTGGTCGTGGCCGGCGGAGCCGTGGGCCTCCAACTCGGTGAGGGAGGCGGCGTCGACGACGTTCTTCACGCCGGATTGGGCGACGGCCTCGTCGACGGCGGGCTGGAGGCCCTTGAGGTAGACGACCACGTCGGACTCGCCGAGCCGGCCGGTCTGCTTCGGGGTGATCTCCAGGTCGTGCGGCTCGACGCCCGGCTTGGTCAGGGAGGTGACGCTCACGTGGTCCTTGCCGATCTGCTCGGCGAGGAACTGCAGGGGGTAGAACGACGCCGTCACGGCGAGCTTGCCGTCCTTGCCGCCGCCCGACGCGGCCGCCCCGGAGCAGGCGGTGAGGGCCGTGGCGGCGAGGGCGACGGCTCCGGCAAGGGCGGCGGAGGGTATGAGGCGTCGTACGTTCATGACATCCATTTTCATCAAAGATGGAAACCGTTGTCAAAAACCCAGGTGGTGGAGGGCGGCCGGACCGTGAAAAGGGATACCGATTTGAAAGGGGGGGTGCGGGCGCCGCTACCCTGAGGCATTCGCGTTCGTCCTCGTCATGAAGAGAGCACCGTGGCCGCCGACAAGATCGAAACCATCGTCAGCCTGAGCAAGCGCCGTGGCTTCGTTTACCCGTGCAGTGAGATCTACGGTGGCTCCAGGGCTGCCTGGGACTACGGTCCGCTTGGTGTTGAGCTCAAGGAGAACATCAAGCGCCAGTGGTGGAAGGCGATGGTCACCGGCCGTGAGGACGTCGTCGGCCTCGACTCCTCCGTGATCCTGGCCCCCGAGGTCTGGGTGGCATCGGGTCACGTCGCCACCTTCTCGGACCCGCTGACCGAGTGCACCTCCTGCCACAAGCGTCACCGCGCCGACCACCTGGAAGAGGCGTACGAGGCCAAGCACGGCCGCCTCCCCGAGAACGGCCTGGCCGACATCAACTGCCCCAACTGCGGTGTGAAGGGCCAGTTCACCGAGCCGAAGCAGTTCTCCGGCATGCTGGAGACCCACCTCGGCCCGACCCAGGACACCGGCTCCAAGGCGTACCTGCGCCCCGAGACCGCCCAGGGCATCTTCACCAACTTCGCCGTTGTGCAGACCTCCTCGCGCAAGAAGCCGCCGTTCGGCATCGCGCAGATGGGCAAGTCCTTCCGCAACGAGATCACGCCCGGCAACTTCATCTTCCGCACCCGCGAGTTCGAGCAGATGGAGATGGAGTTCTTCGTCAAGCCGGGCGAGGACGAGCAGTGGCAGGAGTACTGGATGCAGGAGCGGTGGAACTGGTACCGCGACCTGGGCATCCGTGAGGAGAACATCCGCTGGTACGAGCACCCGAAGGAGAAGCTGTCCCACTACTCGAAGCGCACCGCCGACATCGAGTACCGCTTCAACTTCGGCGGCAGCGAGTTCTCCGAGCTGGAGGGTGTCGCCAACCGCACCGACTACGACCTCAAGGCCCACTCCGCGGCCTCCGGTCAGGACCTCACCTTCTTCGACCAGGAGGCCGGTGAGCGCTACACCCCGTACGTCATCGAGCCGGCGGCCGGCGTCAACCGCGCCATGCTCGCCTTCATGCTCGACGCGTACAACGAGGACGAGGCCCCGAACGCCAAGGGCGTCATGGAGAAGCGCACCGTGATGCGCCTCGACCCGCGCCTGGCCCCGATCAAGGTCGCCGTCCTGCCGCTGTCCCGCAACCAGCAGCTGTCGCCGAAGGCCAAGGGCCTCGCCGCCGACCTGCGCAAGCACTGGAACATCGAGTTCGACGACGCGGGCGCCATCGGCCGCCGCTACCGCCGCCAGGACGAGATCGGTACGCCGTTCTGCGTCACCGTCGACTTCGACACCCTGGACGACAACGCGGTGACCGTGCGCGAGCGCGACACCATGAAGCAGGAGCGCGTCTCCCTGGACCAGATCCAGGCCTACCTCGGCAGCCGCCTGCTCGGCTGCTAGGTCCTGCCCGAACGGCCGGTGGCCCGGTGCGCGTGCTGCGCACCGGGCCACCGTCGTGTGGTGCGGGGTCAGGCCGCGGCGACCCGGGCGGCCTCCGCCTCGGCTGCCGCGGCGGCGCGGCGCTCGCCCTCGGCCTTCGAGCGCTTGCCGTAGTACGCGGTCCACAGCGCCAGCGCGCCGAGCACCCCGTAGATCATGACCGGGCTGACGGTGACCATGGTGTCGGTGCTCAGCACGTAGGCCAGGGCGACGCGCACGCCCGCCTCCAAGAGGTAGGCCACGCCCCACACCGCCGTCATCACGGTCATCGTGCGGCGGAAGCCCTCGAACTGCCACAGGCCGTTCCACCAGGCCGTGCTCTCCGGCGTGCCGTCGGTGGCGAACTTGCGGCCGAAGTAGAACATCAGCGGCCGCGGTGCGAGCAGCGTGGCCAGGCAGAGCAGGCCGAACAGCCCGGTCACGCAGGAGTCCTTGACCAGCAGCGCGCGGGCCGAGTGCGCCCCGACCAGCGAGACGACGGCCGTGATCACCATGAACACCAGGGTGACGATGGCGAACTCGTCGACCTTGCGGCGCCAGGCCACGTGGACCGCGGTGTCGAGGACGGGCCAGGCACCGCTGACCAGCAGCGCGCCGAACTCGCTCCAGCCGTGGTCGCGCAGCTGGTTGTACGTGATGATCGGCGCCACCACGTTGAGGCCGATCGTCACGATCCAGCCGAGCGCGGCTGCGCCCCCGGACCGGCCCGGAGGCCCGGGTTGGTCTGCCTGAGAGGTGTGAGCGGGCATGGTTCCCCCTGGAACTGCTGGTGAGTGCGGTAGGGGAACCGTAAAATTTGACGGGGCACGAACAAGTATGGCGCGCCCAAAATGATCACCAAATCGACCGGAGTGGCCGGTTCTGGCCGAACCGGGCCGAGGCGCCCGAGGTGGGGGAACGGCTGCGTCAGGCGCGCAGACCCCGGATCACGAGGGCGGTGACCGCCCCGAACTCCTCGGTGATCGTGGGCGAGTTCCACTCGGCCGCGTACTGCGGGTCGTGGAACCGCCCGGTGGCGTCGAACACCGCGCGCGCGGCGGCCGGGACGTCCGCGGCGGCGAGCGTGCCCGCCTCGACCCCCTCGGCGATGATCCGGCCCAGCTGGCCGATCAGCTGGCTCAGGTGGTGGTCGACCACCCCGCTGTTCTCGGCGAGCAGCACCGTGTACGTCGCGAACAGCTCCGGGTCGTCACCCGCCTTGTGGCGCTTGGTGTCGAACAGGGCCTCCAGCCAGGCCTCCAGCTTGGAGGGGGCGCTCTCGCCGGGAGCGGAGGTGATCCCCTCCAGGCGGTCGACGCTCTTCGCGAGCCAGCGGTCGGTGACCGCCTCGCGCAGCGCCGCCTTCGACGGGAAGTGCCGGTAGACGCTGCCGTGGCTGACGCCCAGGGCGCGTGCCACGTCCACCACCGTGGCCTTGGAGGGGCCGTAGCGGCGCAGCACCTCCTCGGTGGTTTCGAGGATGCGCTCGGGGGTCAGGGGCGCGGCGGCAGCGGGTGACATGGATACGACCGTACAGCCGCCTCACTGCTCGCTGTCGAGGTGGGCCATCTGGGCCTGCGGGTAGCGCTCGCCCGCGGCGGCTCCGGCCGGGACCGCGTCTTCAATGGCTGTGAGGTCGGCCGGCGTCAGCTCCACGTCCATGGCACCGAGTGCCTCGCCGAGGCGGTCCCGGCGGCGGGCGCCCACCAGCGGGACGATGTCCTCGCCGCGCGAGAGCACCCAGGCGATGGCGGCCTGGGCCACGCTGATGCCCTTGTCCTCGGCGACCTTGCGCAGCGCCTCCACCAGGTCGAGGTTGCGCTGGAGGTTCTCGCCCTGGAACCGGGGGCTCATGCCGCGGAAGTCGCCGGGCGCCAGCTCCCGGTCGCGCGTGAAGTGGCCGCTGATCAGGCCGCGGGAGAGGACCCCGTAGGCGGTGATGCCTATGCCGAGCTCGCGGGCGGCCGGCAGGATCTCCTGCTCGATGCCGCGGGAGATCAGCGAGTACTCGATCTGGAGGTCCGCGATGGGCGCCACGGCCGCGGCCCGGCGCAGGGTGTCCGCTCCGACCTCGGACAGGCCGATGTGCCGCACGTGCCCCGCCTCGACGGCCTCGGCGATGGCGCCGACCGTCTCCTCGATCGGCACGTCCGGGTCCACGCGGGCGATCCGGTAGATGTCGATGTGGTCCCGGCCCAGCCGCTGGAGCGAGTAGGCCAGGAAGTTCTTCACGGCATCCGGGCGGCCGTCGTAGCCGGTGAAACCACCCTCGACCGTGCGCAGCGCGCCGAACTTCACACTGGTCAGCGCCTGCTCGCGGGCGGCGGCCGGCGCGGTGCGCAGGGCCTCGTTGATGAGCAGCTCGTTGTGGCCCATGCCGTAGAAGTCGCCGGTGTCGAGCAGTGTCACGCCGGCGTCCAGCGCCGCGTGGATGGTCGCGATCGACTCGTTGCGGTCGGCCTCGCCGTAGAGCGCGGACATACCCATGCAGCCGAGGCCGAGGGGGAAGACGGCGGGTCCGGTCGCACCGAGGGTGCGGAGGGGGTGGTGGGCGGTGGTCGGGCCGGTGTTCAGGTTGGTGTCCATGGAACGAGGATGGCATGACGGGTGACAGATTTCAATATCTGTCACCCGTCAGTGGGTAGGGCCTGGCGGGGCGGGGGTGCGGAAGGGGCGCGGAGACGGCCCCGGGGGGATCGGCGGCGCCGGGTGCGCGCGGCCGCGGCTAGACCGCTGCCCGCTCCAGCCGGCGGGCCGTCCGCCGGGCCGTCGCCATGGCCCAGCGGCCGGTGGTGGCGAACCCCACGGCCAGTACGGCGAGGCCGCAGGCGGTGATGATCCACCAGGCCGGTCCGGCCGCCGCGGCGAAGAGCGCGGCGTCCGACAGGCCGGCGCCGCCGGCGCCGCCCGCGCCGCCCGCCGCCAGGACGGCGCCGATCACGGCGACGCCCAGCGCGGCGCCGGTCTGCCGGCTCGTGGAGGCGACCGCGGCCGCGACGCCCGCCTGCGACCGCGGCATCCCGGAGACCGCGGTGTTCGTCACGGGTGCGTTGACCAGGCCGAAGCCGATCCCGAACAGGGCGTACCCGGCGAACATCAGCGGATACGAGTCGGCCGCCGGGAACGCGGCGAACAGCAGCCCGCTCGCGGCCGTCGCGGCCCCGGCCAGCAGCAGCGGCAGCCGCGGCCCGCGGGAGGCGACCAGCAGGCCGGACAGCGGCGAGCACACGAAGGCCGGCGCGGCCATGGGCAGCATGAACAGCCCGGCCCGGAGCGGGTCCAGCCCCCGTACGTCCTGCAGGTAGAGGGTGTTCAGGAAGAGGAACCCGGACAGCGCGGCGAACGCGCAGACCGCGATCACCGTGGCCCCGCTGAAGGGGGCGCTGTGGAAGAACCGCGGGTCGATCAGCGGGTCGGGCCGCCGGGGCTCGTACAGCAGCAGCCCCGCCAGCGAGGCCGCGGCGAGGAGGGCGCAGCCGAGGATCACCGGGGACCGCCAGCCGAGGGCGGGAGCCTCGATGATCCCGTACGTGACCGAGCCGAGCAGGCCGATGACCAGCAGCTGGCCCACCGGGTCGGGGCGGCGCGGCCGCTCGGCCCGCGACTCGGGCACGTAGCGCAGGGTCAGTACGAGGCCCAGCAGTCCGACCGGGAGGTTGACCCAGAAGATCGACCGCCAGCCCGCGGCGTCCACGAGCAGCCCGCCGATCAGCGGCCCGGCCGCCATGGACAGGCCGGCCACCGCACCCCAGGCGCCGATCGCGCGGGCCCGTTCCCGCGGGGCGGTGAAGGTGTTGGTGATGATCGACATCGCGACGGGGTTCAGCATCGAGCCGCCCGCCGCCTGCACCACCCGGAAGGCCACGAGCCAGTGCAGGCCCGGGGCGAGCGAGCAGAGCAGCGAGCCGGCCGTGAAGAGGACCAGGCCCGCGGCGAAGACCCGGCGGCGCCCGATCCGGTCCGCGGTGGAACCCGCCAGGATCAGCAGCGAGGCCAGGACCACGGCGTAGGCGTCGATCGTCCACTGCATTCCGGCGACGGAGGCGCCCAGCTCACGGCGCACGGAGGGCAGCGCGACGTTCAGGACGGTGCTGTCGAGGCTGACCATGAGCAGGCTCATGCAGCAGATCGCCAGCACCAGCATCCTGCGGCGGCGGCTCGGCTCCTGCATGCTTCCGATAGTACGCCTAACTAAAGAGATGTGTGCCCGGTGTCCGCTGGGCGACAATGGGGGGCATGACCACGCTCCCCCCGCCCCTCGCGATCGGCCCGCACACCGTGCAGCCCCCGGTGGTGCTCGCGCCGATGGCCGGTATCACCAACGCCCCGTTCCGCACCCTCTGCCGCGAGTTCAGCGGCGGCAAGGGGCTGTTCGTGAGCGAGATGATCACGACCCGGGCGCTGGTCGAGCGCAACGAGAAGACCATGCAGCTGATCCACTTCGACGAGACCGAGAAGCCCCGCTCGATCCAGCTGTACGGGGTCGACCCGGCCACGGTCGGCAAGGCGGTCCGCATGATCGTCGAGGAGGACCGCGCCGACCACATCGACCTCAACTTCGGCTGCCCGGTCCCCAAGGTGACCCGCAAGGGCGGCGGCTCCGCCCTCCCGTACAAGCGGAACCTGCTGCGCGCCATCCTCCGCGAGGCCGTCGCGGGCGCCGGCGACCTGCCGGTGACCATGAAGATGCGCAAGGGCATCGACGACGACCACCTCACCTACCTGGACGCCGGCCGGATCGCGGTCGAGGAGGGCGTCACCGCCATCGCCCTGCACGGCCGCACCACCGCCCAGCACTACGGCGGCACCGCGGACTGGGAGGCCATCGCCCGGCTCAAGGAGCACGTCCCGGAGATCCCCGTGCTCGGCAACGGCGACATCTGGTGCGCCGAGGACGCGCTGCGCATGGTCCGCGAGACGGGCTGCGACGGCGTCGTGGTGGGCCGCGGCTGCCTGGGGCGCCCGTGGCTGTTCAACGACCTCGTGGCGGCCTTCGAGGGGCGCCCGGAGGACTTCCACCGGCCCGCGCTGCGCGAGGTCGCGGCGACCATGCACCGGCACGCGGAACTGCTGGGGGAGTGGATCGGCGACGAGACGCGCGGGGTGATCGACTTCCGTAAGCACGTGGCCTGGTACCTGAAGGGCTTCTCGGTCGGTTCCGAGATGCGCAAGAAGCTGGCGGTCACCTCCTCCCTGGCCGAGCTCGACGCTCATCTGAGCGACCTGGACCTGGACCAGCCCTGGCCCGAGGGTGCGGACGGCCCTCGCGGCCGCACGTCCGGAAACAACCGGGTTGTCCTCCCGGATGGCTGGCTGAAGGATCCGTACGACTGTGCCGGAGTGGGCGAGGAAGCCGAACTGGACACGTCCGGGGGCTGAGAATCAGCTGACAAAGTATGCCGCCGGCGGCGTGACATACGCCACGCATGGGTGGGGTTGCGCTCACATGAGCGCGAGAATCACGGCTAAGACTTTCAAAGGGTGGCACTGGGTGCCATCCTTTGTACGTTCAACTCTTGAACGCAAATGTATCGATGATCGCTCATCCGAGCGCAGTCAAGCCTCAGTGGGGGTCTCACCCTTCGGGAGGTGAACGCGCTTCATAGGTTCGGGCTACCTGTGAGTTACTTTCGATCCGGGGGCGCACATGTGGTTACGGCCGCATGTCGGCCAAGTGGACGTACCCAGAAGCCTTCGATCTGGGTATGTTCCTCGCCGTCAGGGCAGCCACCGAGTCCTCGAGGAGTCGAGACCCGTGTCGGAAAACAAGAACCAGAAGTTCGTCTACGACTTCACCGAGGGGAACCGCGACCTCAAGGACCTTCTCGGCGGCAAGGGAGCCAACCTCGCCGAGATGACCAACCTGGGTCTGCCGGTCCCTCCCGGCTTCACCATCACCACCGAGGCCTGCAAGGTCTACCTCGAGAGCGGTGAGGCCCCGGCCGAGCTGCGCGACGAGGTCAGCGCCCACCTCGCCGCCCTCGAAGTGAAGATGGGCAAGAAGCTCGGCCAGTCGGACGACCCGCTGCTGGTCTCCGTCCGCTCCGGCGCCAAGTTCTCGATGCCCGGCATGATGGACACCGTCCTCAACATCGGCCTCTCCGACGCCTCCGTCGCCGGCCTCGCCGCCCAGGCCGACAACGAGCGCTTCGCCTGGGACTCGTACCGCCGCCTCATCCAGATGTTCGGCAAGACCGTCCTCGGCGTCGAGGGCGAGCTCTTCGAGGACGCCCTCGACGCGGCCAAGGCGGCCAAGAAGGTCACCGTCGACACCGACCTCGACGCCGCCGACCTGAAGAAGCTGGTCAAGGCCTTCAAGAAGATCGTCGCGAAGGAGGCCGGCCGCGAGTTCCCGCAGGGCGCCCGCGAGCAGCTCGACCTCGCCGTCGAGGCGGTCTTCAACTCCTGGAACACCGACCGCGCCAAGCTCTACCGCCGCCAGGAGCGCATCCCCGGCGACCTGGGCACCGCGGTCAACGTCTGCTCGATGGTCTTCGGCAACCTCGGCCCGGACTCCGGCACCGGCGTCGCCTTCACCCGCGACCCCGCCAGCGGCCACCAGGGCGTCTACGGCGACTACCTGCAGAACGCGCAGGGCGAGGACGTCGTCGCCGGCATCCGCAACACCGTGCCCCTCGCCGACCTGGAGCAGCTGGACAAGAAGTCCTACGACCAGCTGATGCAGATCATGGAGACGCTGGAGACCCACTACAAGGACCTCTGCGACATCGAGTTCACGATCGAGCGCGGCCAGCTGTGGATGCTCCAGACCCGTGTCGGCAAGCGCACCGCCGGCGCTGCCTTCCGCATCGCCACCCAGCTCGTCGACCAGGGCCTGATCGACGAGGCCGAGGCCCTCCAGCGGGTCACCGGCCACCAGCTCGCGCAGCTGATGTTCCCGCGCTTCGACGAGGACGCCAAGAGCGAGCTGCTCGGCCGCGGCATCGCCGCCTCCCCGGGCGCGGCGGTCGGCAAGGCCGTCTTCGACTCGTACACGGCCGTCAAGTGGTCCCGCTCCGGTGAGAAGGTCATCCTCATCCGCCGCGAGACCAACCCCGACGACCTCGACGGCATGATCGCCTCCGAGGGCATCCTGACCTCGCGCGGCGGCAAGACCTCGCACGCCGCCGTCGTCGCCCGCGGCATGGGCAAGACCTGCGTCTGCGGCGCCGAGGAGCTCGACGTCGACACCAAGCGCCGCCGCATGACGGTCGGCGACCAGGTCATCGAAGAGGGCGACGTCGTCTCCATCGACGGCTCCACCGGCAAGGTGTACCTCGGCGAGGTACCCGTCGTACCGTCCCCGGTCGTCGAGTACTTCGAGGGCCGTATGCACGCCGGCGCGGACGACGCCGACGAGCTGGTCCAGGCCGTCCACCGGATCATGGCCTACGCGGACCGCGTCCGCCGCCTGCGGGTGCGCGCCAACGCCGACAACGCCGAGGACGCGCTGCGCGCCCGCCGCTTCGGCGCCCAGGGCATCGGCCTGTGCCGCACCGAGCACATGTTCCTCGGCGAGCGCCGCGAGATGGTCGAGCGCCTGATCCTCGCGGACACCGAGAACGAGCGCGAGGCTGCCCTCACCGAGCTCCTCCCGCTGCAGAAGAAGGACTTCATCGAGCTGTTCGAGGCGATGGACGGCCTGCCCGTCACCGTCCGCCTGCTCGACCCGCCGCTGCACGAGTTCCTGCCCGACATCACCGAGCTGTCGGTGCGCGTCGCCCTCGCCGAGGCCCGCAAGGACCACAACGAGAACGACCTGCGGCTGCTCCAGGCCGTGCACAAGCTGCACGAGCAGAACCCGATGCTGGGCCTGCGCGGTGTCCGTCTCGGCCTGGTCATTCCCGGCCTGTTCGCCATGCAGGTCCGGGCGATCGCCGAGGCCGCGGCCGTGCGCAAGGACGCCAAGGGCGACCCGCGCGCCGAGATCATGATCCCGCTCGTCGGCACCGTCCAGGAGCTGGAGATCGTCCGCGAGGAGGCCGACGCGATCATCGCCGAGGTCGAGGCCGCCACCGGCACCGACCTCAGGCTCACCATCGGCACGATGATCGAGCTGCCGCGCGCCGCCCTGACCGCCGCGCAGATCGCCGAGGCCGCGCAGTTCTTCTCCTTCGGCACGAACGACCTGACCCAGACCGTGTGGGGCTTCTCCCGCGACGACGTCGAGGCCAGCTTCTTCACCGCGTACCTGGAGAAGGGCATCTTCGGTGTCTCGCCGTTCGAGACGATCGACAGGGACGGCGTCGGCGCCCTCGTCCGCAGCGCGGCCCAGGCCGGCCGGGCCACCCGCCCCGACCTCAAGCTCGGCGTCTGCGGCGAGCACGGCGGTGACCCCGAGTCCGTCCACTTCTTCCACGAGGTCGGTCTCGACTACGTCTCCTGCTCGCCGTTCCGGATTCCGGTGGCGCGCCTGGAGGCCGGTCGCGCCGCTGCGGAGGCGACGGGCAGCGACAGCCGCTGAAGTCCGCCTGAGGCCCGCTGAAGGCCCCTGAGAGTCCGCCTGCCCCCGGGTTCCCTGACCCCCGAGGGCAGGCGGGCAATTCTTTTTTGTTCAACAAATCCTTACGCCAGCAGGCGGTGGACGGATCCCCACCCGTCCACCGCCTGCTGTCAATCCGCCAGGCACGTCGGCGCATCCCGGTGCGACCGACCGCCAGGCCCCGCAAAGCCCCCCACGGCCTTCACGGAGCGTTTCGGTCGCACTGGAGTGTGTCTGGCGGAGTACAGCATTTCGGTTGTCACGCCCCCGCCGAAAGGGGTTTCAACTGTGGCCGAAAGGGCGTGGTGACGTCGTGTGACGGCGTGCATACTCATGGGGCGGGGGGATTGCGGTTGCACAGGTGGGGGTTCGGTGCTGCGTATCCATTTCACTGGAGTGGACCTGGCACGCGTGCGGATGGCAGGGCGTCCCGATGCGTTGTGGGAAACGATTCTGAGTTTTCACCGCTTAAGAGACCGGCGTGATGCGCGGCTCTTCGGTGAATGGCGTACGGAAGCCCGCAGCAGGTTGAATGCTGAAACACGCTTGCTCGGCGCGCTCATACCGAGTCGTGGCTATTTCCCCGATTTCCTGACCCCTGTGGAGGGGCAGTACGGGTGGGACGTGGGCCTCGACGCGCTGCGCGGGCTGCACCCGGAGCGGATCCGGCGCGAGCTGGCCCTGCTCGGGTCGGGCGCGCGGGTGGGTGCCGCCTTCGGCATGCCACCGGGTACGGGCGCGGGCGCCGACTCGGGCGTGCCGCGGCGGCTGCGGGAGTTCATGGACGGCGGCACGAAGCACCTGCCGAGGCTGCTGGCCGAGCTGCGCGGCTACCACCGGGCGGCCGTGGCCCCGTACTGGAACCACATCCAGGCCCAGATCGAGGCCGAGCGGGCCGCGCGCGGCCGGGCCCTGCTGGACGGCGGCGCGGACGAGCTGCTGGCCTCGCTGCCGCCCATGCTGCGCTGGCGGGCGCCGGTCCTGGAATGCGACTACCCCGTGGACCGCGACGTGTGGCTGCGCGGTCGGGGGCTGCTGCTCCAGCCGTCGTTCTTCTGCCGGCGCACCGCCGTGACCCTGCACGACCCGGAGCTGCCGCCGGTGCTGGTCTACCCGGCGGCGGCGCAGCTGGCCTCGGCGCCCACCGGAAGCGAATCGATTCGCCCCCTGGAGGAGCAGCGCCAGCGCACCCTGGGCAAGCTCGTCGGGCACACCCGCTCGGTGGTGCTGCGGGCCATCGGCGACGGGGCCACCACCAGCGAGCTCGCCCGCCGGGCCGGGGTCTCGCTGGCCTCCGCGAGCCAGCACGCCTGCGTGATGCGCGAGGCCGGGCTCGTGACCACCCTGCGCCGGGGGAACGCCGTCCTGCACACGGTGACGCCGCTCGGGGCCGCGCTCCTCAAGGGTGGTGCGGTGGCCTCGTAGCGCCCGCCGCAGCCCCCGCACCCGGGCCGTGCCGACCCGGGTGCGGGGGCGGGCGGCCCGGTGCGGGTTTCCGCCCGGAGGTGTGTGCAGGGCCCGCCCGGGGCGCCGCGCGCACCGATATCCGGTCCTCTGCGTTCGGAATCCGGCGCGAGCTCCGTCCTGCAGCAGCGATTTTCGGCCACCCGGGCATTCCTTCCGGAAGGGGCCTGCAGGCCGCCACGGCAGCCGCGTCCGTGCGCTGTGCGTGACCGCGGCCCGGCGCGACGTGACGCATCCCGGACGAATGAGGGACCTTGAGCCCTGTTCGGCCCCCGCGTCGGCGAGGATGCTGGGGCCATGGACGCTTCCGCCGCCGACCACGACATCCGCGGCCGCGCCGACCTCGAGGTCGTGCTGCGGCGCTTCTACACGGCCGCCTTCGCCGACAGGCTGATCGGCCCGTTCTTCACGGAGATCGCCGGCACGGACCTCGACGTCCACCTGCCCCGGATCACCGACTTCTGGGAGCGGGCCCTGTTCCGCAGCGCCTCCTACGGCCGCGATCCCTTCGCCCCGCACGCCGCCCTGCACGCGGCGCGGGCCATGACCGCCGAGGACTTCGGCCGCTGGGTGCAGCTCTGGCGCGCCGCCGTGGACGGGCTGCACCGCGGGCCCGTCGCGGAGCGGGCGAAGGCGATGGGCGAGCGGATCGCGCTGGCCATGCACCGGCGGCTGGCCGGGGCGGACGCCCCGCTGCACCGCGAGGGCGGCACGGGCTTCGTCCCGCTCGCCGCGCTGCGGCTCCACTCGGCCGCCTGAAACCGGGCGGCCCCACGGGCGCCCCACACGGACGCCCCACTCGGGCGCCCCCACTCGGGCCCCACACGGGCGGCCCCACACCACCGCCACCGGCCCCCCTGCGGGGACCGGAGCACGCCGGGAGGGCCCGGGGATCGCAATGACCCCCGGGCCCTCCGGTGCGCTCCCGTGCGCCGGGGCCCACCGGGAGGGACCGCGCCACGGGCGGGGTAGTCACGCGGCACCGAAGCCCGCCCGCACCTGCCGCCGTGGAGTGCCCCCATGCGTCGTGGTCCCCTGCGCTCCCGCGTGCCCGCGGCCGGTCCGGCCGCCCCCGCTCCCCCGCCTGCCCCCGTCGTGGTCCCCGCCTTCGTCCCCGTCCTCGCGCTGGCGTTGTCCCTGGCCCTCGCGCTCGCCGGGGCGGCGGCCCTCGCGGGACCCGCCCGTGCCGACACGGTCAGCCCCGACTCGGCCCCCGCCCTCCGCTTCGTCAGCTACAACATCTGCGGCAACATGTGCGGCGCCGACCCGTACGACAACGAGCGGCGGATCGACAGCGTCGTCGCCCAGGCCGCGGCCGCCACCTGGAACGCCGACCAGGTCTTCCTCCAGGAGGTCTGCCGCCCCCAGTACGACGAGATCCTCCGCCGCCTCGCCCCGCTCGGCTTCCACGGCTCCTACGGGGCCACCCTCGGGGGCAGGGCGTCCGTCTGCGGCGGCGCCGACTACGGCAACGCGGTCCTGGTGAAGGGGCCGGTCACGGACAGCGCGGAGCTGGACCTCACCGTCGGCGGGGAGACCGAGCCCATCACCGTGCCGTGCGTGCGGACCCTGCTCCAGGGCCGGACCAGCTGGGCCTGCTCCGTCCACCTGTACTGGGACGACGGCACGCTCGCCGTTCCGGAGGCGGAGGAGCTGGCCTCCCGGGCCGAGGCCTGGGAGGCCCAGGGCCTGCCCGTGGTGCTCGGCGGGGACTTCAACCACTCGCCCCGCACCGCCACTCTCACGCCGTTCTACGACCCGTCCGCAGGGGACGACGGGCAGGGCGTCTTCCTGGAGGCGGACGAAACCGACAGCGACTTCTTCGACCCCGCCACCTGCACGGCGGGGTCGGATCCGCTCTGCCGCTCGGGCGAGCCCACCCGGAACGAGAAGAAGATCGACTACATCTTCCTCTCCGCCTGCCACTTCACGTCCCCCCGGGGCGACGCCCTGCCGCTCGACCCCTCGGTCTCCGACCACCGGATGCTGCGCGGCGCCGCCGCCCGGTCGGCCGGCTGCCGCCCCCTCGGCAGCTCCGCCGCCGCCCTCCTGCCGCGCAGCCTGCCGTCCCCCGGGGCCGCTGCTAGGCCACCGCGGCCGAGGTCACGGCGGTCCGCACCGGATAGGTCCGGACCGACACCTCCTCCTCGTCCAGGCAGCGGCCCGTCGCCAGGTCGAAGCGCTGCTTGAGCAGCGGCGAGGCCACGAAGGGCTTGCCCTCCACGCACCCCACCAGCCCCCGCGAGAGCACCGCCGCGCCCGTGAAGGGGTCCCGGTTGTCGATGGCGTACGTCCATCCCGAGCGGCCGAGGAACACCGCGGCCTGGCTCCCGTCGGGCAGCAGCACCGCCACCCCCCGCCCCGGGATCATGTCGGACAGCTCGCACACCGTCAGCCAGCCTTCGTCCACCTGCAGTTCCACGGTCATCGGGTGCCTCCCACGGCTTCCAGCGGCTGCCGGCCGGTCAGGATCGCCAGGTCGGGCTTGACCTGGTCGCGTTCGGGCACGAACCGGACCGTCGGGTCCGGGGCCCCGGGCGCGTTGACGAAGGAGACGAACCGGCGCAGCCGTTCCGGGTCCTCCAAGGTCTCGGCCCATTCGTCGCGGTAGTTCGCGACATGGTCCGCCATCAGCGACTCCAGCTCCTCGCACAGCCCGAGGGAGTCGTGCACGACGACGTCCCGCAGGTGGTCCAGGCCGCCCTCCAGCCGGTCCAGCCAGGTGGAGGTCCGCTCCAGCCGGTCCGCGGTGCGGATGTAGAACATGAGGAACCGGTCGATGAGCCGGACCAGTTCGGCGTCGGAAAGGTCCTGTGCGAGGAGGTCGGCGTGGCGCGGGGTGGCCCCGCCGTTCCCGCCGACGTACAGGTTCCAGCCGTTCGCGGTCGCGATCACGCCGAAGTCCTTGCTCTGCGCCTCCGCGCACTCGCGGGTGCAGCCGGAGACCGCCGACTTGAGCTTGTGCGGGGCGCGCAGCCCCCGGTAGCGCAGCTCCAGCTCGATGGCCATCCGCACGCTGTCCTGGACCCCGTAGCGGCACCAGGTCTGCCCCACGCAGGACTTCACCGTCCGCAGCGCCTTGCCGTACGCGTGACCCGACTCGAAGCCGGCCTCGACGAGCCGGGCCCAGATCCGCGGGAGCTGGTCCACGCTCGCCCCGAAGAGGTCGATGCGCTGCCCGCCCGTGATCTTCGTGTAGAGGCCGAAGTCGCGGGCGACCTCGCCGATCACGATGAGCTTGTCCGGGGTGATCTCGCCGCCGGGGATGCGCGGGACGACCGAGTACGAGCCGTTGCGCTGGAGGTTCGCGAGGAAGTGGTCGTTGGTGTCCTGCAGGGAGGCCTGCTCCCCGTCGAGGACGTAGCCGCTCGCGCCGAGGGTGGGGGCGAGCGAGGCGATGATCGAGCCGACGGCCGGCTTGCAGACCTCGCAGCCGTCGCCGCCGCGGGCCGCCTCCCGGCCGTGGCCGTCGAGGAGCTGCTGGTACGAGGTCAGCCGCCGGGTGCGGACGATCTCGTACAGCTCGGCGCGGGTGAACGGGAAGCAGCCGCACAGCCCCTTGTCGGCGGAGGCGGGCAGCAGCTGCTCGATCACCTTGACGCAGCCGCCGCAGCCGGTGCCCGCCTTGGTGCACTTCTTGACCTCGGGGAGGGTGGCGCAGGCGGTGATCGCCTTCTTGGTGACGTTGTGGCAGGAGCAGATGACCGCCGTGTCGGGGAGCGCGGACGGGCCGAGCTGCGCGGCCGGGGACAGCCCCGCGGGCAGCACCAGCTGGTCCGGGCTGACGGGCGGGACGCTGCCGGTGAGCGGGCGCAGCAGCCCGTACGCGTCGGCGTCGCCGACCAGGACCCCGCCGAGCAGCACCCCCTCGGGGGAGACCACCAGCTTCTTGTAGACGCCCGAGCGGGAGTCGGAGTAGACGACGTCGAGGCTGTCCTCGGTGGTGCCGTGGGCGTCGCCGAAGGAGGCCACGTCCACGCCGAGCAGCTTCAGCTTGGTGGACAGGTCCGCCCCGGTGAACTCCTTCTCCCGGCCCAGCAGGTCCTCGGCGGCGGTCTCGGCCATCTCGTAGCCGGGGGCGACCAGGCCGTACACCCGGCCGTCGGAGGCCAGGGCGCACTCGCCGACGGCGTAGACGCGCGGGTCGGAGGTGCGGCAGCGGGAGTCGACGGCGATGCCGCCGCGCTCGCCGACCGTCAGGCCCGCGTCGCGGGCGAGCTGGTCGCGGGGGCGGACGCCGGCGGAGAAGACGACGAGCCCGGTGTCGACGGTGGAGCCGTCGGAGAGCAGCATTCCGCTGACGCTGCCGTCCTCGCCGGTGAGGATCTCCTGGGTGCCGACGCCGGTGTGGACGGTCAGGCCCATGCGCTCGATGGTGCGCAGCAGGGCCGCGCCGCCGCCCTCGTCGACCTGTACGGGCATCAGGCGCGGCGCGAACTCCACGATCCGGGTCGGGAGCCCGAGCCCCTGGAGGGCGCCGGCGGCCTCCAGGCCGAGCAGGCCGCCGCCGACGACGGCCCCGGAGGTGCAGGTCGCGGCGTACTCCTCGATGGCGAGGAGGTCCTCGATGGTGCGGTACACGAAGCAGCCGGGGGCGTCCTTGCCGGGCACGGGCGGCACGAAGGGGTAGCTGCCGGTCGCCAGGACGAGGACGTCGTACGGGAACACCCGCCCGGAGCGGGAGGTGACCGTACGGGCCTCGCGGTCGATGCTCTCGGCGGGGTCGCCGAGGTGCAGGTCGATCCCGTGCTGCTCCACGAAGCCGGCGGGGGTGAGGGAGAGGTCCTCGGGGCTGCTGCCGGAGAAGTACGAGGTGAGGTGCACGCGGTCGTAGGCGGGCCGGGGCTCCTCGCACAGCACGGTGATCCGGTGCGTGGCGGTGGCCCCGCGCTCGGCGAGTGCCTCCAGGTAGCGCTGGCCGACCATGCCGTGGCCGATGAGCACGATGGCGGGGGTGGGCGTGGATGCGGCCATGATCAGGAGCCTCCGTCGTCGGTGAGCAGGTGGAACAGGTCGGTCAGGACTTCCTCGTCCTCCCAGCTGCGGGCGAGGGCGCCGACGCTGGAGAGCTCGCCGAGGAGGACGCCCCCGACGAGGCGGTCGCCGCGGACGACGACCTTCCGGTAGGTCCGGCGGGTGGCGTCCGAGAGGCGGACCACGTCGTCGCCGGGGAGCGGGGTGGTCTCGCCGAAGGCGGCGAGGTCGAGCGGGCCGGTGCCGCCGGCCGCGAGGGTCAGGCGGGTCAGGGCGCGGGTTCCGGTGTAGCCGGGCGCCGGGGCGGCGGCTTCGCCGCCGGCGGGGAGGGTGGCGGCCGGGAGGACGCCGGCAGGGAGAGAGTCGGCCGGGAGAGTGGCGGCCGGGAGAGTGGCGGTCAGGAGGGCGGCGAGGAAGTCGGCCTGCTCCAGCGCGGCGCCGGCCAGGCCGTACACCCGGCCGGCGTGCTCGGCGCAGTCGCCGATGGCGTGGATGCGCGGGTCGTCGGTCCGCAGGCTGTCGTCCACCACGACGCCGGTGTGGACGGTGAGCCCGGCGGCGCGGGCCAGGCCGGTGCGCGGGCGGACGCCGCAGGCCAGGACGACGAGGTCGGCGTCGAGGCGGTAGCCGTCGGCGAGCTCGACCCCCGTGACCCGGCGACCGGAGCCGGTGCCGGGGGAGGCGCCGGGGGAGGTGCTCAGTCCGCGGACTCGGCACTCGGTGTGGATCTCGATGCCGAGCGCGGTCAGATGGGCGTGCAGCAGCGCCGAGGCCTCCGCGTCGAGCTGGCGCTCCATCAGCCGCTCGCCCTGCTGGGCCAGGACGACCTGTGCGCCCCGCTCGGCCAGCGCGCGGGCCGCGGAGACGCCGAGCAGCCCGCCGCCGATCACCACGGCGCGCACGCCCGGTCCGGCCGCCACCGCCGCCGACAGCGCCACGCAGTCGTCCATGGTCCGGAACGCGTGGACCCCGTCCGGGAGTTCCCGGTCACCCGGGGAGGCGGCCGCGGCCCCGGCGAGGCCCCCGGGCTCGAAGAGCCCGCGCAGCGGCGGCAGCACGGCGTTGGAGCCCGTGGCCAGGACCAGGGCGTCGTACCGCTCCGTGCTGCCGTCGTCGCAGTGCACCGTCCTGGTGGCCCGGTCGATCCGGACCGCCCGCACCCCCCGCCGCAGCGCCGGGCCGGGATCCGGAAGGGCGGCGACCTCCGGCGCGTACCGGCCGGCGAGGATCTCGGCGAGCAGCACCCGGTTGTACGGGACGTGCGGCTCCTCGCCGAGGACGGTGACGCCCACGGCCGGGCCCGCACCCAGCCGCTGCGCGAGCCTGAGGCCCGCGAGGCCGCCGCCGATCACCACCACACGCTGCTGTTCCGAGGTCATGACACGAGCGTGGCGGGAGGCTGTTTCCCCTCGGCATCGCGCTTGTTACCCGAACGGAACGCCCACCTCAGCGCGGCGGCCGAGGGCCGGTGAGGCCGCCAGGCCCTGGCCCTGGCCCTGGCCCCGGCCCCGGCCCCGGCCCAGGCCCTGGCCCTGGCCCGGGCTCCGGGCTCCGGTCCGTCAGTGCGTCCCCGTCAGGTGGGCGAAGACGACCACGTTGCCCCGGTATCCGGTCCGGGGCGAGAAGCCGCCGCCGCAGGTGATCACCCGGAGCTCGGCGCGCGGCGAGGGCCCGTACACGCGCGAGTCCGGGAAGTGCCGCGCGTCGTACACCTCGACGGCGTGGACGGTGAACACGGCCGTGCGCCCGTCCGCGCGCCGCACCTCGATCGCCGCCCCGCGGCGCAGCGCGCCCAGCCGGAAGAAGACCGCCGGCCCGGAGGCGTGGTCGACGTGCCCGACGACGAGGGCCGTGCCCACCGCTCCCGGGGTGGTGCCGTCCCGGTACCAGCCCGCCAGGTCGCGGCGGGCCGGCGGGGGCACGTCGAGGCTTCCGTCGCGGGCCAGGCCGAGCCCGGTCAGCGGGGCGTCCACCCGGATGGACGGGATCCGGATCCGGGTCGGCGGAGATCCGGGGAGCGGGTCGATGCTGCCCTGGTAGCGGGCCTGCCCGGTGCCGCTCAGGGCCTCGGCGGGGGAGGGCAGCGGGGGCCCGGCCGGCTCGCCGGAGCCGGTGCCGACGAGCCAGATGCCGATGCAGGCGGTGAGCGCGACGAGCCCGCCGCGGCCGGCCTGGCTGGCGCCCATCCGATGCCCCCTTGGCGTACTGCGCCGTGTACGGCGTGCTCTGCGTGTGACAGGCCGTCGCCCGGCCCCGCGAACGGGGGGACCTCGCGGGGCGGGCGACGGGGGGCGGTACCGGTCGGACCGCGGCCTCGGCCGCGGTGGGCGCCCGTCAGCTCCGCGTGCCGCTCGCCCGGCGACGCAGGAGCCAGGTACCGCCGACGGCGGCCGCGGCCAGTACTGCCGCTCCCGCCGTGATCCGGACGGGGCTCGCGGTGGTGGTCGTCCCACCGCCCACCCCGGTGCGCACGTGGCCCTGCGGGCCGCGTGCGGTGACGACCAGGTCTCCGGTGGCGTACTTTCCGTCGGCGCAGGTCGCGCCGATGCTGTAGGTGCCCGGGCGGGTGCCGCGGGCGACCTGGAACTGCCCGACGACCACCTCCTTGTGGGTGCCCGGCACCAGCCTGAAGCGGCCGCCGCCGACCATGGTGGCGTCGCCGTCGGCGCGCCCGCCCGCCCCGCAGGCCGTGGTGTTCGCGGTGACCGTGACCCCGGGGGCGGCCGACGCGGGCCATACCTCCAGCACGGCGAAGTCGCCCGGGGCGGAGACGGGCCCGGCGGGGTCTGCGGCGGCGGCCCGGTCCGCGGCCCCACCCGCGACCGCACCGGCGACCGGGCCGGCGAACGCGGCGGCGGTCAGCGCGGTGACGGTGAGCACATGGGCGGTGCGACGGCGCATGGCGGCTCCTGGAGACACGAGGTCGTGCTCCCGTGGTAACCCCTCCCGGCGGCCCCCCGCCTGCTGATGCCGTGTCAGGCCACGTGGTGCGGTCGGTGTTCCCGCAGGTCACAGCAGCGGATTGGGTCGTTCGGGTGATTCGGTCCGTCCGGGTGACCGGGCGTGGCCCCGCACCCCGGGCCGGGCCCCGGGAAACCGCGCCGCAGCGGTGCGTACGGTGGAGGGGCAAGGGGAGGCCCGGGACCGGGTCCAGGTCCCGGAGAGGGAGGGCGCCGTGACACCAGCGACCGGCGGAGGTGGCGGCCGGTGACCGCCGAACTGCCCTTCTTCGTGTACGGGACCCTGCGGCCCGGCGAGGTCAACCACGCCCTGTTCCTGCGCGGCCGCACTTCGGCCGAGGAGCCCGCCCGGCTCCCCGGCGCGCTCCTGTACGACGGCCCCGGCTACCCGTACGCCGTCCGGCGGACGGGGTCGGAGATCGTGGGCGAGCTGATCACCGCGGCGCCGGGCGCGTACGGGCCGCTGCTGGCCGAACTGGACCGGCTGGAGGAGTACCACGGCCCCGGACTGCCGGCGAACCTCTACGACCGGGTCCGGTGCGACGCCGTCCGCCCCGACGGCACGCGCACCGCCGCGTGGGTCTACCTGGCGGCCCCGCCGCTGGCCCGCAGGCTGCGCGAGTCGGGCACGGAGATACCCGGCGGCGACTGGCTCGGCCGCCGGCAGCCCGGCGCCTGCCCGGCCCCTCCGGCCTTGTAGCCCCTGCCGCGCTGACCGTTCCGTTCCGTTCCGTTCCGGCCGCGCTGCCCGTTCAGCTCCGGCCGCTTCCGCGGTGGCTACAGCCCCTCGGCGCCGCGGTTGCGCAGCCGCTGCCCGTACTGCTGGAGGACCCACAGCTCCTCCTGGACCGCCGCCAGTTGCTCCGGCGGCGCCTGCGACCCCAGCCGGGCCATCGTGCCGGTGATCTCATGGACCCGGCGGTCGACCGCGCGCAGCCGGACCTGGACCAGCTGGACCCCGGCGTAGCCCTCGTCCACCGTCCGGGAGCGGATGGCCTCCACCGCCAGCTCGGTGACCAGCGCGCGGACGGTGTCGTTCGGCGCCGCGTCGCGGACCCGGGCCAGGTAGTCGCTGCCGCCGGGCGAGACGCCGCCCGCGTCCAGGATGGCCTGGCGGACCGCCGCGTACGGCGGGGCGGTGAACTCGTCCACCCCGTACGCGTCGAACGCCGGCGAGACCAGCTCGGGCCGCTGCAGGGCCAGCTTGAGCAGCTCGCGCTCCGTCACGTGGACCGGGTTGCGCAGGTTGAGCGCGGGACCGCCCGCGGGGGCGGCGGGCGCCGGCACTGCCTCGTACGAGCGGCCCGGGCCGGCGGCCGGCGGCCGGTCCCTGTCCCGCTCCCCGGGGCCGGTCCGGCCGCCGCGCTCGCGCGCCCAGCGGGCCAGCTGTGCGACCCGCTTGACCACGAACTGCTCGTCGCGGATGCCGAGCATGCCCGCCAGCTGGACAGCCGACTCGTGCTGGATCGCGATGTTCTTGATGCCGGCGACGACCGGGGCGGCCTCGTCGAGCGCGGCCGCCCGGCCCGCCGGGTTCTCCAGGTTGTGCCGGGCCACGATGTGCCGCAGCGCGAACTCGAACAGCGGGGTACGCGACTCCACCAGCGTGGACACGGCCTCGTCGCCCTGGGCCAGGCGCAGGTCGCAGGGGTCCATGCCGCCCGGGGTGATGGCGATCGAGGTCTCGGCGGCGAACTTCTGGTCGTCCTCGAAGGCGCGCAGCGCGGCCTTCTGCCCGGCGGCGTCGCCGTCGAAGGTGAAGATCACCTCGGCGGTGGCGTTGTCCATCAGCAGCCGGCGCAGGATCTTGACGTGCTCGCCGCCGAAGGCGGTGCCGCAGGTGGCGAGCGCGGTGGTGACCCCGGCCAGGTGGCAGGCCATCACGTCGGTGTAGCCCTCGACGACGACCGCCCGCGAGGTCCGCGCGATCTCCTTCTTCGCCAGGTCGATGCCGTAGAGCACCTGGGACTTCTTGTAGATCGCCGTCTCGGGCGTGTTCAGGTACTTCGGGCCGTTGTCGTCCTCGCGCAGCTTGCGCGCGCCGAAGCCGACGACCTCGCCGCTGATGTCGCGGATCGGCCACATGAGCCGGCCGCGGAAGCGGTCGATGGGCTTGCCGCTGCGGCTGTCCTGGGACAGGCCCGAGGTGATCAGCTCCCGGTCGGTGAAGCCCTTGCCGCGCAGGAAGCGGGTCAGGTGGTCCCAGCCGGCCGGGCTGTAGCCGACGCTGAAGTAGGCGGCAGCGGTCTGGTCGAAACCCCGCTCGGCCAGGAACCTGCGGGCGATCTCCGCCTCGGGGCTGTTCAGCTGGTCGATGTAGAACTGGGCGGCCGCCTTGTGCGCCTCGACCAGCCGGATCCGCTCGCCGCGGCCGCTGGTGCCCGCGGTGTAGCCGCCCTCCTCGTAGCGCAGGGTGATGCCCGCCTGGGCGGCCAGCCGCTCGACCGCCTCCGAGAACGACAGGTGGTCGATCTTCATGATGAAGTCGAGGGTGTCCCCGCCCGCCTGGCAGCCGAAGCAGTGGTAGAGGCCCTTGCTCGGGCTCACCTGGAAGGACGGGGACTTCTCGTCGTGGAAGGGGCACAGGCCCTTGAGGTTGCCGCCGCCGGCGTTGCGCAGCTGCAGGTAGTCGGAGACCACGGCGTCGATCGGGACCGCGTCCCGTACCGCCTTCACATCGTCGTCGTTGATCCGTCCTGCCACCCGTGAAGTCTACGGCCGGATGCGGGAAAACCCTCAGGCGCCCCGGCCCGCCACCAGCGAGCTCAGCGGAACCGACGGGTCCGCCAGGGCCTCGCGGTCGACCTGTTCCTTCGACCTGATCAGGGCCTGGATGTCGTCCGTGACGTCCCACACATTCACGTTCATGCCGGCCAGCACCCGCCCGTCCGACAGCCAGAACGCGATGAACTCCCGCTTGGCCGCGTCACCGCGGATCAGGACCTGGTCGTAGCCGCCCGCCGGGGCGTATCCCGAGTACTCCAGGCCCACGTCGTACTGGTCGGAGAAGAAGTACGGCACCCGGTCGTAGCTGGTCTCCTGTCCGAGCATGGACCGCGCGGCGGCCGGGCCGCCGTTGAGCGCGTTCGCCCAGTGCTCGACGCGCAGCCGGGTCCCCAGCAGCGGGTGGTGGGCGGCGGCCACGTCCCCGACCGCGTAGATGTCCGGGTCGGAGGTGCGCAGCGAGGCGTCCACGGCGATCCCGCCGCCGTGCTCCCGGTCGACCAGGGCCAGTCCGGAGGTCTCGGCCAGCGCCGTCCGCGGGGCCGCGCCGATCGCGGCGAGCACCGCGTGCGCCGGGAGTTCCTCGCCGGTGTCCGTGCGGGCGGCGAGCACCATGCCGTCGTGCCCGATGATCTCGGTGAGGCGCGTCTCGAAGTGGAAGCGCACCCCGTGCTCGGCGTGCAGGTCGGCGAAGAGACGGCCGATCTCCGGGCCGAGCACCCCGTGCAGCGGGGTGGCCAGCGGCTCGACCACGGTGACCTCGGCCCCGTACCCGCGGGCCGCGGCGGCGACCTCCAGGCCGATCCAGCCGGCGCCCGCGATCAGCAGGTGCCCGTTGTCCCGGCCGAGGCCGGCCAGGACGGCCCGCAGCCGCTCGGCGTGCGCGAGCCGGCGCAGGTGGTGCACCCCGGCCAGGCCGGTGCCCGGGATGTTCATGCGGCGCGGCTCGGCCCCGGTGGCCAGCAGCAGCTTGTCGTAGTGGAGGGCGGTGCCGTCGCCGAGGACGACCTTCTTCGCCTCCCGGTCCAGGTGCACGGCGGGCTGGCCGAGGTGCAGCTCGATGTCGGCGCGGGCGTACCAGGACGCCTCGTGGACGAAGACGCTGTCGCGCTCCTCCTTGCCCTGGAGGTAGCCCTTGGACAGCGGGGGCCGTTCGTACGGGTGGTCGCGCTCGTCTCCGATCAGGATCACCCGTCCCGTGAACCCCTCGGACCTCAGCGTCTCCGCCGCCTTGGCCCCGGCCAGCCCTGCGCCGACGATGACGAACGTCCGGTGTGCGTCGACCACCTGATGCCTCCTCATAACCTCACCGCCACTTGCGACCACATGCGAGCGTCCCGCACCGAGCCTGCCGCGTGAAGGGGGAGTGGCCCGATCGGATCACCCTTCGGCGCGGCGGGTGCGGCGGGTGAGCCGGGCGTGCAGGGAGCGCGCCGATGCGTCCGTCAGGCACGCGATCTGGTCGATGACGGCGCGTTTGCGGGCCCTGTCGTCCGGGGCCGCATCGAAGATCGCACGGAACTGCGGGTCCAGGCCCTCGGGCGCGCGGGCGAGCAGTGCCTCGGCAAGTTCGGCCAGGACGATGCGCTGGTCGGCGCGGAGACGTTCCTGCTCGTCGCGCTGCATGACGTACAGGTCGGCGACCGATTTGAGGACCGCGCACTCGTTGCGCGTCTCGCGCGGGACGACGAGCTCGGCGGCGTACCGGGTCAGCCGGCCGGAGCCGTACGCCTCGCGGGTGGCGCCCTCCGCGGCCAGGCAGAACCGGCCGATCAGCTGGCTGGTGGCGTCCTTCAGGCGGGCCTGGGCGACGGCCGAGCCGTCGTAGCCGTGCGGCCACCACTCCTGCTCCATCAGCCGGTCGAGGGCCTCGCGCAGCTCCTCCGGGTCGGTGCCGGCGGGGACGTACCGGCCGATCGCGACCTGCTGGATCGCGGCGCGCTCGGGCTCGGCGAACAGGAGGTTGGGGTCGATGTGCCCGGCGTGCAGGCCGTCCTCGAAGTCGTGGACGGAGTAGGCGACGTCGTCCGACCAGTCCATGACCTGCGCCTCGAAGCACTTGCGGCCGTCGGGCGCGCCGCGCCGCAGCCACGCGAAGACGGGCAGGTCGTCCTCGTACGCGCCGAACTTGACCGAGCCGGGGTCGGTGGGGTGGCCGCCGCGGGCCCAGGGGTACTTGGTGGCGGCGTCCAGGCAGGCGCGGGTGAGGTTGAGGCCGACGCTGACGGGCCGGCCGGTCGCCGGGTCGGCCGTGAACCGCTTCGGCTCCAGGCGGGTCAGCAGGCGCAGCGACTGGGCGTTGCCCTCGAAGCCGCCGCAGTCCTTGGCGAACTCGTTGAGTGCCTCCTCGCCGTTGTGCCCGAAGGGCGGGTGGCCCATGTCGTGCGAGAGGCAGGCCGCTTCGACCAGGTCGGGGTCGCAGCCGAGGGCCGCACCGAGCTCGCGGCCGACCTGGGCGCATTCCAGCGAGTGCGTCAGGCGGGTGCGGGGGCTGGCGTCCCAGTCGTACGAGCGGCTGCCGGGGGTGACGACCTGGGTCTTCCCGGCCAGGCGGCGCAGCGCGGCCGAGTGCAGCACACGGGCGCGGTCGCGCTGGAAGGCCGTCCGGCCGGGGCGCTTGTCGGGCTCGGGGGCCCAGCGCTCGGTGTCGGCAGGGGAGTAGTGGCCTCCGGGGCCGCCGGCGCCTCCGGGGCCGGCGGGGTCGGCGGGGTCGTGCGGACGGACGGGTGCGGTGCCTGCCATGCCTTCCATGGTTCGACGGTAACCGCAGGCACCGACAATCCGACCCATCCGACCCATCCGAACCCGCGGGGTCCTCAGGCGGTGGCGAGTTCCAGCGGGGTCCGGGCGTGCCGGGCGGCGAGGGCCTGGTCGTAGCGCCGCAGGACGAGGCGGGCCAGCGCCGGGTGGTCGCCGAGCGGGGCGGCCGCCGGGCCGGTCGCGGCGGCGGCGCTCTGTGCGGCGAAGCGGCCCGGGGCGGTGAAGTACGAGGCCACGGCGACCCGGTGGTGGCCGCGGGCGGCCAGGGTCCGGACCGCGTCGGGCACGGAGGGTGCCGCGGCGGAGGCGTAGGCCGGGACGACGGCCGTCCCGCCGAGGCGCTCGGAGAGCAGGGCGGCGGTGCGCCGGGTGTCGTCCGCCGCGTCGGGGTCGCGCGAGCCGGCGGCGGCGAGCACGACGGCGGTGTGGGTGTCCGGGCTCCAGCCGGCCTCCAGGAGGCGCTCGCAGAGGGCCTCGACCAGCAGCGGGTGCGGGCCGAGCGGTGCGGCGACGCGGGCGTCGGCGTGCCGGGCAGCGGCCGCGGGGAGGTCCCGCTTCACGTGGTACCCGCGGCCGAGGAGCAGGGGGACGAGCACGGCCGGGCCGGGGGCGCGCCGCAGGGTGTCGGCGAGCAGCGGCCGGTTCAGCTCGATGTGGCCGAGCCGGACGTCGAGGCAGGGGCGGAGCTCGCGGATCCGTTCGAGCAGGGCCTGCACGGCGGGGAGGGCGCGCGGGTCGCGACTGCCGTGGGCGACGGCGACGAGGGTGGGCTGCATGCGTGGACTCCGTGGGACCGGGCCCCCGGCGGGCGCAGTCCGCGCAGCTGCGTGCCGAGTTGGGCGGTGATCCGGGTCAGCAGCTCAGCGGCCGTGGCGGCGGGAAGCGGGAGGGAAGGGGACTCGGGAGGGTGCACCGGCTCCGTCATGAACTGATCCTGCGGGGTGCAGGTTGCAGGGGCGTTGCGCCGGGATGACGGGTCTTTGCAGGGTGCTCACTCGGTCAGTCGTACGGGTGAAAGAGGGGGAGGGGGGAACTCGGGCCGCGCACTTGATCGTCAATGTGTGCGAACGGTGTGCGCAGGGCGCAGGGCGCAGGGCGGCGGGGGAGATCGGACATGAAGACCACGAGGATCACCGGGACCACGGAGGAGACGAGGGCGAGGACGGCGGGGATGCCGGGGATGCGGGACCGGGTGAGACGGGCGGCGGCGGTGCTGCGGCCGCGCCTGCCGCGCGGGGTGCGCGGCAGGCGGAGGGCCGTGCAGGCGGTGATGGCGGGCTGCGTGCTGGCGCTGCTGCCGTCGGCGTGGACGCATGCGGTGGCCGCGGACCGGCTGCACGGCACGGCCGACACACCGCCCGCCGAGGTGGCGGTGGTGTTCGGGGCGGGGTTGTGGAACGGCCGGCCGACCCCGTATCTGGCCCGCCGGCTCGACGCGGCCGCGGAGCTCTACCGCACCGGCAAGGTCAAGGTCGTCCTCGTCACCGGGGACAACAGCCGCACCGAGTACGACGAGCCGGGCGCGATGCGGACGTACCTCACGGGGCACGGGGTACCGGACGCGCGCATCGTCAGCGACTACGCCGGGTTCGACACGTGGGACTCGTGCGTCAGGGCCCGGGAGATATTCGGGGTCGAGCGGGCGGTGCTGATCAGCCAGGGCTTCCACATACGCCGGGCCGTCGCGCTGTGCCAGGCGGCGGGCGTGGAGTCGTACGGGGTCGGCGTGGACGACGAGCACGACGCGACCTGGTACTACGGCGGCACCCGCGAGGTGTTCGCGGCGGGCAAGGCGGCCCTGGACGCGGCCTTCAGGCCGGAGCCGCACTTCCTCGGGCCGAAGGAGGAGGGGGTGCCCCGGGCCCTGGGCGCTCCGCGGGACTGACGCGGCGCCGCCGGGCGGACCGCTGCCGACGATCACCGCCGCGGAACCGCACCGGGCAGCCGCCGCGGACCGGTCGGGTGCGCCGCCGGGGGCGGGAAGCGGGCGGCCGGGGGCCTCACCGGGGAGCGGGGGGTGCGCTGAGGTGCCCGTTCAGCAGGTGTAACCGTCAGGCGGCGGCCCGCGTAACACCGCCGCCGCACGCTGGCTCCATGCACACGCCCGACACCGCCACCGCCACGCACTGCCCGTACTGCGCGCTCCAGTGCGGCATGAAGCTCCGCCCCACGCCGGACGGAGCCGACCCGGCAGCGGTGGAGGAGCGGGCCGACTTCCCCGTGAACCGGGGCGCGCTGTGCGGCAAGGGCCGCACCGCCCCCGCCGTGCTCTCCTCCCGGGTGCGCCTGACCGAGCCGCTCATCCGCACCCACGCCGGTCGGCTCGAGCCGGCCACCTGGGAGGAGGCCCTCGACGCCGTCGCCGCGGGCCTCGCCCGCACCCGGGGCACCCACGGCCCGGACGCGGTCGGCGTCTTCGGCGGCGGCGGGCTCACCAACGAGAAGGCGTACGCGCTCGGCAAGTTCGCCCGCGTCGCCCTCGGCACCTCGCAGATCGACTACAACGGCCGCTTCTGCATGTCCTCGGCCGCCGCCGCCCACCAGCGGGCGTTCGGCCTGGACCGCGGGCTGCCCTTCCCGCTGGAGGACATCCCGCGCACCGGCTGCGTGATCCTCGTCGGCTCCAACCTCGCCGAGACGATGCCGCCCGCCCTGCGCTACCTCACCGAGCTGAAGGCCAACGGCGGCACCCTGATCGTCGTCGACCCGCGCCGCACCCGCACCGCGGAACAGGCCGACCTGCACCTCGCGCCCCGCCCCGGCACGGACCTCGCCCTCGCGCTGGGCCTGCTGCACCTGGTCGTCGCCGAGGGCCGCACCGACGAGGAGTTCATCGCCGAGCGCACCACCGGCTGGGAGGAGGCCCGTGCGGCGGCGATGGCGCACTGGCCGGAGCTCGTCGAGCGGATCACCGGCATCCCCGTGCCGAAACTGCGCGAGGCCGTCTCGCTGTTCTGCGCCCCCTCCTCCGCGATGGTCCTCACCGCCCGCGGGCCCGAGCAGCAGTCCAAGGGCACCGACACCGTCGGCGCGTGGATCAACCTGTGCCTGGCCACCGGCCGCGCCGGCCGACCGCTCTCCGGCTACGGCTGCCTCACCGGCCAGGGCAACGGCCAGGGCGGCCGCGAGCACGGCCAGAAGGCCGACCAGCTCCCCGGCTACCGCAAACTGGCCGACCCGGCCGCACGGGCCCACGTCGCCGGGGTGTGGGGCGTCGACCCCGACGCCCTCCCGGGCCCGGGCCGCAGCGCGTACGAACTCCTCGACGCCCTCGGCACCGACGTCAGGGCCCTGCTCCTGATGGGCTCCAACCCGGTGGTCTCCGCCCCCCGCGCCGCCCACATCGAGGACCGCATCCGCGCCCTGGACTTCCTGGCCGTCGCGGACGTCGTCCTCTCCGAGACCGCGGCCCTCGCCGACGTGGTCCTGCCCGTCACCCAGTGGGCGGAGGAGACGGGCACCACCACCAACCTGGAGGGCCGGGTCCTGCTGCGCCGCCGGGCCCTGACCCCGCCGCCGGGCGTCCGCAGCGACCTGGAGGTCCTGCACGGCCTGGCGGGCCGCCTCGGCATCCAGAAGGGCTTCCCGACCGCCCCCGAAGAGGTCTTCGAGGAACTCCGCCGCGCCTCGGCCGGCGGCCCGGCCGACTACTCGGGCATCTCCTACGCCCGCATCGAGACCGAGCAGGGCGTGTTCTGGCCCTGCCCCGAGGGCTCCGCGGGGCAGCCGCGGCTCTTCCTCGACCGCTTCGCCACCGACGACGGCCGCGCCCGCTTCGTCCCCGTCTCCCACCGCGAGGCGGCCGAGGTCCCGGACGCCGAGTACCCGCTCCTGCTCACCACGGGCCGGGTGGTCGCCCAGTACCAGTCGGGGGCCCAGACCCGCCGCGTCGACGAGCTGAACGCGGCCGCCCCCGGCGCCTTCGTGGAACTCCACCCGCGCCTGGCGGCCCGGATCGGCGTGGCCGACGGCGACCCGCTCGCCGTCACCTCCCGCCGCGGCCGCGCCGTCGCCCCCGCCCGCATCACGGACGCCATCCGCGCCGACACGGTCTTCATGCCGTTCCACTGGCCGGGCGAGGGCCGCGCCAACACCCTGACCAACCCGGCCCTGGACCCCGTCTCCCGCATGCCGGAGTTCAAGGTCTGCGCGGTCCGCGTGGAGCCGGTGCGGTAGCCGCCGCGCCGGCCGGCGGCTCTCCGGCGCGAGCGCCCGCTCTCCGGCCCGAGCGCCGGGTCCTACGGCCCGAACGTCGGCCGCAGGGCCTCCACGAGCCGGCTGCCGTATGCCTTCTCGCCGGGCTCGGCCAGGTGCGGGTACTCCGCCTCGAAGTGGTCCCATTCCGTGTCGCAGTACGGCCCGGCGGCCAGCTTCTCGAAGTCCCCAAGCTCGACCTGCCGGTGCGGCAGCGGCCACTCGCCTGCCTGCAGGAACACCTGGTGCAGCAGCTCGAGGCGCAGCGGGTACCGTTCGGCCAGCAGGACGGCGTCGTACAGGTCCTTGCCCTGGGGATGCCTGTCGCTGATGATCCACAGCAGCTTCCAGGCCAGGGAGAGCTCCGGCGAGGCGGCCAGGACGACCGCCCCGCAGGCGAGTTCGAGCGGCTCCGGCTCGGCCGGCATCTGCTCGTTGAACACGAAGTCCAGCTGCACCTGCCCGCCCGGCAGGCCCGGCACCGACCACGGCAGCACCATCCGGCGCCCCGGCACCCGGTCGTACGTCCAGATGTTCTCCCACACCATGCCGGATGCCTTGGTGCCGGCCCGCCCGTCGGCCGCCAGCGCGATGCCCTCCAGCATCCGGCCCGTCCGGCCGTCCTCCATCCGCCAGGACTCGGGAACCACCACGAAGTCGAGGTCGCCCGGCTCCCGGGCCTCCTCCCCGAACCAGTGCGCGAGCAGCGTGCTGCCCCGCAGCACGAGCGAATCCGCCCACTCGGTCTCCGACACCGCCACCAGGACGGCGTCCAGGGCCGCCCGCCGCGCCCGCACCCAGGCGGCGGTCCGCTCCGGATCGTCGAAGACCGGGTCACCGGCCCGGTAGGCCCGCCGGAGGTGCTTCAGTGACGGGTCGAACACGGCCGGCTGGCGCATCGCGTCGCCCGCCACCGGGCGCAGCGTCCTGGGCAGGTCGCGCAGCTCCCGTGTCCGCTCGTCCAGCGGTTCGCGCGGCAGGTCCCAGCTGTGCCCCTCGAACTCCCGCCAGGTCCCGCTCATGCGGCAGCCCCCTCCTCGATCCATCCGTCGTCCACCGACAGGTCGCTGTCGTACAGCACGAACTCCCGTTCCTCCGAGCGTATGTCGTACCCGGCGGCCGCCAGCTCGGAGACCAGTGCGTCGCACGCCCGGCCGGCTCCTGCCGCTCCCGCCGCCCCCGCAGGGCCCCGGTACCGCTGGGTGACGAACCGTTCGTGGCTGCCGCCGTCCTCCGCGACACGCCGCGCGTTCCACGACAGGTGCGCCCCGTGCGGGGTGGCGAGGGCCTCCAGGCGGGCCCGGTCGAAGCCGACGGGGAGCAGCAGCTTGAGGTGGTGCTCGAAGTAGCCGCCGCCGGGGCCGGGCCGGTCCGTGGTCCACGGGACGGTCTCCACCTTGACGCGGACCGGGTCGAAGCCGTCGGCCCGCAGGAGCGGCACCAGGGCCTCGTGGCCGTCCCGGTCGGGCAGGGTCAGCATCGGCTGCGACACCATGCGGCCCCGGGCCAGCACGATATGAGTCACCTTCAGGCCGCGGGCTCCGGCCCACGCGTTCAGTCGTGTCAGCTCCGCCGCGTCCGGGCAGCGCAGCGTGACATGGGTTTCGTACTCGGACATGCAGACGATCTTGTCGTACATGCGTCCGGGCCGCATCGGCGTTCTCCGCGGCGGGTAACCATCCGGTCACGCACCGGGCTCAGAAAGTGCCCGCACGCCCCTCGTGGCGGCGATGTGCCGTACCCCACACTGAGGTGCGGTGCCACCGTCCTCGGAGCCCTGGAGGTCGCCCCCGTGCAGACCCGGATCCCGACCGTCAACGCGAGCCCGCCCGTCCGCGCCGTCGCGGGCCGGGCCCCGGAGGGCGGGGAGCCCGAGGCCGCCCCCGAGCCGGCGATGGAGACCGAGCCCGGCGGCGGGCCGGCCGCCGAGAACGAGAACGGGGACGGCGACGAGCCCGAGGTGCCGGAGCTGATCGAGCAGGTGCCCGAGCAGCGCCGGCGCGCTGACACCGCCGGGACGGGGCCCTCCGCCGACCTGTTCCGCCAGTACCTGCGCGAGATCGGCAGGATCCCGCTGCTCACCGCCGCCGAGGAGGTGGAGCTCGCCCGGCGCGTCGAGGCCGGGCTGTTCGCCGAGGAGAAGCTGGGCAGCACCCCCGGCCTCGACCTGGGGCTCGCCCTCGACCTGGACAAGCTCGTCGTCATGGGGCGGATGGCCAAGCGGCGCCTGATCGAGTCGAACCTCCGGCTCGTCGTGTCCGTCGCGAAGCGCTACGTGGGCCGCGGCCTCACCATGCTCGACCTCGTGCAGGAGGGGAACCTCGGGCTGATCCGGGCCGTTGAGAAGTTCGACTACACCCGGGGCTACAAGTTCTCCACCTACGCCACCTGGTGGATACGGCAGGCGATGTCGCGGGCCCTCGCCGACCAGGCCCGCACCATCCGCGTCCCGGTCCATGTCGTGGAGCTCATCAACCGGGTCGTGCGGGTCCAGCGGCGCATGCTCCAGGAGCGCGGCTACGAGCCCACCGCCGAAGAGGTCGCCGTCCACCTGGAACTGACGCCGGAACGGGTGCTGGAGGTGCTGCGCCTCGCCCAGGAGCCGGTCTCGCTGCACGCGCCGGTCGGCGAGGAGGAGGACGTCGCCCTCGGCGACCTGATCGAGGACGGCGACGCGGCTTCGCCGATGGAGTCCGCCGCCTTCTTCCTGCTGCGCGAGCACCTGGAGGCGGTCCTGTCGACCCTCGGCGAGCGCGAGCGCAAGGTCGTCCAGCTGCGGTACGGGCTGGCGGACGGCAGGCCCCGCACCCTGGAGGAGATAGGGCGCATCTTCGGCGTCACACGCGAGCGCATCCGCCAGATCGAGTCCAAGACCCTGGGCAAGCTGCGCGACCACGCCTTCGCCGACCAGCTCCGCGGCTACCTCGACTGACGGCGGGCCCGGCGCACACCGCGCATACGGCGGCCCGGCGCACACTGCGCATACGGCGGGGGCGGGACAGGCCCGGCACCGCCGGATCCCGCCCCGCCCCCCACGCCCGCATTCCGCATCCCGGGTCGCGGCCGGTCAGTCGACCTCGGCGACCGCCTGCGCGAACTGCGCCGCGTACAGCCGCGCGTACGCGCCCTGCGCCTCCAGCAGTTCCCCGTGCGTGCCCTGCTCCACGATGGAGCCGTTCTCCATCACCAGGATCACGTCCGCGTCCCGGATCGTGGAGAGCCGGTGCGCGATCACGAAGGACGTGCGGCCGTGCGCGAGCCGCGCCATCGCCTTCTGGATCAGCACCTCGGTACGGGTGTCGACGGAGCTGGTCGCCTCGTCGAGCACCAGGATCACCGGGTCCGACAGGAAGGCCCGGGCGATCGTGATGAGCTGCTTCTCGCCGGCGCTGACTCCCGCGCCCTCGTCGTCCAGGACGGTGTCGTAGCCGTCCGGCAGGGTGCGGATGAACCGGTCGGCGTGCGCGGCCCGCGCCGCCGCCTCGATCTCGGCGCGCGTGACCTCGCGCGAGGCCCCGTACGCGATGTTCTCCGCGATCGTGCCGCCGAACAGCCAGGTGTCCTGGAGCACCATGCCGATGCCGCCGCGCAGCTCCGCGCGGGTCATCTTCGCGATGTCCACCCCGTCGAGCGCGATCCGGCCGCCGGTGACCTCGTAGAACCGCATGAGCAGGTTCACCAGCGTGGTTTTGCCGGCACCGGTCGGGCCGACGATGGCCACGGTCTGGCCGGGCTCGACGCTCAGCGACAGGTTCTCGATCAGCGGCTTGTCCGGGTCGTAGCGGAACGCCACCTTCTCCAGCGTGACCTGGCCGCGGACCTTCTCCGGACGCTCCGGAACCGCCACGTCCGGCTCCTGCTCCTCGGCGTCGAGCAGCTCGTACACCCGCTCCGCCGAGGCCACGCCGGACTGCACCAGGTTCGCCATCGACGCGACCTGCGTCAGCGGCATCGAGAACTGGCGCGAGTACTGGATGAACGCCTGCACGTCACCGATCGACAGGCTGCCCGAGGCCACCCGCAGCCCGCCGACGACCGCCACCAGCACGTAGTTGATGTTCGAGATGAAGAACATCACCGGCTGCATGATGCCGCTGACCAGCTGCGCCTTGAACGAGGCCCGGAACAGCGCCTCGTTCTGCTCGGCGAAGACGGCCGCGGACTCCTTCTGCCGGCCGAAGACCTTCACGAGCGTGTGGCCCGAGTACATCTCCTCTATGTGCGCGTTGAGCGCACCCGTGGACTTCCACTGCGCCACGAACTGCGGCTGCGACTTCTTGCCGATCTTCGCGGCGACGGCGACCGACACCGGGATCGTCACCAGCGCGACCAGCGCCAGCAGCGGCGAGATCCAGAACATCATCGCGAGCACGCCGACGATCGTCAGCAGCGAGTTGAGCAGCTGCCCCATCGTCTGCTGGAGCGTCTGCCCGACGTTGTCGATGTCGTTGGTGGCCCGGCTGAGCACCTCGCCGCGCTTCTGCCGGTCGAAGTACGACAGCGGCAGCCGCGCCAGCTTGTCCTGGAGCTCCTCGCGCATCCGGTAGACGGTGCCGTTCATGATGTGGTTCGACAGCCGCGTCGCCACCAGCATCAGCAGGCCGGCCAGGACGAAGACCGCCAGCGCCCAGACCGCCACGGTCCCGACGGCGCCGAAGTCGATGCCCTCGCCGGGGGTGAAGTCGGTGCCGGACAGCATGTCCGCCATGCCGTCCTCGCCCTTGGCGCGCAGCCCGTCCAGCGCCTGCTCCTTGGTGAGCCCGGCCGGCATCTGCCGGCCGACGATCCCCGCGAAGACCAGGTCGGTGGCGTGGCCGAGGATCTTCGGGCCGATCACCGTGCAGACGACGCTGCCGAAGACCGCGGCGACCATGCCCCACAGCTTGGCCCGGTCGTGGGCGATCTGCCGCAGCAGCCGCTTGCCCGAGCCCTTGAAGTCCAGGAACCGCTGGGCCGGTCCCGCCGTCATCCGTCCTCCGGGCCCGCTCATGCGGCCTCCGCCTCCGTCAGCTGGGAGAGCACGATCTCCCGGTAGGTCTCGTTGCCGGCCATCAGCTCGTGGTGGCGTCCCTCGCCCACGACCCGGCCCTCGTCGAGGACGATGATCCGGTCGGCGTCGCGGATCGTCGCGACCCGCTGGGCGACGATGACGACCGTCGCCTCCTCCGTCTCGCGGGCGAGCGCCGCGCGCAGCGCCGCGTCCGTGGCGTAGTCCAGGGCCGAGAAGGAGTCGTCGAAGAGGTAGATCTCCGGGCGCTGCACCAGCGTGCGGGCGATGGCGAGGCGCTGGCGCTGGCCGCCGGAGACGTTCGTCCCGCCCTGGGTGACGGGCGCGTCGAGGCCGCCGTCGAGCGCGGACACGAACTCCGCCGCCTGCGCCACCTCCAGGGCCCGCCAGAGCTCCTCGTCGGTGGCGTCGGGGCGCCCGTAGCGCAGGTTCGAGGCGATCGTCCCGGAGAACAGGTACGGCTTCTGCGGCACCAGGCCGACCGTCCTGGCCAGCAGCTCGGGGTCGAGCCGGCGCACGTCCTCGCCGTCGACCAGCACGTGGCCGCCGGTCGCGTCGAACAGCCGCGGGACCAGGCCCAGCAGCGTGGACTTGCCGCTGCCGGTGGAGCCGATGACCGCGGTGGTCTCGCCGGGGCGGGCCACCAGGTCCACGCCGCGCAGCACCGGGGCCTCGGCGCCCGGGTAGTGGAAGTCGGCGCCGCGCAGCTCCAGCATCCCGGCCCGGGAGAGCTCGGTCACCGGTTCGGCGGCCGGGACCACGCTGGAGTCGGTGTCCAGGACTTCCTGGATGCGCTCGGCGCAGACCTCGGCGCGCGGCACCATCATGAACATGAACGTGGCCATCATCACGGACATGACGATCTGCATCAGGTAGGCGAGGAACGCCGTCAGCTGGCCGATCTCCATGCCGCCGCTGTCGATGCGCATCGCGCCGAACCAGATCACGGCGACGCTGGAGATGTTCACGACCACGATCACCGTGGGGAACATCAGCGCCAGCAGCCGGCCGGAGGCGAGCGAGACGTCGGTCAGCTCGGTGTTGGCGCCGCGGAAGCGTTCCTTCTCGTAGGTGTCGCGGACGAAGGCGCGGATCACCCGGTTGCCGGTGATCTGCTCGCGCAGCACCCGGTTCACGGCGTCCAGGCGGTCCTGCATCGAGCGGAACAGCGGGCGCGTCTTCCAGACGATCGCCCCGACGGACAGGCCGAGGACGGGCACCACGGCCAGCAGCACGCCCGACAGCTGCACGTCGAGCGAGAGCGCCATGGCGATGCCGCCGATGCACATGATCGGCGCCGAGACCATCAGGGTGAAGGTCATCAGGACCAGCATCTGGACCTGCTGTACGTCGTTCGTCGTACGCGTGATCAGCGACGGGGCGCCGAACTGGCCGAGCTCCCGCGAGGAGAAGCTCTGCACCCGGTCGAAGACGGCGGCGCGGACGTCGCGGCCGACGGCCGCGGAGGTGCGGGCTCCGTAGTAGACGGCGCCGACGTTGCAGCCGAGCTGGACGAGGGAGACGCCGAGCATCAGCGCACCGAAGCGCAGGATGTAGCCGGTGTCGCCGTGGACGACACCCTTGTCGATGATGTCCGCGTTCAGCGTGGGCAGGTAGAGGCTCGCACTGGTCTGGAGCAGTTGCAGCAGGACCAGCAGGGCGATGGGTTTCCGGTACGGACCCAGATGGGTCCGCAGAAGTCGTATGAGCACGCGCAGGCTCCGGTCGGCACGGTCGAGGGGGGCATCCCATCTTGGGCCACGGTGCGTGCAAACCCCACCGGTTTTCGCAAAGGCCGGTCAAAAGGAGGAGGCGGTCCTACGCCCCCTGCACACCCCCGCCCGGCCCTCCGCCGACCCGCCCGGCTCCCGCCCGCCCGGCTCCCGCCGAACCCGCCCGGCTCCCGCCCGCCCGGCTCCCGCCGAACCCGCCCGGCTCCCGCCCGCCCGGCTCCCGCCGAACCCGCCCGGCTCCCGCCGAACCCGCCCGGCTCCCGCCGAACCCGCCCGGCTCCCACGGATCCGGCAGGCCCCGGGGGAGGCCCTACGCCTGGAAGGCGCCCGGGTGGAGCTGCTCCCGCGTCGCGATGTACTGCTGGCGCACCGCCTGCATGGCCGGGTAGTCCTCGCCCGGCTCGAAGACCTGCGCGGCCGGAGCCGGCCACACCGGCGGGGTGTGCGGGGCCAGCGTCCCCCGCTGCACACCGAGCGCCCACGCCGCCTGGCGTGCCGCGCCCAGCGCCGCGTAGTCGGCCGGCGCCGGTACGACGATCTGCGTACCGAACAGCCCCGGAGCCGCGGCCTGCACGGCGGGCAGCTCGGCCGCCGCGCCCAGCAGGAACACCCGGCGCACCTCGACCCCGCGCAGGCGCAGCACGTCGAGCGCGTCGACCAGCCCGCACAGCATGCCCTCGAACGCGGCCCGCGCCAGGTGCTCCGGCTTCATCGAGTCGCGCCGCAGCCCGGACAGGGTGCCCGCGGTGTGCGGCAGGTTGGGTGTGCGCTCACCCTCCAGGTACGGCAGGAGCACGAGGCCGTGCGCGCCCGGCGTCGACTCCAGCGCGAGCTCGGACAGCCCCTCCAGATCGGTGCCCAGCAGGTCGGCGGTGCCCCGCAGGGCCCGTACCGCGTTGGAGGTGTTCACCACCGGCAGGTGCATGCCGCTGCCGTCGGCGAGGGAGGTGACCAGGCCGCCGGGCTCCTGTACGGCCGAGTGGTGGACGGCCATCACGGAGCCCGAGGCGCCCAGCGACACCACGGCGTC
This sequence comes from Streptomyces sp. NPDC090445, assembly GCF_044769385.1. Taxonomy (NCBI): domain Bacteria; kingdom Bacillati; phylum Actinomycetota; class Actinomycetes; order Kitasatosporales; family Streptomycetaceae; genus Streptomyces; species Streptomyces sp. NPDC090445. The sequence goes on along the minus strand of NZ_JBIVXV010000002.1, from coordinate 511,165 downwards.
CCCGGGGGCCAAGCCCAGCCCGAGCGCGGCGGCCATGGTCTCCCCGGTGCCGGCGGAGATCAGCAGCCCCTCCGGCGTCATCCCGGCGGCCTCGGCCGGCGCGAGCACCTCCGGCAGCAGCGCCATGTGCCCGAGCGCCAGCTCGACCAGGTCGGGGCGGTAGGCGCCGGTCGCCGGCGACCAGTAGCCGGTCCCGGAGGCCCCGCCCCGGTCGGTGGTGCGGCGGGCGGGCCGGCCCAGCAGCTGCCAGACCAGCCAGTCGTGCGGGGACATCAGCACCGCCACCCGGCGGGCCGCGTCGGGCTCGTTGCGGGCCAGCCAGGCGAGCTTGGCCACGGGCTGGGCGGAGTGCGGGACGGAGCCCACGGCCTCGGCCCAGGCCTGCCGGCCGCCGAGGGCCTCGGTGAGGTCGGCGGCGACGACCTGGCCGCGCTTGTCGTTGCCGACCAGGGCCGGGCGGACGAGGGCGCCCTGCGCGTCCAGCGGCAGCAGCGCGTGCTGCTGCGCGGAGACGCCGATGGCCTGGACGCCTTCGAGGAGGCCGCCGCCGGCGGCCTCGCCGAGGGAGAGCAGCCAGGCCTGGGGGTCGGTGTCGTGGGGGTGGAGGGCCTGGGGATCACCCGCGGACTGCGGATGGGGCGCGTAGCCCTGGCGCAGTACGGCACCCGTGTCGGTGTCGCAGACGACGATGCGAGTGAAGGCGGAAGAGCTGTCCAGCCCGGCGACTATCCCCATACGGAGAATTCTGCCGCACACACGACCGGGATCCGCCGCCGCGGAGGGCGTCGGATCCCGTGTGCACCGGCGGCGAACCGGCCCCGGAACAGCGGTGAATCGGCGGTGAACCGGGGGGTGGGCCGGGCGGCGGACCAGGCGGCGGGCAGGGCGGCGGACCAGGCGGCGGCCGGCGGTGTGCCGGGAGCCCCGCCCGCCCGGGCTGAGCCGCCCGCCCCGCCCGCCTCGCCTGCCCCGCCCGCCTCAGGTGTTGCTGGTGCCCCAGTCGTCGTCGTAGCCGACGGCACCGTTGGCCCGGCGCCGCAGCACCCGTACGCGGTCCGTCACCGACGCGGGCAGGACGTCCCCGACCCGGTCGCCCACCGCGGTGAACGCCCTGCCGGCGAAATGGCGCCCCTGGTGTCCTGCGGTCTCGGCCGCGTTGCGCACGGCCGGGTTCTGCGCGACCCCGCGCACGCACTTCTTCATCTGCTCGTAGCGCTCCCGCCCGGCCCGTGTCCCGAGGACGTACCCGAGGGCCACTCCGCTCACGAACGTGACCTTGTAGCGCATGCCTGCCACCCTTCGTCGTGTGGTGCCCGGCCCGCTGTCGATACCGATTGGCGGAGCACCCCCCTGCTTGCGCTAATCTATGACTCGCAACGAGCGCTCGCCCCCCGGCAAGGCCGGAGGTGGGCCGTTCGGTGCAACGCAGCAATCCCCTGTAGCTCAATTGGCAGAGCAGCCGGCTGTTAACCGGCAGGTTACTGGTTCGAGTCCAGTCGGGGGAGCGCGATCCCCTGTAGCTCAATTGGCAGAGCATTCGGCTGTTAACCGGAGGGTTGCTGGTTCGAGTCCAGCCGGGGGAGCAGAGGGAAGAGGACCCCGAGGGGTCCTCTTCTTTTTTGCCCGTGTGCGGAAACTTTTGCCCCGCCGATGGAACCGGGCAGCCTTCAAACCGGTCTCCACCGACAGCGAAGCCGATCACACGGCCCAGCCGAGGCAGGAGATCGTATGAGCGGCTATGCTGCGGCAGACGGCGCGCACACTTGTACGCGCCACGCCGTGAAGGGGCGGTAGCTCAGCCGGTTAGAGCAGCGGACTCATAATCCGTCGGCCGTGGGTTCGAGTCCCACCCGCCCCACCGCAGGTCTGGTCAGAAGAAACGTTCTGACCTGCCAGCTTGGTGCCCCGCCCGGTCTTGCCGGGCCGGGGCATCTTGTCGTTTACCCCCTCGTGCGTGAGCGATGCGTGAGCGGCGGTATCGGAGCCAACCGCCTGCCGTGCCCGCGGCACGACGCGTGCAGCCCCCTCCGCGGCGGCCCTGTCCACCTCCGGCAACAGACTCGTGTACGTGTCAGAGGTGAGCGTGATCGTGAGTGCCGCAAGGTCTCCTTGATCGTGTGTAGGTCCCCGCCACCGGCATGCGTCAGAGTCGCGGCCACATGACGTAGGTCACGAAGGCTGATCGGCGGCAGATCAGTGCTCGCCAGGATCCGGCGAAAGGTCTCGGACACCGTCTCCGGATGCAGCCAGGACCCGTCCTCCTGCGTGAACACCTTCCCGGTGTCCTGCCACGCTGCCCCGAACCTCAGCCGCTCCCGGTTCTGCCGCGCTCGGTGGGCCCGCAGGACCTCCACGGTGCCGCTGTCGAGGGCGATGGTCCCCGCACTGCCGTCGGTCTTCGGCGCGGACTCGTAAGCCTCCCAGTTGTCCACGACGATCTTCTCGGCCGGCGTCAGCAGCCCTGCCTCCAGGTCCACGTCGGTCCACTCCTGCCCGACACCCTCACCGCGCCGCAGCCCGCGGAACGCGATCAGATGGAAGAACGCGTACAGCCGGTCCCCCTCCGCCGCGTCGAGGAAGGTGCCGACCTGAGCCGGCGTCCACACCATCACAGGGCTGGGCTTCACTCCGGTCTCGCGCCACCGCTGCACCCGCTCATCGGTCCACAACTGCGCCTTGGGCCGCTTCCCGGACGCCAGCTCGACGTGGGCCGCCGGGTTGAACGTCAGCAGCTGCTGGGCGATGGCGGCGTTCAGGGCGGCCCTCAGCATCCGGCGGATGCTCTGCTGGGTCGCGGGCCCAGTGATCTTCCGAAAGGGCGGCATAGCGGCGAGCTTCGCCTTCTCCTCATCCAGCCGCGCCCGCTCGGCGGCCGGGGGCCTGCTGTCCCTTCCCCACTTGCCCTTGGCTGCCTGCTCACGCCGGGCCTGATCCTCGGCGGCGATCACCTCGTTCTCGTCCGCGATCGCACCGAACACATCCCGCAGGTGCCCGACGTTCAGCCGGTCGAGCCGCACGTGCCCGATGCGGGGCTTGAGGTGCACGCGGACGTGAGAGCTGTACCCGCTGGTCGTCGTCCTGCGGGTCTTCTTGCCCGCCAGCCACATGTCCAGCCAGTCGCCCACCGTCAGACGGGACGTGAGCTTCTGCCCGGTCACGAACCGCCGCCGCGTCCCCTCCAGGTCCGGGATCGGCCCCTTCTCGTCCGCGACCAGCTCCAGCAGCTCGGCAATGTGCCGCCGTCCCTCCTCGTCGTCCGCGTCCGGCAGCGCGAGCAGCGCCCGTATCCGGTCGAGGTCGGCCTGGGCTGCGACCTTCGTTTCGTACCCGCCCCGACTGAACGACCGACGCCGGCCGTCCTCGTACGGCGGCAGCTCCTGCCGCACCGAGTAGCTACCGTGCCGCCGCTGCTTCAGCTTCGGGCATTTACTGCCGAGGGGTTTCCCCGTCTCGGCGTCCCTGCAATGGCAGCGACGGTACGTCGAGCCCTTCATGCACTGTCTCCGTGCTGGCTGTTCTGAGATATCGACCGGCGTATGGGCATGGCTGAAGCCTCCGCTATCTGACCCTAGATGCCCTCGTCTTTCCCTGTCTTTCCTTATCTGTCGAGATTCTTTGAATCCGATATCGGTGGGCGGGTGGCTGGAATGGGGATTTTGTGACGTGGCAGCCTTGGCGTCGAGGGCCGCGGCTCTGACCTGCGAAAAGTGCCGTCTCCGGCTGATCATAGGCAACGACCCGGCAAGGTCAAGTCGCGCTGGAATGGCTACGCGAGTGGTCGGGAGCGCCGCTCGTGAGGCGCTCCGGGAGCGCGGAATTTCGGCCTCGCGAACCGTGCGCTTCGCTACAGTATTCTTCGCCCATCGCCGCGGCCTTTGCTAAATACCCGGAGTTTTGTATTCGGAAAAACATGGGCTACGTTCGGGCCATGATCAATGTCGACGTTCTGGGTATTTCCCGTGTCAGGGAAGAGGCGATATCGGGTGCAGCGCGCCGTACTCGGCTGGCAGCTCGGTTGTCCCTAGCCGAGATCGCGGCCCTCTGCGAGGTCGACCCCTCCACGGTCTGGCGGTGGGAGCAGGGCAAACGCGCGCCCCGGGGCGAGCCGGCCCTCAGGTACGCCCAGGTGCTGGGCGATCTGACGGCCCAAGTCGCAGCGGAGGGCAGTCGATGAGCGGTTCGGCTCTCAACCGCGACGAACTGCTGGCGCTGCCGCCGGTGATCGACCTCGATACGGCGGGCCGAGCCTTCGGGCTCAAGCGCAGCACGACCTACGACCTCGCCAGGCGAGGCGAGCTACCGGTCGGCACCATCCGACTCGGAAGGGCGCAGCGCGTACTCACCGCCGAACTTCTCGAAGTCCTCGGCATCCAGCCGGACACGGCCACCGCAGCAGCCGCTGCATAGACCAGACGGCGGCACGGGGTGCGAACGATCAAGCCCGCCACTCTCATCGGCAGCGAAGCGGTGCGGCAGCTGGCGGACGCCCTCAAATGTGAGGCACTGCCGATCCACTGGAACCTGGGGGCCGGCGAGCAGCAGGACCTCGAACGCCCCATTCAGCACCACGGCACCGAGCAGTTGGTCGAGGTCGTCGCCCGTCGCACTGCCCCGGGAGACGTTCCCAAGCCCGCCCGCTACTGGCTCCGGGCCTGGGCCGACCTGGATCAGCAAGCTCCCCCCTCGAATCGGACTGAGAACGTCGTCCCCACCACCCGATCGACTCCCGGTGGCCACACCGCCGCCCTCATGGGCGGACTCGCCCTACTCACCCAGGACGGAGGCGCCTGAATTGGAGCTCCAAGAAGTCGCCGCGCTACTCAACCACGCCGGTACGTTCGACAGCCGCTTGCGCCGCCTCATGTCCACGCCTCAGCAGGCTGCCGAGCTGATTCGGCCGTGGAGCGATGCCCTTGCCGTCGTCCCAGCGGTCCTGGGATCGGTCCGGTGGGACGCAGCCCACGCCGTGGACCGCTTCTACGAGCAGCAAGGCGGCGACCGCACCGCGCAATACCGATCCGTGGAGCCGACCGACATCCTCAGGGCTTGGTCCCCTCGCCGTGTCGAGCTACTCCAGAGGCACATCGACCCTGTCCCGATAGCCGACCCCGACGACACGGTCGCCTACTTGGCCGAGCTGCGGGCCGTACGCCGATCCGTTGCCGCTGGCCTCATCCCGCCCGTTGAGCAACGCCAGCTGTCCAGCAAGCCGCCGGCCGCGGAAGTCGAAGAGCGGATGGCGACAACAGGCAGCCCGATTCCCGCCGAGGCCCGCCGCGCCCTCGCTCCGTACCGGACGCTCCACATGCGCCACGAAGTCTTCGTCGCATAGCTCCCACGGCCATGGAAGAAGGTCAGTTGGAACGTTTTCTCTTCTGATCGTTTGAGCCGCCGTGGCATGACAGCTCGGAGTCATCGAAAGCAGCTGATGCACGCCGACAGCCCCTTTACGTCTACCGAGGCGCGCAGAGGGCACTTCTGCCAAACGGCCGCCTCGATGACTTCCTCATGGGCGTCGTGAGGCTGGCCGTCGACGGCGATGCGGTGGACGCCGTTGGGTTGGTAGCCGAACTTGCGGGACACGGTTCGTGAGGCGGTGTTGTCAGCAAACGCGGTAGAGGTGACCCGTGCGGCGTCGAGGCCGTCGAAGGCGAGGGCCAGGGCGGCGGCGCGCATCTGTGTGCCGTAGCCCTGGCCCTGGAAGCGGCTGCCGAGCCAGAACCCGGTGCGGGCTTCCCTGGTGGTGGCGAAGTCGCGTGCGGAGAGATTCTGCTGACCGATGACCTGACCGTCACGGAAGACGGCAAGGAGGAGCCGCCAGTTGTCGCCGGTCCAGTCGCCTCGTGCCCACCAGTGGTTCTGTACGACGCTCCTGGCCCGCTCGGCCGGCGGCGCGGACGCCCAGGGCTGCGGGAAGTACACGGCGCCGTCCGGGACGACTCCCTCGGCGGCTACCTGAGCGAGTACGTCCAGTTCAGCGTCCGAGGGAAGGCGGAGGACGAGATCAGGGGTGGTGAGGCGGAGGGCGGTGAGGGGCCAGTGACGCATGGGTGGGCTCCGAGGAGTCAAGGCCCGTCGAGTCCGAAGACCGTGCCGAACGGGTCGATGAGCTGGCAGATGCGCCGGCCGGGCTCCACATCAAGGGGGCCGCGGTGGTGAGTGCAGCCCGCTTCCAGGAGTCGTTTGCGTTCGGTGTCGAGGTCCTCGACGGACCAGTACGGGACGGTGCTTCGCCCGTGGGCGTTCGCCTTGGGGGAGGCGGGGTGGAAGCCGAACTCGAGTCCGTCGAGGTCCAGCCAGGCATAGACGGAGCTGCCGTTGACGTCGAGTTTGACCTCGGCATGGAAGATGCCGCCCCACCATCGGGCGGCGGCTTCGGGGTCGTCGACGAAGACCATGACCGTGCGGATACCGCGCACTTGGGTTACTCCTTGCGTCGGGAAGGGGCACGGTACCGCTGCGGTGTCACTCGTGGGCGCCGTGCAGGGAACGAAGGCCGGTGGCGGCGGCGAACGCCGTCAGGGCACGTATGAGGTCCGCGTCGTTCCATTGCGCGCCGAGCTCGCGTACGTGGTGCAGGTATGCGTGGCGTACCGAGCGCGGGGACGACTGCCCCAGCTCGCGTGCGATGTACGCCAGGGTGATCAGGTCTGGCAGGCCGGTGATGTCGGGTCGCAGGGTCTCGGCGTCCACGAGTGCCAGCTGTCCGTCGATGCGGCGGCGGACGTGTTCCGGTTTGAGGTCTAGATGACCGAGCGGCACGTGGTTGGAGCCGTGTGCATCGTTGACGAGCCGGAGAAGAAGCCGCCAGTTGTCGGCGCGGGTGACCCATTCCGGCGGTGGTGAGTCGAGAAGATTTCCGGCGCCCCAGCGGGCCATCGCTTCCGCCACCTCGGTTTGCCAGCGGAGGGACGCGGTGTGGATGACGGCGACGGCCCGAATCAGCTCGTCGAAGGCGTTGGCGGCGGTGAGCTGGACGGACTGTTCGAGGTAGTCGACGAGCAGGGTGCGGGAGGTGTCGCACGACCTGTGTAGTTCCGGTAGGACGTGCTCGCCGTGCAGGAGCTCGTAGGCCAGGACCTCGCTGAGGTAGCCGGCCTCGTCCGCATGGTGCTTCAGGATGCGGTGGGGCGGGGTGCCGAGGGTGAAGACGGCCGTGCGGTAGCGGGCAGTGATGCAGCGCACTGGCCCGGGCTCACCTGGGTGGTGGCGGGTGAGGAGCACGTATGCCTGCCGCTCGGCGGCAGCAGGGTCAATGGTCAGCGGATTCGGGAGCCACCCGTCGGGCCGCGCCCGGGTGGCGCCGTCCAGTGGCCCGGCGGGGGCAGCGGTCATGCCGCGGTCTCCTGGCCGATGCCGAGCGTGGCGAGGCTGTGGGCGTAGCAGCGGGCGGCGAGGTCGGGCCGCTGGTGCTCGCCGTAGATCGCGAAGAGGGCGTAGACCGGGGAGTCGAGGCTCTCCCCGATGTGCCAGCCCTGGTATGAGCCTCCGACGACGTCCCAGATCTGGGCACGGCCGAGGAAGACGGCGGCGAAGTCCTGGAAGTAGATCTCGACGCCGAAGGGGTAGGCGGCCATGGCCTCCTCCCGGCTGGTCGCGGCGGTCTTGTCCCAGGTGGGGCCGGTGATGTTCCAGGCGTACATGTCGACCTCGCCAGGCCGTCCGGGCGGGTCGAGGAGGCGCAGAACAGCCCGGTGTGCTCCGAGGGGTCCGGCGAGGTAGTCGTGGATGCTGGTGGCCAAGGCCCCGGTGCGGGTGGCGATGAGCTCACGGGCGAGCCGGGGCAGCTCCTCGGCCACCAGGGCCTCGGCCTTCTCCCACTCATCCTTGCCCAGGACCGGGGTGATCGGGGTGGGCTCGACGTGCTGCGGGGATTCGAGGAAGTCGGCGAGCGCGGCGAGCGCGGACTTCTCCGCCACGGGGTCGGGGGTGACCCAGGGGACGCGCGAGGCGGTGACCGGGCCGTCGGCCACCGGGACGGTGAGGCGGTCGCCGGGGCGTGGACCGTGCACGCGGAAGAGGTGCTGGAGGTCGTTGGCGGTCGCGGCCAGGGCCTTGTGGTCGGCATAGAGGAACGGGCCGTGAGGGCTGCGGGGCGCGGTGAAGCCATTCCCGCACAGGGCGACATCCGGTACGCCATCCAGGGGCTTGAGGTAGTTGATGAGCAGGCCGTTGAGGATCTGGAGGCCGGTGGTGCGGTTGCGGGGTCCGTCCATGCCGGGCAGCAGGTTGTTGTCTGCGCCGAGGGCTCCGTACGGGACGGTCTGGGCGTTGTTGGAGACCACCGCGAGCCGGGGCGGGGCGAGCGCGCCCTGTGTCAGCTGCTCGATGTAGAGGTCCGAGACGTCGGCGTCGACGCCGATGAAGACGTCGTTGCCGATGTTGCCGGCCAGGCGGAACAGGGGCTGGGAGACGCGCTTCTCCCAGAAGAGGGTGCGGGCTCCAGCGGGGTAGAGGGTGATCTCGATGTCGCCGACGTTCAGCGGCTGAGTGTGGTCCACGCGGTGCACGGTGAAGCCCAGGGCTGCGATGGCGTCGGTGACAGCGGCCGGGGTGGTGGTGCCGGTGTAGACGGGCACGGTACGGGCGAGGAGGGCGAGCGAGGGGAGGTGGAAGTGGTCCAGGTGCTCGTGGCTGAGGATCACGGCGTCCGGACCGGACATGCCCTGGGTGTCCACGGTGCGGGGCGGCCAGATCTCGAACTCCAGGCTCCCGGCCCCGAAGGCGGGTGTGAGGATCGGGTCGAGGAGGACGGACGAGAGGCCGTCCGTGATGTGCCAGGTCTGGTGGCCCAGGAAGGTCAGTTCCAGGCCGACGGGAGCAGCTGCCATTACGAACTCCTTTGCGCGATCGGTGGAGGTGCGGAGGAGGGCAGCGGACGCCCTCCTCCGCACCTGCTTGCGGGCGGCTCGACCTACCGGTGGTAGGTGACCGGGGAGTTGCTGGTGGTGCCGGTCGCGGCGAACGCCGCCACGCGCTGCTGGAGGCGGCGAACCGCCTCGGCCGTCACCGGCGCGCTCGGCTTGTTCTGGGAGTTGGTTTCGTTCATCAGGTACCTCCGTCATTCGGGTGTGCCGGCGGCGCGGACGCAGCCGCCGCTCCCCGCCGCCGATCGGCGGCGGGAGGTCAGTGGTCAGTGGCGAGGAGGCAGGCCCAGACAACCACAGTGCAGATGAGCACGTAGATCGTCACGGCGATCCGCTGCCTCACTGGGCGGCCACTGTGTCGGGGCCGTGGGACTGCGCGGCCGGGGTACTCACGTGGGATGCCCTGCCGCGGCCTCTCGCATCTCGATGGCCCTGTCCGTCTGCGCATGCAGCAGCTCCACCTCGCCCGGGCAGAGGACCAGCGTTGTGTTCTCGGTCGTACCGTCGAGGCGGTGGAGCGTGATAGACAGGGTCGCCGTCTGGTCCCGGTGGCTGTAGCGGATGTCGCGCTGTACCGGAGTTGCGTGGGTGATCACGGAGACTCTCCCGGGGCGGTCTGGTCGGGGGATGCGCTCAGTCAACTCTGCTGGCCAGACCCTCAACAGGGCATTCCACTAGGCACGTTGTAGGCACCTGGAAGGCAGATCCCGGCTAGGATTTCCGGCGCCCAACTCGACCAGCGGACGGCGGGATGATGGCGAACGAGACCCTGCGCAGGCTCAGACACGAGCGGCGGTGGACCCAGGCGCATGCCGCACAGCGGGTGTGCGAGCAGGTCGAAGCCGACACGGGACGCAACCCCGAGCTCGACGCGAACTGGATCTCCCGACTGGAGCGCGGTGCCATCACCTGGCCCTCCAGCGACTATCGGGCTGCATTGTGCCGGGTGTACGAGGTAAGAGATGAGGCCCAGCTCGGGCTACACCCGAGGAGTACTGCTGAATCGCTGGCCCCACGTGGTCACGGCACCCCCTTGCCCTCCGCGGCTGCGGCCGACCTCGACTTGGACGCTGCCCTGTCCGCCCGCATCGCCCGACACGCGGCTGTCAGCAACGTCAACGTGACGGTGCTCGAACAACTCGACGCGGACGTCGAGAGGCTCGCCCACGACTTCGTTAGTCGCCCTCTGGCTTTGCTGGTACCGGAGATCCGCACCCTGCGAAGGGAGGTGTTCCAATTACTCGAAGGACGCCAGCATCCGGGCCAGACCCGGCACCTCTACGTCGTGGCCGGCTGGCTGTGCGGCCTGGCTGCCCATGTCTCCCTCGACCTTGGCCATCAGACCTCATCTGCCACTCACTCACGCACCGCGCTGCAATGTGCGGACATCGCCGACCACCAAGGGATGCGAGCCTGGGCACGGTCCTTTCAGTCCCTCGCCGCCTACTGGACCGGGGACTACCAGCGTGCCGCCAGTCTGGCGCGCAGCGGCTACGAGGCGGGCACCGGGCCAGGGACCATCAGAGCTCGGCTACTCAGCCTGGAAGCGAGGGCCTTGGCGTCCCGAGGAGACAGCCAAGGTGCGCTGCATGCCCTGAGGCGGGCTCACGAAGCGCGCAGTGTCGCCGGCGCAGACGAACTGCCAGGCGTGTTCGCCTTCCCGGAGGCCAAGCAGTGGGCCTACACCGGCACGACCCTGCTCACCACAGGGAGTCGTGATCAGATCCGCCAAGCGATCACGGCCTCCAACCGTGCCGTCGAGCTCTACCAGGCGGGGTCCGACGGGGAGAGGTCCCCTGGCGACCTGAACGCCGCCCATCTCGACCTGGCGACGGCCTACCTCGCGAACGGCGAAGTGGAAGCGGCAGGCGCTGAGCTGACCCCAGTCCTCGCTGTAGGCCAGTACACCGCGAGCATCACGATCAGACTTCGCAAACTGGACGCAGCCATCGGCAGTGCGCCGTACCGTGACTCGTGGCCAGTAGTCGATCTCCGCGAGCGCATCCGAGAAGCAACCACCCGGCCTGCTCTCGCCAGCAACCCCACGGAGCCGCGATGACCACCCGCCCGACCGACGATCTTTCCGTGACCGATCGCCACCTGCTCTCCACGAAGGCGTACGGCACGGGTCAGCACCTCGCGGCCCGCCAGTCCCTCTACCAGTGGCAGACCCCCAGGCACGACCTTCCCGGCATCGTCGTGAACGAGCTTGCCAGCCTCAAGGGCATTGTCGCGGATGTGGGTTGCGGCAACGGCAAGTTCGTCCAGCGGATGCGCGAGGACCGGCCGGACCTGTCCGTGATCCCCATGGATGTCTCTCCCGGCATCCTGACCGGCATCCCCGGCGCAGTTGCCGCAGACGCCCAGCAGATCCCCATCGCCGACGGCACTCTGAGCGCCGTCCTGGCCATGCACATGCTCTACCACGTCGAAGACCAGCCACGAGCCGTACGAGAGCTGGGCCGTGTCCTGGCCCCGGGCGGCGTCGCCCTCGTCTCCACCAACAGCCGCGCCGACAAGCGTGAACTGGAAGACCTCTGGCGCCAGGCCGCCGGCGACGTCCTAGGCGTCGCGGAGGGCCCCGCCCGGGTACAGCTGTCGGCCCGCTTCACGCTCGAAGATGCCCCCGACATTTTGGGGGAGGTCTTCACCGACATCCGGTCCATCCCGCTCCCGGGGGTGATCGACGTGCCGGACTCGGCTCCAGTGATCGCCCACCTCGCCTCGTACGAAGCTTGGGCCGATCAGATGGGGGTCCCCTTCGGGGAGACGATCGATCGAGCCCGCGAGCGCGTTGAGGAATCCATCCGCACGCAAGGCGCCTTCCGCATCACTTGCCTGGGCGGCATCCTCGTTTGCACTGCACATCACTCATGACGGTGAACCAGATCTCGACGATGAGGCAGCAGCCGACACCTCATTCTTGAGAGGTGCCAGCCGCGATTCTTCGCTTCCCGGAAAGCCCGGACGCCTTTTCCCTGCAGGCACACACCACTGAGGCTGCCGAAATGGTAAGAAGCGGAGGCGGACAACCTGCTCGCCGAAAGTGGCAACGGCGCCCATCGCGCGGCTGGCTTGCCAGATTTCGGGACAGCGGAGTATGTGCCGCCGTATGCTGGGCGCATAATATCCTGAGCTTGAGACAGTGCTCTTCGGGGGCGTGCCCGGTCTCAGTCAGCTGATAGGCCGTGAGCCCGCTTGTAGTCTCTGATCAGGGATTCTGGGAGTCGACCACGAAGGTTCACTGGTCGTCCTTCAATTTGGGCCCAGGCGCGTACCTGTGCTGGCTCGACATCGTCCGATCGGTGGTCTGGTTTCGGTGTATCCTCCTGCGCGAGGTCGGAGACCGCTGCGATCGAGGTCGTAGGCGTGCCCCATTGTGGATCTGCGCCGGAAGCCTTTGCCTCGATCGATGCAGCCAGCGAGCGTAGCCGCGAAGCGATCAGAGCTGGTGGTGCGGTGATCGTGTGGTCACCGCCTCGTCGTGCCACGCCTGCAATGCAGGGATTGCTGAGGAAGGCCAGCGCCTCTTCAATTTCCTTCTTGTCGAGCGGCGTCTCTAGCGAGGACTTCGTCTCCCGCCAGATATCCCGGACGTCGAGCGCGCCGGCACCAAACTCAACGTCAGCGGGGTCGTTCGCACTCTTCCACATGGCGTTGACCACGAGTGCTTGTGCTTCAGTCCGCCGCTCTGCCTCGCTCCACGTGTGTTCGAGTGCATCGGCTTGGCCCGCGAGTAGCAATCCAACGAGTTCGTGCGGATAGAGAGGGGTCTCGGAATGGCGGACGATGGCGTCTGCAAGTTGCTTGGCGGTCAGTACGGCCACTTCCTCCTTACTCGCCTCACGGAACACCCGGGTGTCGAAGTCGGGACCGATCAGAACGGTGTGATCGGCGTGATGACGAGCGCGGTGTTCACTGAGACGCATGAACCGTACGTCGTGGTCGGTCACGAGACCGGCACCGTCCGTCTTGGCCTCTACAGCGATGCGCCGTCGGCTTGTCGGAGAAAGCCACAGTGTGACGACCAGATCTGTCTTGGCTGGCCCGCTGTGCACCTCGACGTCCATCGAGAGGTATCTGAAGGCGTCCGCCAGGGCCCGTTCGAACCGCTGGTAGTTCGCGCTGTCCTTGGATGAGCTCATGACTTCTGCTGCCAACTGAACGGGCAAGGGTGGGCACTGGTCGGTCGCGGACACCATGGTGCCCGACTCGCCTGGCGCGTTATCACCCTGAATATCCTGGCGCTTCTGAAGAGGCAGTGAGCCAGCAAGCGCAGTACCGAGGGCCGTCCTACGCGTCAAACTCCCGACGCGTTCGGCGAGTCCGGCCTCAACCAGAAGCGCGACGCGCGCAGTCACATCCTTTCTGGTGAGATCGACTGTGGGGTACCTCTCGGCCAGGATCCCTACCAGTGTGCCCGAGTCGGATTCGTCTGCTAGGCAGTCCAGCACCTCACCGAGCAAGGCCAGATTGAGATGTAGGTGGCGGATAAGGTCGACGACCTCGCCGGATTGGAGCCATTCCGCTGCCAGGCGCGTCGCTGCGAACTGGTCGGCTCCCACTTGGACCAGAAGGTCGAGGCCTTGGAGGGTGCTGAGCGACTGCTCAGCGGATGACTTGCTGACATTGAAGGCTTCAGCGGAGAAACCAATGAACTCCCCGCGTGAGAGTCCTGCTGCCGCAGCGTCGACGAGTCGACGGAGAGTCTCCGGGTTGGCACCGCTTGCAATATAGCCCAACACTCTCTTGCGCGCCTTCAGCTCTCCCTCGCCTACCTGACTGAGATGCTCGGCAAGTAGACGCGGAGGCTTCGGCAGCTGGGCAGAGAGGCTGGCGGCTTGCCTCTGTGCCTCCAGGTCACTCGGGCGCACGAGGCTCAGCTTGCGGAGCAGTATCCGACCATCGTCCGTCGGTACGATCTTCCCGTTAGTCCAATAGTCGAGCAGGCCCGCGGCGCGCATCCAATAGACCCGTCGGCGCACCTGGTCGAGAGACTTCCAGTTCAGCCCGTAAGTACCGGCCGCGACGTGATTCAACTCGTCGTACGTGAGGCCTTCGCCCACCGAGTCCAACAACTCGCCGAAGAAACGGACATGGGCGTGGAGTACTGCCATGAGGTAGGCGACGTCACCGGTATCCAGGAAGTGTCTGGCCTCAGGGGTGAGGAGAACACGCGAGGGGCGGCCCTCTCTGGTGAACAGGCCGCAGCCCCCGGTGGAGTGGAGCACCTGACGCAGCGGGACAGGAGAAGAGGCACCTGGCCAGGTGAACGTTCTCTCGACCAGAGGATCCGCGTCGATGTCCTTGAGCAGGGCCGTGAGGTTTCCGACAAGCTCGGAGAAATGGCCGGGAATGTATGGAGCCGCCCCAGCTCGAGCAGGCCACGGAAGAGGTGAGGGAAGGTCTCCGTGGTCAGGCTTGGGTGCTTCTGGCATGGCTGAGGCTCCTGCTTGAGGCGGTTGATCACGTAATGCGTGACGTGAGGGCGCGATTCATCGTCGCTCCAAGCGGACAGCTCTGCACGCGGTTTGGCATATCTCAGCGTCCTTAGCGGTGCCTCGCTGTGCTGGAGCCCAAGGCAAGCATTCCGACCCGTCGGGCCTGAACGTGGGTACGCAACGTGGTCTTCTCTGCCACCTGGTCAGCTGGGCGATAGGAAGCAGAGAGCTTGCACGGTAGCCCCAGTCAGGGGGTCAGGCGGTTCAGTCCGCGGAAGAGGAAGGCCACCTGGCGGATGAAGTCCAGGCCGAGTATGACCATGAGGATCCCGAGGCCGGCGCTGAGGCCGCAGTGCGGCGGGCAGCCGCGGCGGAAGATGCTCAGGTAGTCCGGCATAAACTCGGTCTCCATGCCCTTCTCCTCCGCCTGCTTCAGGAGGATGTCGGAGCAGTGCTCGTGCTGGGCGCCAGCGGTGATCTCCAGCCTCTTCGACAGCAGGTCGAAGCGAACGTCAAGGCGACTGCCTATCCCGGGGCAGCCCCGGCGCGCAGACTGAGCGTGGTCGTGGGCAGCTAGAGTCCGAGCGGTGAGCGAGAACCAGCACGAGGCGAAGATGGCGCGGCCCCGCATGGCAGCCGGCGCTCTTTTCTTCGACGAAGCCGATCGAGTCCTCCTCGTCGAACCGTCCTACAAGGACTACCGCGACATCCCCGGGGGCTATGTTGAGGAGGGGGAGTCGCCCCGAGGAGCTTGTGTACGCGAGGTCCAGGAGGAACTTGGCATCTCACCGCACATCGGCCGCCTCCTCGTCGTGGACTGGGCGCCGAATCCCGGAGAGGGAGACAAGATCCTCTACCTCTTCGACGGCGGCCGCCTGAGCCCGGACCAGCGCCAGCAGATCACTCTGCAAGCGGACGAGCTCCGCGGTTGCGATTTCCACCGCACCCAACAGGTGCCTGAACTCACCATCCCCCGCCTCGCGCGCCGAATCGAGGCTGGCATCCAGGCCCGAACGAACGGCCTGACCGTCTATTTGGAACATGGGAAGTCGCCGGAAACTGGCGCCTGACCACGTCTGTGATCGGTAGTCACGCACAAGGCTTCGAAGCCGTCTGGGCCGCCGCGCGGCCGTGGACTCCCGACCTGGAGGGAACCGCCGCACATGGGCAGGATCGAGTACTACAACGACCCCACCGCGCCGAAGGCGAATACGCTCATCCCCGCGAGCAATCTGCTCATCGTCGACGGCAGCGGCGCCATCCTGCTCCAGCGCCGCCGTGATACCGGCCAGTGGGCCTTGCCCGGCGGAGCCCAGGACATCGGCGAAACCGCGGCCCAGTGCGCCGTACGCGAGTGCCTGGAAGAGACGGGCATCGTTGCCGAGATCACCGGCTTCCTCGGCGTCTACACCAACCCGAACCACATCGTCGCCTACACCGACGGCGAGATCCGTCAGCAGTACGAGAACACCTACACCGGCCGACCGGTGGGAGGCGCACCCACGATCAACGACGAGGCTGACGGCGTCCGTTTCATCCAGCCCGCCGACCTCGACCAGTACGACATCCATGCCAGCATGCGCCAGCAGATCGGCGACTACCTCGCCGGCACCTACCCCTACCTTGGCTGAGTCGCCGGCACCGCATCCACCATGTCTCAGAAGCTGCCCTTAATTCGATCGAGCCTCTGGATCCTCTAGTCGGGGCTAAGCCGCGCCAGGAATGATGGGCGGGTCGCGTGCCAGGTCGGTGCGCCGTTCGTTACACAGATCAATCGAAGCGCACGCAGGGCGCGTTCAGGTGTCGCTCGTCGCTTCAGGCAGGGGAGGGCAAGTATGAGCGACCGCAGCGCCATCGAGTGGACCGAAGCCACGTGGAACCCCACGACGGGATGCGATCGCATCACGCCCGGATGCGACAACTGCTACGCGTTGACGTTATCTCGGCGGCTGAAGTCCATGGGCGCGGCCAAGTACCAGAGCGACGGAGACCCGCGCACTTCGGGCCCCGGTTTCGGACTCACCCTCCATCCGGACGCCCTCGAGGTGCCGCTGCAGTGGAAGTCTCCGCGGATGGTCTTCGTGAACTCGATGAGCGACCTGTTTCACGCGCGCGTCCCTCTGGACTTCGTAAGGCAGGTGTTCGAGGTCATCGCGGAGACGCCTCAGCACACGTATCAGTTGCTGACGAAGCGGGCCCTCCGGCTGCGCCGGTTGGCCGACCAGCTCGACTGGCCGACCAACCTGTGGATGGGGGTATCAGTGGAGAGCGCGGACCAGCTCGACCGCGTTGACGACCTCCGAGCCGTGCCTGCTGCCGTTCGGTTCCTGTCCTGTGAACCGCTTTTGGGCTCCCTGGGGGGCCTAGACCTCGACGGGATCGGCTGGGTGATCGCCGGAGGCGAGTCCGGCCCGAATCACCGGTCCATCGAGGAGGACTGGGTCATCGAGATCCGCGACCTGTGCAAGGCGGCCGGCGTGCCCTTCTTCTTCAAGCAATGGGGAGGGCGGACCCCGAAGGCGGGCGGTCGGGAACTCGAAGGGCAGATCTGGAGCGAGATGCCCGACCGGATTCCCGCTTGCGCTTCGTAAGTAGCGATAACCAGCCATTGACGTCCGAGCTGATGACGCAGCCCAGCACCCTGTGTGATCCTCTGCCCTGATTCGCGTAATCATCCGGGCATCAGGGGGGAGCAGAAGTGGCGGTGCCCAAGGACGTGGTGTGGGACAGGGATCCGCATACGGGTGCGAAGCACGACCTCTTGCGGAAGTACTTACAGCCCTGGGCTCCTATCCTGCTGTCGCGCTTCGACAGCATCACGTATGCGGAAGGCTTCTCTGGCCCAGGTGTTTACACGAAGGGCGAGCCCGGCTCGCCGGTCGTGGCTTTCGATATCTTCGCCGAGGCACTCCTGCATCGGCCCAAGCAGATCCGCATGGTGCTCGTCGAGGACGATAAGCGGCGGGAAGCCGAGCTGCAAAGCCAGGTCGGCAAGGCACGTGCTCGGCAGCCGGCGGAGGTCAATCGGCGTCTCCATGTGAGTACGCATGTAGGGGAGTGCCACCCCGTCCTGCTTGAGCAGCTTCACGCGCAGGGTTGCCTGGGCAGCCCGCTCTTCGTACTTCTCGATAGTTACGGCGGACCCGACATCCCGTTCAGTCTCCTGCAGGAACTGGGCAAGCACCGCAGCACCGAGGTGATGGTCACCTTCGCACCGTCCTTCCTCACCCGCTTCGCCGAGCGGGACGAGAGGCACAGGAGCGCCGGTGACGCGGCCTTCGGTGGCACCCAATGGCATGGAGTGTTCGAACAGCCGCCGAGCCAGAAGTTCGCCTTCCTTCGCGATCAGTACCGCGACACCCTCCGGAGGGCGGGCTTCTCGCACACCCTGGCCTTCGAAATGGTCGACGAGAAGAGCCACGTCCTCTACCTGATCTTCGGCACCCGGCACGAGCTGGGCCTGGAGAAGATGAAGGAGGCGATGTGGAGTGTCGACCGCGACTACGGCGTCCGCTATCGGGACCCGAAGGACACCCAGCAACAGCAACTCGCGCTCGAGCTGGCGCCGAATACCGAGCCGCTGCGCCGGATTCTGCTGGAGCACGTCGGGAAGTCACCCGAGGGCATGACCGTCGCCGAGCTCAAGACGTACACGTTGCTGGAAACGGTCTACAAGCCGGGCCAGGTGACCAACTTGATCCGGCGGATGCGAGACGCGTCCGCCGTCACGACGAACCCGCACCGGGTGACAGCCGACACGCTGGTCCTTCCGTACGTTCGGCCACCTGAGAAACCTGCTGCCCCTGACCAGGGAGTGCTGTTCTGACGGGACCGTCAGGGAGGCTGGCTGACTGCTGACATCATCGGGCGAGACGCGCCGCGACCCTGGTATCGGGGACCAGTACATACGGGTCAGCGGTGGTGGACCTGGCCCGAGATGCGTGAGCGATGCGTGAGCGGACGGGCTCGGACGGAAGGGGTCCGAGCCCGTCGGGGCTCACTCAGCTGGACGGCGAGGGGTCGCTGACCAGGCACTTAGGGACGGGTCTGGGTCAGGGTTGATCGTCCTGGACGATCTCCTCGGGACTCATAATCCGTCGGCCGTGGGTTCGAGTCCCACCCGCCCCACCGCAAGCCGCAGGTGCAGAAACGATTGCACCTGCGGCTTTGGTGTTTTCCGGGGCGGCTGGGCCCGGTGTGCCGCGTGGGCTCGGAACGCCGGGGGCCGCGGATATGGCGATCGTCACGCAGGGTTCCGGGGTCCTGGCCCGGAGTGTCGGGGGCCGCGGGCGGAGGGGTGGCCCGCCTGCGGCCCGGATGGGTCAGACGTTCTCCGTTTCGTCCGTGAGGTGGCGCAGTACGTCCCTCAGGTCCTGGCGGCGGGCGTACGCCGCGCGCTGGCGGTGGGCGCCCGAGCCGTCGCGGAGCAGGCGCCCCAGGGTTTCCGCCGCGTGGTCCAGCTCGCCGCAGGCGGCCAGCTCCGGGGCCACCAGGTCGAGCAGGGCCTCCGCCAGGTCCGCCGCCGGGAGCTCGGCCCCCGTGTACGGGTCCAGGCCGAAGCCCTCCAGTCCGTCGTGGGCCGCCCGCCAGCGCGCCAGGTACAGGACGTCGTCCCGTACGACCGGCTCGGGGCGCCCCTGCGCGATGTCCCCGAGGACGCTGGCCACCAGGGCGCGGACCAGTTCCGCCTGGAGGATGGCCGTGTCGATGTCCGAGGACATGTCGGGCGCCCGGATCTCCAGCGTCGGCCAGTGCCCGGACGGGCGGAGGTCCCAATAGACCATCTTGGTGTCCAGGGCCGCCCCGGAGCCGAGCAGGGTCTGCACCGAGCGCCGGAAATGGGCCGTGGACGTGAAGTGCGGGGGCAGGCCCGCCGAGGGCCAGCCCGACCAGGCCATCGCGCGCCAGCTGGCGTGGGCCGTGTCACGGCCGCCCCAGAACGGCGAGTTGGCGGCCAGGGCGATCAGGGTGGGCAGCCACGGTCTGACCCGGTTGGACACGGCGACGGCCGTGTCCACGTCGAAGGTGCCGATGTGGATGTGGCGGCCGCAGCTGACCAGGGTGTCGGTGAGCGCGCCGAAGCGGCGGTGCTGCTCGCGCTGGCGCGGCTCGTCGTCCGTCAGGTGCAGCGGAGCCTCGACGGCCATGACCGGCGAGGGCGCGGCCAGCAGCCGGCAGCCGTGGGCGCGGGCCGCCCGGGCGAGGGTGCGCCGCAGCGCCGCCAACTCCTCGCGCAGCTTCGGGGCCGAGTCGGCGACCGGGGTGGAGATTTCCACCTGGTAGCGGGTGCCCTCCGCATGGACCTCGTGAGGGAGGCCCGCGGCGGTTTCGAGGACACGGGGGGCGGCCGGGACCACCCGGAAGGTGCGGGCGTCGACGAGCAGGAACTCCTCTTCGACCCCGACCGTCAGGGGCGCGTGGACGCCGTTGTCCGCGCTGACGGTGGTGCCCGTGGTGTCGGTGCCCGTGGTGTCTGTGCCCGTGCTATCGGTGCTCGTGGTGCTGTTGCCAGGTTCGATCACTACGCCTCCCTGGACATACGAGTCGTTTCATCATGAGCCGACGCCAGGCGGCGAGCGCGCGTCGATTCAGTCAAATGTCCTGCAGCGATGGCGAGTTACCGGCAAGGATCCGCGCGGCCTGCAACCGCGGATCCGCGTGGGGCGACTGTTGCGGATGCGTGAAGGGCGGCGCTCCGGCCCCGCGGCCGCGGGCGGCCGCCGGTTACCATCCGCTGTGACCGGTACGAGCGCACCCACACCCACGCCCGCCCCCGGGCCCGCGCCCCCGGGGCGCTCCCCACGGATATTCGCCGACCTCACCCCGCTGCGCACCTCGCCCGACTACCGGCGGCTGTGGGTCGGCGGCACCGTCTCCTGGACGGGCCAGGCGATGACCGCCCTCGCGATCTCGCTCCAGGTCTACGACATCACCGGCTCCAGCTTCGCCGTCGGCCTCGTCGGGCTCTTCTCGTTCGTCCCGCTCGTCGTCTTCGGGCTGTACGGCGGCGCCATCGCCGACACCATGGACCGGCGCAAGCTCGGCCTGTACAGCTCCGCGGGCATGACCGCCCTGTCGGTGCTGCTGGCGGGCGCCGCGCTGCTCGGCCACCACCGGGTCTGGCTGCTGTACGCGATCGTCGCGCTGCAGGCGGTCTGCGGCGCCCTCAGCGGGCCCGCCCGGTCCGCGATGATCCCCCGGCTGCTGCCGGCCGGGCAGCTGCCCGCCGCCAACGCGCTGAACTCGGTGACGATGACCTCCGGGGCCATGCTCGGCCCGGTCCTCGGCGGGCTCGTCGTCGGACGCTGGGGCTACGAGGCCGCGTACCTGATCGACGCCGTCGCCTTCACCGCCGCGCTCTACGCGATGTGGCGGCTGCCGGCGATGCTGCCCGACCGGGAGGGCGGCAAGCGCGGCAGGGCGTCCGTCCTCGACGGGCTGCGGTTCCTCGGGACCCGGCCCAACATCCGGATGACCTTCTTCTCCGACCTGGCCGCGATGGTCCTGGCCCAACCCAAGGCGCTGTTCCCGGCCGTCGCCGTGCTCTGGTACGGCGGCGACGCCACCACCGTCGGCCTGCTCGCGGCCGCCCCCGCCGTCGGGGCGCTGCTCGGCGGCCTGTTCTCCGGCTGGCAGGGCCGGATCCGGCGGCACGGGCTGGCGATCCTGCTGTCCGTGGCCGCGTGGGGGCTGGCCGTCGCCGTGTTCGGGCTCACCCGGAACCTGTGGCTCGGCCTGTTCTTCCTGGCCCTGGCCGGCTGCGCGGACACCGTCTCCATGGTGTTCCGCTCCACGATGATGCAGGCCGCCACCCCGGACGAGATGCGCGGCCGCCTTCAGGGTGTCTTCATCGTGGTCGTCGCGGGCGGGCCGCGGCTCGGCGACTTCCTCGCCGGGACCGTCGCCGACCTCGCCTCCCCGACGGTGGCGATCACCGGCGGCGGCCTCGCCTGCGCCCTGGTCCTGGCGCTGCTCGCCGCCCGCTGGCGCGGCTTCGCCCGCTA
This sequence comes from Streptomyces sp. NPDC090445, assembly GCF_044769385.1. NCBI lineage: Bacteria > Bacillati > Actinomycetota > Actinomycetes > Kitasatosporales > Streptomycetaceae > Streptomyces > Streptomyces sp. NPDC090445. The sequence goes on along the minus strand of NZ_JBIVXV010000002.1, from coordinate 489,853 downwards.
CGACGCCCGCTCGCCCCAGCCGTAGCCGCACAGCCGTGGCCGCGGCGGGTCAGGCGGGGCCGACGATGCCGCGGGCGACGCCCAGGGACACGAGGTCCTGGGGGCGGATGCGGAGCTGGTCCGCGGTGGCCGGGGCCTCGGACGGGGGCCGTTTGAGGATGGCGGCGGCCAGCTCGGGGGCGATGACGGAGAAGTAGCTGTCCGGGGTGGCCCAGGTGTTGCCCGGGGCCGCCAGTGCCAGGGCCCCGCCCGAGCCGCCCTCGCCGATGAGGAGGGTGGTGACCGGGACCGTGGCCGCCGCGACCGCCGCGAAGGTGTCGGCGATGGCCGCGCCGGCCCCCGCCCGCTCGGCCGCGGCGTCGTTGGCCGCGCCGGGGGTGTCCACCAGGGTCAGGACGGGGATGCCGAGCCGGTCCGCGAGGCGGATCACGCGGGCGGCCGTGCGGTATCCCGCCGGGCGGGTCGCCGTGCCGCACTGGGCGGCGTACGCGACGGCCCGGCCCCCGCGCAGCCCGAAGCCGCACAGCATTCCGGGGTCGGTGCCGCCGGCCCGGTCCCCGGACAGGGGCAGGCGCAGCGTGAAGTACGCGTCCAGGTAGGCCTCGGCGTGCGGCCGGCCGGGGTGCCGGGCCTGCCGTACGGCGTCCCGGCCGTCGGCCGGGGGTGCCACGTCGGCCAGGGCGGCGGGGGGTTCGACGGGCCCGGCCGGGCGGGGCGCGGCCAGGACCCGGAGCCAGTCGGCCAGGAGGCCGGGCAGCCGGGCGGGTTCCACCACCGCGTCCACGTGCCCGGAGGCGTACTGGCTCTCCGCGGTGTAGGCCTCCGGGTCGGCGTCCGCGGGCCGCACCCGGGACCCGGCGAAGCCGACCTGGGCGCCCGGGAGGGCGAGGACGACGTCCGCTCCGGCGCCGAGGGTGGCCCAGCCGCCGCCGGTGGTGGGATCGCGCAGGACGGCGATCTGGGGGAGCCCGGCGGCCCGGGTCAGGACGGACTGGCGGGCCACCCGCTGGAGTTGGGCCAGTGCGAGCATGCCTTCCTGCATCCGGGAGCCGCCGGTGGCGATCAGGGACACCAGCGGAAGGCGGTGCTCGCGGGCGTGGGTGTACGCCGCTTCGAGCAGGTCGCCGGTGCGTTCGCCGAGGGAGCCGCCGAGGAAGCCGAACTCGAAGGAGGCCAGGGCCGCTCGCCGGCCGCCGACGAGGGCGGTCCCGACGACCACGGATTCCTCCTCGCCGGTCCGTTCGGCGGCGCGGGCCCGGGAGGCGTCGTAGCCGGTCCAGGCCAGCGGGCCGTCGGTGGCCGACTCCCGTGGGGGAACGGGCAGTTCGGCGAAGGTTCCGGGGTCGGTCACGGAGGCGATGGCCGCGCGGGCCGAGAGGCGGGTCGTCACGGGGCCACCCTAGCCAGGGGGTTACGGCAGGGGGAGGGCGATTTTCACGGCGTACGCGGCGACGAGGCCGTAGCCGAGGCGGAAGGTCCAGACGCGGACCCGGGCGGGCACCTTGCGTCCGGCGAGGGACCCGACGGCGACGAGGGTCTGCTGCCAGAGGAGAGAGGCGGCGGCGACCCCGGTGAGGAACGCGGTGGCGGAGGCGGCGGTGTGCAGGGTGGCGGCCTGGGCGGTGGTGAGGGCGGCGAAGTAGAGGGCGGTGGTGGGGTTCACGGCGGTGAGGCCGACGTAGCGGGCGAAGGCCCTGGCGCGGCCACCGCGATGCCTGGTGCCGCGACCGGCCGCGGGCCCGGGATCCGGGGCCGTGGGATGCGGGGCCGTGGGGTCGGGTGCCGCGGGACCCGGCTCCCGCGCGGCACCCCGGAGGCCGTGCGCGGCGATGGCCAGCAGGATCGCCGCCGCGGCCAGCCGGATCCAGGCCTCGACCGGGGCCACGTGGGAGGCCACCCAGGGTCCGAGCGCGGTGGCCAGGGCCGCGTAGCCGAGGTCCACGGCCGCGATGCCCGCCGCCGCGGCCACGGCCGTGCGGCGGTCGCGCATCGCCTCCTGGAGCAGCAGCACGCTCATCGCGCCCATCGGCATCGCCACGCCGAGCCCGGCGACCGTGCCCGCCAGGGCGGGAGTCAGTAGTTCCGTCATGCCCGGCAGGGTGCGGTGCGCGGCGGCGGCCGCGGCAGCGATTATCGGCCCCCGCTGCGAGAATCGCGGTATGGACCGCTTGGACAGGGAAATCCTCGGCATCCTGCAGCAGGATGCGCGGATCTCGTACCGGGACCTCGGCGTCCGCGTCGGGCTCAGCGCCAACGCCGCAGCCGACCGCGTCCGGCGGATGCGGCGCGACGGGGTGATCCGGGGGTTCACGGTCATCGTGGATCCGGCCGCCGACACCCGGGGCGGGCTCGTCGTCTTCATCGACCTCACGCTCCGCCAGGACACCACCAACGAGGAGTTCGAGCAGCGCGTCGCCGGGCTGCCGGGGATCACCGAGGTGGTGCACGTGACGGGGGAGTACGACTACCTCGTACGGGCCCGGGCCGCCGATCCGGCCGCGCTGGACACCCTGCTGCGCCGCCTCAAACGGGAGGCCGGGGTGGCGCAGTCCAGCACCCGGCTCGCACTGCGGGCGGCACAGCGGCCGCCGTCCGGCCCGAACACCGCCTGACCCCGCCCCTGCACAGCCCGATCCCCCGGGCCTATACGGCCGATTCCCAGGTCACCGTCGTCCCCCGCGGGCCGGCGGGCGTGCGGCCGTCGTCCGTCACCGTCAGCCGGATCCGTTCCGCGTCCGCGTCCACCTCCACCGCGATGGAGGTGACCTCGCGCCGCCGATGGGCCGCGGCCAGCGCCCCGCGCAGCGCCGACAGCAGGCCCTTCGCCACCGGCTCGGCGGCCAGGGTCTCCACCGCGCCCGTGAAGTGCACCGACGGGGCGAAGCCGAGCAGGACCGCCGCGCCGTGCACCTCGCGCAGCACCCGGCCGCGGAACGTCGGCGGTACGTCGGCCGGCGGCTGCTGGAGGGCGAAGATGGCGGTGCGGACCTCCTGGATCGTGGAGTCCAGTTCGTCCACGGCCCGGCCGAGATCCTCGCCGACCGTGTCCCGGGCCGTGCCCCCTGCCGTGTCGCCGGCCGCCTTGTCCCCGGCCGCCGCCGCGGCCGCGGACCGCTTCCTCGTGCTCTCCAGCATCATCTCCGTCGCGAACAGCCGCTGGACGACCAGGTCGTGCAGGTCCCGGGCGATCCGGTCGCGGTCCTCGTAGACGGCCAGCCGCTCCCGGTCGTGCCGGGCGTCCGCCAGGACGAGGGCCAGCGCGGCCTGGGACGCGAACTGCGAGGCCAGCAGCCGGTCCACGGCGTCGTACGGTTTTCCGCCGCGGGCCCGGGGCAGGGCGAGGGTGCCGATCAGCTGTCCGCCGCTCTGCAGCGGGAGCATCATGCTCGGGCCGAAGCGCTTGCGGACGCGGGTGGTCATGCGCGGGTCGGTCGCGCAGTCCTCGACGAAGACCGGCTCCCCGCCCAGGAGCTGTTCCAGGACCGGGGATCCGGGGGCGATGGTCGTGCCGACCAGGTCGCCGGGGTCGCCCTGCGCGGAGGCGGAGACGATCTCCATGCCGCCTTCGGGGGTGGGCTGGAGGATCACCCCGGCCGCGGCGTCCGCCAGCAGCCGGGCCCGTTCGGCCACGCATTTCAGGGCGTCGGCGGCCGGGCGGCCGGCCAGCAGGGCCGTGGTGACGGCGGCGGCGCCCTCGATCCAGCGCTCGCGGCGGCGCGCGGTCTCGTACCGCCGGGCGTTGCCGATGGCGGTGCCCGCCCGGGAGGCGAGGACCTGGAGGAGGGCGAGGTCCTCGTCCCGGAAGGGGCCGCCGCCGCGTTTCCCGGCGAGGCAGAGGTTGCCGATGACCTCGTCGTGGACGCGTATCGGGACGCCGAGGGTGCCGCCCCGGCCGTCGGCCGGGCGGGGTGTTGCGGCCCGTTCCGCCTCGGTCGTTCCGGCCGTGTAGAGCTCGGTCGGCCGGGAGCGCTCGGGGTCGACCACCCCGAGCGCTCCGTACCGGGCTGCGCACAGCTCGGTGGCCGAGTCCACGATGTGCTGGAGGGTGGCCTGCTGGTCCAGTTCCGACCCGATGCCGAGGACCGCTTCCAGCAGCACGGCGAGGCCTGCCCCCCGGTCGGGGGTGGCGGGCTCCGGGTCGGGGGCGGCGGGCTCCGGGTCCGGAGTCATCCGGTCAGCGGGTTGAGGACCATCGGGGCGACCTTCCCTTCGAGCATCGCGCCGAGGCCGAGCACGGCGCACACGTCCGGCCTCTCCGCGATGGCTACGGGCATGCCGGTGGCGTCGCGCAGCATCTGGTCCAGGCCCGGCAGCAGGGCGCTGCCTCCCACCATCATGATCCCCCGGTCCGTCAGGTCGGCGACCAGGTCCGGCGGGCAGTCGCGCAGCACCTTGCCGATGCCGTCGAGGACGGCGGTCAGCGGGGTGTGGATGGCGTCGCGGACGGCCGCGGTGTCGACGTGGACGGAGCGGGCCAGGCCGGTGGCCACGTCGCGGCCGTGGATCAGGGTGGAGGCGGGGCCCTCGTCGGTGATGCCGTTGCCGTGCAGAGCCAGCTGCAGGGGGCGGACGGCCTGGCTGGGCAGCATCAGCTCGTGGGCGTGGCGCAGGTGCTGGACGACGGCGTGGTCGATGGCCTCGCCGCCGACGGGGATCCGCTGGGCGGTGACGATCGAGCCGAGGGAGAGGACGGCGACCTGGGTGGCGGCGGCCCCGCACACCATGATCATCGTCGCGGTCGGCTGCTCCACGGGCAGGCCGCAGCCGACGGCCGCCGCGATCAGGGTGTCGACGAGTTCGACGCGGCGGGCACCGAGGCCGACCATCGTCTCCACAGCGGCCCGCTGGGCGAGTGGGTCGGCGTCGTGCGGGGTACAGGCGGCGGCGCGCAGCCGGGGCTTGCGGCGCAGGGCGCGGCGCAGCTTCTCGCCGAGCAGGTGACGCAGCATCCGCTGGGCCATGTCGATGTCGACGACGGTGCCGCCGGAGACGGGGCGGACGACCCGGATGTAGTCGGGTGTGCGGCCGGTCATCCGCTCGGCGAAGCTCCCGACGGCGATGAGCGCGCCGGTGCGGGTGTTGACGGCGGCCGCGCTGGGTTCGTCGACGACGAGGCCGGCGCCCTTGACGTAGACGCGGGTCCTGGCTGCCCCGAGGTCGACGGCGACGTGGCAGCGGCGCAACTGCTCAAGACTGACGGTCACGGCAGGTCCTCCCGAGAGCGCTGGTGCTGGAAGACCGGCGGATTGCCGGTTGCATTTCATATCTTCTCGGGCGAATGGGGCATGGCGCCCGTTGGGATGCTCCAGCCGGGGTGCGCCACACGGGGCGGGAGGTGCTGCACGGGGGTGGATTTCCGTACCGACAGGCAGCACCATGCCCGCACCGTCCGCGCTACTCGCGCGTAACAAGGTAAAGGGGACCAGATGCTGACGCCCCGCCAGAATCCGACGGCGCTCCTGACGCTCCGTGCGGCGCTCTGCGCCGTCTTCTGCGCCGCGTTCTGCGCCGCGTTCGGCACGGTGCTCCTCGGGCCGCTGCCGGCCGCCCGTGCCGCGGCCCGCGCCGCCGCCGCGCCGGCGGTTCCCGCGCACCGCCCGGTGGTCCTCGTCCACGGCTACAACGCCGACCCCGGCGTCTGGGGTTCCCTGCGCGCGGACCTGCGCGCCGCCGGATACACCGACGCGGAGCTCTTCTCCTGGGGCTACGACACGCACCGGTCCGTCAACGAGGTCCTGGCCGGACAGCTCGGCGCGTACGTCGACCAGGTCCGCCGGCAGACCGGCGCCGAGCGGGTGGACGTCGTCTCGCACTCGTTCGGATCGCTCGTCAGCCGCTGGTACGTCACATACGGCGGCGGCACCGCGACCGTCGACCGCTGGGTCTCGCTCGCCGGCCCCAACCACGGCACCTCCACCGCCTGGGCCTGCGCCCTGTGGCACCAGGCGTGCCGGGACATGACGCCGAACTCGTACGTGGTGCGGAACCTGAACTCCGGGGACGAGACCCCGGGCGCGGTGCGGTACGCGACCTTCCGCTCGGACTGCGACGAGGTCGTCAACCCGGACAGCAGCGTCCCCCTGGCCGGGGCGGTGAACACGGCGGTCGGCTGCCTCGGCCACAACGACCTGCTGGGCGACGACGCCACCTCGGCCGGGGTGCGCGCCTTCCTCGCCGGGTGACCGTCCGCGGCGCCACGGGTTCCGGTCAGCGGGCGTCGAGCTCGGCGCCGTCCACGGAGACCCGCTGGAGCAGGCCGTACGTGAACTCCGCCACGCAGGGCCGCCCCTGCGCGGTGAAGGCGAGCCGCCACCGGGTCGGCGCGGTGCCCTCCATCGGCCGCACCGGCGCGAAGGCCCGCGCCACCTCGTCCACCGTCGCCGACCAGGGCCGCAGGTCCTCCGGCGCGCGCAGGGCGGGACCGGGCGCGCCCGGTGCGCGCACCAGCCACTCGTTCCACACGGCCCCGTCCGGCGCGGCCAGCACCTCGAAGCGCAGGTCGGGCCAGAGCGGCAGGGGCCACAGCAGGGCCTCGCACTCCAGGTCGCCGATGGTCCGCCGGGCCGTGGACTCCGGCGGGCCGAGCACCGACCGGTAGCGCGCCAGGGCCCCGCGGGAGCGGGGCGAGCGGACCATCGCCTGCCAGCGCCGGTTCGCCTCCCGCTGCTCGGCGAGGGAGGCGCCGAGGCGCCGCCGGGCCTCCTCGGCGAGCTCCGGCCGGAAGTCGGCCATCCGCCGCAGCAGCACCAATTGGAACGCGTTCCGGCCGAAAGTCACAGGTCCCTGCGGTGGAGTGGACGGCGGGACCGGAGGCGTCGGAGGCGGGGGCGGCGGCGTCATGCGGACCACGATTCCACACAGGACCTTTACGAACCCGCGATGCGAATGTGGCCTGAAACCACGTAGCGTCACATCCGCCATGGACTACTGCCACGCCTGCCGGAGGCACCTCAACGGCGCATTGGCGTGCGCCGGGTGCGGAACCCCGGCCGAGTACCTGCCCCCCGCCGTGCCGGGCGCCCCCGCCGCGCCCGCCGCCCCATACGGCTCCGCCGAGGTGCCGTACGGGCCTCCCGTGGCCCCCGGAGCGCCCCGGGCGGAGGCCGCCGACCCCTTCGCGGACTCCCTCGTCGTGCTGTCCGGCGACACCGCCGAGCGGCGGCCCGGCGCCCGCGCCCGGGCCGCGAACCGCCGGCGCCGGCGGACCTTCGTCACCGTCGGGCTCGGCCTCGCGGTCGCCGTCGGCGGGTCGGTGGGCCTGGCGCAGCTGATGGCGGACGGTGACCACACCGACCGGGCGGCGAACGTCATGCTGACCGACGACGGTCCGCAGGAGCCGGCCCCGCTGCCCAGCCGTACCGGCGGGCCCAGCGCTCCGGCCCCGCTGAAGCCGGTCAAGGCCACCGCCGCGGCGAAGGCCGCCGCGAACGCCGCGCAGCCGGCCCGGTCCGGGGACTCCGCCGGGGGCGGTACGCAGCCGGGGCCGGGGGCGTCGGCCTCCGCCTCGGGGAAGTCCGGATCGCAGCAGGGTTCCGGGAAGGGGCCGTCCGTAAAGCCCGGACAGTCGGGGCAGCCCTCGCCGAGCGCCTCGGGCACGGGGTCGCCGCAGCCTGTTCCGCCGCTGCCGAGCCCGTCGCCGACGAAGCCGCCGAAGACCTGTTGGTGGATCTTCTGCTGAACCGGCGGTTCGGCCGGTTCGGCCGGTTCGACCGGTTCGGTTGCTGAGCCGCCGGCTCAGCCCAGCATCCGCTTGAGCAGGTCGCGCAGGACCGCCCGCTCGGCCGTGGACAGCCCGGCCAGCGGCTCGCGCGCGAAGTCCAGGGACTCGCGCAGCCGGTCGGCCGTCTGCAGGCCCTCCTCGGTGGGCGCGGCCAGCTTCACGCGCCGGTCGGCCGGGTCCGGCCGGCGCTCGACCAGGCCGCGCGACTCCAGCCGGTCCACTATTCCGGTGATGTTGGACGGCTCGCACTTCAGCTTCTGCGCGATGCGGCGCATCGGTATCGGTTCGAGCGACAGCAGGTTCAGCACGCGCGCCTGCGCGCCGGTCAGCCGGTGGCTGGCGGCGGCCTGCTCGTACTCCTCGTGGTAGCGGGCCACGACGGTGCCGATGAGCTCGACGACCTCGACGGTCAGGGGATCCACACGACGACTGGGCATGGATCCAGCGTACCCATTTGCTTGACAACCTGAAATATCCAGGCGCATGGTTGTTTCACGTCCTGAAGTATTTCGCGATCTGGAGTGCGCCATGTCCGAGACCCCTGCGATCCCCGCCGTCAGCCGTGAGTGGCACCTCGTCCGCCGTCCCCAGGGCTGGCCGGTGGCCGAGGACTTCGCCCTGCGCGAGGTACCGGTCGCCGCCCCGGCCCCCGGCCGGATCCTGGTGCGCAACCTCCACATGTCCGTGGACCCGTACATGCGCGGCCGGATGAACGACGTGAAGTCCTACATCCCGCCCTTCCAGCTGGACCGGCCGATGGAGGGCGGCGCGGTCGGCGAGGTCGTCGCCTCGGCCGCCGAGGGCTTCGAGGTCGGCGACCACGTCCTGCACGGCCTGGGCTGGCGCGAGTACGCGGACGTGGACGCGGCGCACGCCACCAAGGTCGACGCCTCGCTCGCCCCGCTCTCCGCCTACCTCGGTGTGCTCGGCATGCCGGGCATGACCGCCTACGCCGGCCTCTTCGCGGTGGCCTCCTTCAAGGAGGGCGACTCCGTCTTCGTCTCCGGCGCAGCGGGCGCGGTCGGCAGCCTGGTCGGCCAGTTCGCGAAGATCAAGGGCGCGTCCCGGGTCATCGGCTCGGCCGGCTCGGGCGAGAAGGTGACGCTCCTCACGGAGAAGTACGGCTTCGACACCGCCTTCAACTACAAGAACGGCCCCGTCGCCGAGCAGCTGAAGGACGCCGCCCCCGAGGGCATCGACGTCTACTTCGACAACGTCGGCGGCGACCACCTGGAGGCCGCGATCTCCTCCCTGAACGTGCACGGCCGGGCCACCCTGTGCGGGGCGATCGCCCAGTACAACGACACCGAGCCCGCCCCCGGCCCGCGCAACCTGCTCCAGGTCATCGGCAAGCGGCTGCGCCTGCAGGGCATCCTGGTCAACGACCACGCCGAACTCCAGCCCCAGTTCGTCAAGGACGTCTCCGGCTGGCTGCGCTCGGGCGAGCTCGTGGCCGACGAGACGGTCGTCGAGGGCGTGGAGAACGCGACCGAGGCCTTCCTCGGAATGCTGCGCGGCCAGAACACCGGAAAGATGATCGTTTCGTTCACCGGCTAGGCTCGGTCCCGAACCGTCGCGATCGTGGGCGCGAGTCGCGGCGACCAGCAGAAGGATCCTGTCTACATGTCCATCCAGCAGTCGGACGTCCTCTACACCGCCGTGGCCACCGCGGAGAACGGCCGTGACGGCCGCGTCTCCACCGGCGACGGCCGGCTCGACGTCGTGGTGAACCCGCCGAAGGAGATGGGCGGCAGCGGCGCCGGCACCAACCCGGAGCAGCTCTTCGCGGCCGGCTACAGCGCGTGCTTCCAGGGCGCCCTGGGCGTCGTCGCCCGCAACGAGAACGCCGACATCTCCGGTTCCACCGTCACCGCCGAGGTCGGCATCGGCAAGAACGACGAGGGCTTCGGCCTGATCGTGAAGATCTCGGCCGTGATCCCGAACGTGGACCAGGCCAAGGCCAAGGAGCTCATCGAGAAGGCCCACCAGGTCTGCCCGTACTCCAAGGCCACCGCCGGCAACATCACGGTCGAGCTCGCCGTCTGATCCGGTAGCCGCCCGCGTGCGAAGGCCGCCCACCCGACCGGAGGGCGGCCTTCACCGTAAGCTGGACCCATGCGTGATCTTGCGGGGGGATTCGGCTACCTGCTGGCCGGACAGAGATGGGTGTTCCGTCACGGACGGTGGCTGGGCTTCGGCCTGCTGCCGGGGCTGGCGTCGCTGGTGCTGTACGTCGGCGCGTTCGTCGCCCTCGGCTACGGAGCCGACGACCTGACGGCCTGGGCCACGCCCTTCGCCGACGACTGGACCTCGCCCTGGCAGGGCCTGTTCCGGGGCTTCCTGACCACCCTGGTCTTCGGCCTCGGCCTGTTCCTCGCGGTGATCACCTTCACCGCCGTGACCCTGCTCATCGGCCAGCCCTTCTACGAGTCGCTGTCGGAGCAGGTCGACCGCAGCGAAGGCGGCGACGTCCCGGAGTCCGGGCTGCCGCTCGTCCGGGAGCTGTGGATCTCCGCCCGGGACAGCCTGAAGGTGCTCCTGCGCGTCGCGCTGTACGGGATCCTGCTGTTCGCCCTCGGGTTCATCCCGGTGGTCGGCCAGACCGTGATCCCGGTCATCGGGTTCTGCGTGTCCGGCTTCTTCCTCGCCGAGGAGCTCACCGCCGTCGCGCTCCAGCGCCGCGGCGTGGAGCTGAAGGAACGGCTCGTCCTGCTGCGCGGGCGGCGGATGCTGGCGCTCGGCTTCGGCGTGCCGCTGGTGCTGGCCTTCCTGCTGCCGCTGGTGGCGGTGTTCCTCATGCCGGGCGCGGTGGCCGGGGCGACGCTCATGGTCCGGCACCTGCGGGGCGAGGACGAGGAGCGGGCCGGCGAGGGCGAGGGCGCGGGCGAGGACCGCACCCCGGGCCAGGACCGGCCCCAGGCCCAGACCCAGGCACAGCCCCAGGGATACGGCCAGTACCCGGGCGGACAGCCGGCGCAGAGCGCCCCGTACGGCGCCCCGTACCCGCCGCAGTACCCCGCCCAGGCCCAGCCGCAGGCCCCGTACCCGGCCGCGTACCCGGGGCAGCAGCACCCGCAGCCTCCGCAGTCCCCCCGGTACCCGGCGGGCGGTCCCGGTCCCGACCGGGGGCCGGCCGGCGGCTTCGGGACGCCGCCGAACCCATACGCCTCCTGACCCGGCGGCCTACCGCCGCAGCAGGGTGATCGCGCCCGCCGTGTCCTCACCGGCGTGCGCGGACCCGTCGGCGGCCAGGCGGCGCCGCATCAGCTCGAAGTAGGGGTTGATCAGCTCGGCGCTGACCCCCTGTTCCTCCGCGGTGCGCAGCAGCGTCCCGCTCGCGGTCACCTGCATGGCGAGGTTGGACACCACACCGGTGGTGAAGTCGCCCGAGGTCAGCCGCTCGGCCGCGTCGCCCACGAAGAAGCCCATCGCGCCCAGCCACTCCGACAGGAGCGGGGCCAGGTCCTTCGGGGCGATGTCCTCGCCCTCGATGAGCGCGAAGGCGTGCGAGATGCCGGCGAACAGCCCGTACATCCCGCTGAGCAGCGCCACGTCGTGCAGGGCGGCGTGGCCCGCGTCCTCGCCGACGTACCGGGCCGGAACCGGGACCTCCAGCACGGCCCGGTGGGTGTCGAACAGGGCCCGGGAGCCGCTGTAGAAGACGTAGCCGCCGGCCTCGGGAACGCCGATCATCACCGGGGTGGCCATGATTCCGGCGTCCACGAAGCGGGCGCCGCGGGCCTCGGCCCAGGCCGCGCGGGCCCGGCCCTCGGCCGGGGTGCCGGTGGTGAGGTTGACGATGTCCTTGCCGGTCAGGTCGGCGCCCTCCAGGGCCGAGCCGACGCTGGCGTCGTCCAGCAGGCAGACGACGACGAGGTCGTTCGCGGCCACCGCCTCGGCGGGGCCGGCGGCGACGGAGGCGCCTTCGGCGGCGAGGGCCTCGGCCTTGGCGGCGGTGCGGTTCCAGACGGTCAGGGAGTGGCCGGCGGCGAGCCAGGTGCGGGCCAGGGCGGTGCCCATGTCGCCGAGGCCGAGCAGGGTGAGGGAGCGCTGTGCAACGTTCTTGTCGGTCATGTCATTCAGACTGGTGCCGGGCCGAAAGGTCCTCAAGTACGTACTTTGGAGTGGGTGGTTACTTCAAAGTGAGTGAGCAGGCGGGGAGGGGTGTGCGATGGGTGTCGGGCGGAGGCCCGGGGCGGACCAGTGCGGTGTGGCCGCGGCGATGTCCGTGATCGACGGCAAGTGGAAGGTGTCGCTCTTGTGGGAGCTGGACCAGCGGCCGCGCCGCTTCGGCGAGCTGCGGCGGCTGGTCCCGGGGGTGTCGGAGAAGGTGCTCGCCGCCCAGCTGCGCGAGCTGGAGACGGACGGCCTGGTGCACCGCGAGGCCTACGACGAGGTCCCGCCGCGCGTGGAGTACTCCCTGACCCTGCTGGGCCACGACCTGAACGCGGCCCTGGAACCCCTGGGGAAGTGGGGGAGCAGGTACCTCCTCCCGGACGACGAGGCGGCATCCGCCTGAGCGCTCCGCCGGAAGGCCGGCCATGACACCGCGGCCGGTGGGGCCGGTCGCTCGGGCAACCGCGCCCCCACGGGGCGCGGTACCCGCTCAGCGGGCCGGGCGGGGCTCCACCCACAGGGCCTCGCCGACGGCGCACAGCTCGCCCTCGGCCGTCGCCAGCGCCGTGCCCGCGCGGTACTTGCGGCCCTCGCCGCCGAGCAGCCAGGAGTACGACACCAGGCCCGTGCCGGCCGGGACCGGCCGCAGCAGCTGCCCGGTCAGGGCGGCCGTGACCGCGCCGGCCCGCCGGTCGTCGAGGAGGCGGCCCACCGCGTTGCCCGGGCAGTCCAGCGAGCCCCACACCAGCTCGGCCGGCAGCAGCCCGTCGGCGTCGGCGAGCGCGGGCCCCGGGGTCCAGGCGGTGGCGACCAGGGCCGTGCCGGGCACCCGGCCGCAGTGCAGGCGCAGGCCGGTGTCCGGGGTGCGGTTCAGGCCGCAGCCGAAGCAGTCGACCGACCCGTCCGGCGGGGCCGCCCGGTAGGCCTCGGCGGCGGCCAGGGCCTGCTCCCAGGACGGGGCCGCCGGGACCTCGACCGTCGGCTCGGCCGGGCTGGCCGCGGCCAGCAGGTCCGTGCCGTCGGTCAGTTCGGCTCCGCCGCCGGCGGTCGGGACGAGCCGGACCGGGGCGTCGGTGGGGACGGGCCGGCGGAAGTCCACCCGTACGGTCTTCGCGGCCGCGTGCGCGGCCAGCACTCCGGCGACGTACCCGCCGAAGGCGACTCCGGGGTATCCGCAGAGGAGGCCCGGAACCGTGATCGTCTCGAAGTCGGTCATGGGCGACACCTCATCACACGCGCCGGCCCGGGCGGCAGAGCGGCAACCTTTGCCGCAGCGCGTTCGTCCTCCATTCTTGGACGGACGCGTACACGGACGCGTGCAGGGTTTCGGAGGTGGCGGGATGGCTCAGCAGCCGTGGGGGCAGCAGTACCCGGTCCATCCGCCTGCGTCCCCGTTCGGTGCGCTGCCCGCGCAGCCGGGGCAGGCCTGGCCGTCCGCGCAGGTCCCGGCGTCCGCGATGCGGGCCTCGCACACCGACCGCGACCGCACGGTGGACGTCCTCAAGGCCGCGTACGCGGAGGGCCGGCTCTCCCGCGAGGAGTACGGGCAGCGCTTCGACGCGGCCTCGCAGGCGCAGACGTACGGCCAGCTCGCGCAGCTGGTGGCCGATCTGCCGGCCGGGCCGATGGCGGTCCCCTACGGCGCCGCGGTGACGGCGGGGCCGGCCTTCGCAGGGCACGCGGCACCGGTCGCCATGCCCATGCCCATGGCCATGCCGGGGCCGATGCCCGTGCCGGTGCGGCGGGTCAACGGGATGGCGATCGCATCACTCGTTCTGGGTGTGCTGTGTCTGCCGACCCTCGGCATGGCCGCTCCCGGCGCCGTGATCACCGGCCACATCGCCAAGGCGCAGATCCGCGCTCGCGGCGAGGAGGGTGACACCCCGGCGACGCTCGGCCTGGCGCTCGGCTGGCTGGCGATGGGCGGCTGGACCCTCCTCTTCGTGCTGGCGGGCTTCGGCGCGCTCGGCTGAGCCAACCAAGCGGAACCATCGCCCTCCGCGCTCGCCGCCTGCCCGGGGGCACCGGACCGGCGGGCCCGGACGTCCGGCCGAGACGTGCTGCCCGACGACCCCGGTGCGTGTCGGCCTCCTGACCGGTGGCCGCCCCGCCCGGAGCAGGGCGAGGCCGTCGCCCGTGGGAGTACCGCCCGCGGGTGCCGACGGCCCCCTGAACAGCCCGACCGCCCGACCGCCCGACCGCCCGACCGCCCGACCGCCTGACCGCCTGACCGGCGCGCCGGAGTCCTGGAGCCCCGGAGGGCCGGTCAGGCGGTGATCTCGGCCGTCACCACCATCGGCGTGCGGTCGTCCGCCTCGGCGAGCAGGGCGCCGTCGGGGGCCCAGACCGCGGACCGTCCGCAGCCGGTCCACGGGCCGGCCGGGCCGACGTGGTTGGCGAGGACCACGTACAGGCCGTGCTCCTTCGCCAGCCCGGGGTGGACCGCGGCCCGTTCCTCGATCCCGCCGTCCGTCCCGTACAGGGAGGAGGCGAGGTGGACGCGGCAGCCGGCCGCCGCCGCGCGCCCGGCGAGCTCGGGGAAGTGGTTGTCGAAGCAGATGCCGAGTGAGAAGCGGATGCCGCCGAGCTCGAAGTGCCCGTCGCGGCCGCCCGGCGTGAAGGCGTCCTGTTCCTGCCGGTACAGGTGCTGCTTGGCGTACATGGTGACGTGCCCGCCGTCCGCCCCGTAGACCAGCGTCGCGATGGCGGGCCGCGGGCCGCCGGTGCGCAGCGCGACGTTGACGGCGACGGCGGTGCCGGCGGACCGGAGCGGGTCGAGCCGGGGGTCGTCCGGGCCGGCGATCCACAGGCCCGGGTCGGCGGCCAGGGCGGCCGGCTCGTAGCCGGTGAGCGTGAGCTCGGGGAACACCACGAGCCCGGCGCCCGTGTCCCGGGCCTCGGCGGCGAGGGCCGCGGCCCGTGCGGTGTTGCCCGGGACGTCGGCGGGTATGCAGGTCAGCTGCGCTGCGGCGATTTTCATGCGCCCAGGATGCCGGACCGCGTCCGGCGGGTGGCCGGAAAACATCCCTGGAGCCGACCCGGAACGGGGGCGGCGGCGGGGCCGGGGTCGGAAGCGGCGTCAGCGCGGCGGCTCGGCGGCGGTCACCTGGCGGTGCGCCAGCTCGGCGAGCCGCGCCTGCCCGTCCTTGCCCGGGTGGAACCAGTCCCAGTGGCTCAACTGGTCGGCGGCGAAGGGGTACTGGAACACCGCGCCGCCGTCGTAGCGGCACAGCGCGTCCTTCGCGCAGACCTCGCGGAGCACCTCGTTGTACTCGACCACCCGCGCCCGCACCTGCTCGCGCCGGGTCGTCGCCGTCGCCGCGGACGACAGCGGATCCGCGAGCATCGACTGGCAGATGCCCAGCTTCCACACCTGGCGCACCATCGGGCTGTCCTTGCCCTGCTGCCACAGCCGCTGCAGGTCGGGCACGCTGGAGACGTACACCTGGGAGGCGGGCGAGGCCGCCCGCAGCGCGCCGAGGGCCTTCTCGAAGCCCGTCCGGAACTCCGCCACGGGGGTCATCGACGCGGTCGACGGGCGGCACGCGTCGTTCGACCCGACCATCACCGTGACCAGGTCGGGCTTGTGCCCGGAGGCCGAGGCCAGCTGTCCTTCCAGGTCCGCCATCCGTGAGCCGGTGGCCGCGTAGTTCCAACTGCGCGCCGCCACCTGCGCGTCGCCGAGCAGTCGGGCGGCCAGCGAGTGGACCGCCGGATCGCTCCCGGTGGCCCACGAGACCTCGGGGCAGTCGGCCAGGACCGAACAGGCGTCGAAACCACGGGTGATGGAGTCGCCGACGGCGGCGATCGACGCGGGCGCGGTGTTCCAGCGCGGCCCGGCCTGCGCGCCGCGCTCCCCTTCCTCGGGTGCGGCGGACGCCTGACACCCGGTCAGCGCCCCGGCCAGCAGGGCCATGGCCGCGCCCGCGCCCGCGCGTGTGCGTCGCGTGCGGTGTCCGGGAACGGTGGTGCGCATCGGGTGGTCCCCTCCTCGTCGCCCCGCGTCCTCGCGGGGGCGTCCTGCTGAGTGAAAGCTCTGGGTTTGGCGGCCTCGGACCGACCGTACGACACACCATGACCCCTGCCGCACGGTAGCTTTTTCCCCGTGGCGTTTCGGCCGCAGGTCCCGCAGCGCGATGTCAAATTATTTCCGTTACATTACATCACGTCACATTCTGTCCGTTTTCTGGAGTTTATTCCCGACCTCGTCCCACACTGGAGGTCCCGGTGACGACACGTGGAGTTCTGTACGTGCATTCCGCACCGCGCGCGCTCTGCCCGCACGTGGAATGGGCTGTTGCGGGCGTGCTCGGGGTGCGGGTGAACCTCGACTGGATCCGGCAGCCCGCCTCTCCGGGCACCTGGAGAGCCGAGTTCTCCTGGCAGGCCGAGGCGGGCACCGCGTCGAAACTCGCCTCCGCGCTGCGCGGCTGGCACCTGCTGCGCTTCGAGGTGACCGCGGAACCCTGCGCCACCGCCGAGGGCGAGCGCTACAGCTCGACACCGGACCTCGGCATCTTCCACGCCGTCACCGGCCTGCACGGCGACATCCTGATCCCCGAGGACCGGCTGCGCGCCGCCCTCGCCCGCTCCGCACGCGGCGAGACCGACCTGGAAGCGGAGATCTCCCGACTGCTCGGCAAGCCCTGGGACGACGAACTGGAGCCCTTCCGCTACGCCGGCGAGGGCGCCCCCGTGCGCTGGCTCCACCAGGTGGTCTAGCCGCCGCGCAGCCGGGGCCGCCCGACCGGGCGCGGGGGAACGCGAAGAGGCCCACCCGGGGAATCCCGGGTGGGCCTCATGCGCACGGGGCGCGGCGTCGGCGGCTGCGGCGCGGCTGCGGCGCGGCGAACGCCCGCCTCCTCGGCCTCAGACGCTGCGGAACCCCAGCGTGACGTTGTGGCCGCCGAAGCCGAACGAGTTGTTGATCGCGGCGATCGGGCCCTCGGCGGGCAGCTTGCGGGGCTCGCCGCGGACGATGTCCGCGGTGATGTCCTCGTCCAGCTCGTCGATGTTGATGGTCGGCGGGGCCAGCCGGTGGTAGAGGGCCAGCACGGTCGCGACGGTCTCGATACCGCCGGCGCCGCCCAGCAGGTGGCCGGTCATCGACTTGGTCGCGGAGATCGCGACGTGGTCGAGGTCGTCGCCCAGGACCTTGCGCAGGGCCTTCACCTCGGCCGTGTCACCCTGCGGGGTCGACGTGGCGTGCGCGTTCACGTGGACCAGCTCGGCCGGGTTCAGGCCCGTGTTGTCGAGCAGGTTCTGCACGGCGGCGGCGACACCGCGGCCGGTCGGCTCCGGCTGCGCGATGTGGTGGCTGTCCGCGGACAGGCCCTGGCCCAGCACCTCGCAGTAGACGCGGGCACCGCGCGCGGCGGCGTGCTCCGCGGACTCCAGCACCACGACGCCCGCGCCCTCGCCGAGGACGAAGCCGTCACGGCCCTTGTCGTACGGGCGTGAGGCCGACTCGGGGTTCTCGTTGTTCTTGGACATCGCCATCATGTTGGCGAACGCGGCGATCGGCAGCGGGTGGATGGCCGCCTCGGTGCCGCCCGCGACGACCACGTCGGCGCGGCCGGTGCGGATCATCTCGACGGCGTAGCCGATGGCCTCGGCGCCGGAGGCGCAGGCGCTGACCGGGGTGTGCACGCCCGCCTGGGCGTTGACCTCCAGGCCGACGTTGGCCGACGGGCCGTTCGGCATCAGCATGGGGACGGTGTGCGGGGAAACCCGGCGCACACCCTTTTCCTTCAGTACGTCGTACTGGTCGAGCAGAGTGGTGACACCGCCGATACCGGAGGCGATCACGGTGCCCAGGCGCTCCGGCGCGACGGACGCGTCCTCGCCCGCCGGGGCCTTGTAGCCGGCGTCGGCCCAGGCCTCGCGGGCCGCGATGACGGCGAACTGGGCCGAGCGGTCCAGCTTGCGCGCCAGGGGCTTCGGGAGGACCTCGCTCGGGTCGACGGCGACCGGGGCGGCAATGCGGACCGGGAGTTCGGCGAAGCGCTCGCCCTCCAGGGGCTTGACACCGGACCGGCCGGCGAGCAGACCTTCCCAGGTCGAAGCGCTGTCGCCACCCAGCGGAGTGGTTGCGCCGATACCGGTGACGACCACGGTGCGATTGGTCGGGCTCACAGGAATTCTTTCTCCACGTCTCAGGGGGTGCTGAATTGTCACGGCGCCACCGCCGGGTGGCGACAAACGCTCGTCAGGCTCAGGCCTGGTGCTTCAGGATGTAGTCGGCAGCGTCACCGACGGTGCGGAGGCCCTTGACGTCCTCGTCCGGGATCTTGACGTCGAAGCGCTCTTCGGCGGCGACGACGACCTCGACCATGGACAGGGAGTCGACGTCCAGGTCGTCGGTGAACGACTTGTCGGCCTCGACGTCCTCGACCGGGATACCGGCGATCTCGTTGACGATCTCCGCCAGACCCTCGATGATCTCTTCCTGCGTGGCGGCCATGTGGCGCTCCTTCTGTAGCTGACTGCGGTGGAACAGGACCGGATGTGGTTCCGGGCCCTAGGGGAGGGTAACGACCGTCGCGGCGTAGACGAGCCCCGCCCCGAAGCCGATGACGAGCGCGGTGTCGCCGCTCTTCGCCGCTCCGGTCGCCAGGAGCCGCTCCATTGCGAGCGGGATCGAGGCGGCCGAGGTGTTGCCGGTGGTTTCCACGTCACGGGCGACCGTGACGTGCTCCGGCAGTTTGAGGGTCTTCACCATCGAGTCGATGATCCGCATGTTGGCCTGGTGCGGAATGAAGACGTCCAGGTCGTCCGCGGTGATCCCGGCGGCGTCGAGCGCCTGCTGGGCCACCTTGGCCATCTCGAAGACGGCCCAGCGGAACACCGCCTGGCCCTCCTGCGTGATGGCCGGGAACTTCTCGCCGGCGTCCTTGCCGAGGTACTCGTCCCACGGAACGGTCTGCTTGATCGTCCCGGACTTGTCGCCCTCCGAGCCCCACACCGTGGGGCCTATGGCCGGCACGTCCGAGGGGCCGACGACCACGGCGCCGGCGCCGTCGCCGAACAGGAAGGCCGTCGCGCGGTCCTCCAGGTCGGTCAGGTCCGACAGCCGCTCCACGCCGATGACGAGCACGTACCGGGCCGAGCCCTCGATGACGAGGCCCTTGGCGAGGGTCAGGCCGTAGCCGAAGCCGGCGCAGCCCGCGGAGATGTCGAACGCGGCCGGCTTGACCGCGCCGATCCGGTGCGCGATCTCGGTCGCGACCGCCGGGGTCTGCCGGAAGTGGGAGACCGTCGAGACGATCACGGCGCCGATCTGCTCGGGGGAGACCCCGGCATCGGCCAGCGCCTTGCCGGAGGCCTCCACCGACATCGCGGCGACGGTCTCCTCGGCCGAGGCCCAGTGCCGGCTCGCGATGCCCGAGCGGGAGCGGATCCACTCGTCGGAGGAGTCGATCTTCTCCAGGATGACGTCGTTGGGGACCACCCGGGTCGGGCGGTAGCCGCCGACGCCGAGGATGCGGGCGTACGGGGAGCCCTGGGCAGGCTTGATCTTCGACATGCTGTGTGGGCTCCTTCTCTCAGGCCGCGTGCTCGGCGACGAGCGCCGCGGCCTTGTCGAGATCGTCCGGGGTCTTCAGGGCCACGTTCGGCACGCCCTTGAGGGCGCGCTTGGCCAGACCCGTCAGGGTGCCGCCCGGGCTGAGCTCGACGAGCCCGGTGACGCCGAGGTCGGCGAACGTCTCCATGCACAGGTCCCAGCGGACCGGGTTCGCGACCTGGCCCACCAGGCGGGCGACGACGTCGGCGCCCGAGGTGACGACCTGGCCGTCCTTGTTCGAGACGTACTTCAGCTCCGGGTCGGCCGGCGCGAGGGCCTTGGCGGCCCCGTCCAGCGTCGCGACCGCGGGAGCCATGTGGTGCGTGTGGAAGGCGCCCGCGACCTGCAGCGCAACGACCTTCATGGCGCCCTCGGGCTTCTCGGCGACCAGGGCCTCGATCTGCTCCTTGGTGCCCGCCGCCACGATCTGCCCCGCGCCGTTGATGTTGGCGGGGGTCAGACCCAGCTTCTCCAGGTGCGCGACGACCACGTCGCGGTCACCGCCCAGCACCGCGGCCATGCCGGTCTCGGTGACGGCGGCGGCCTCGGCCATCGCCAGCCCCCGGGTCCGCACAAAGGACAGCGCGTCGGCGTCGGAGAGCACACCCGCGTACGCGGCGGCGGTGATCTCGCCGACACTGTGGCCCGCGACGGCACCGAAGGCCGTACGGGAGCCCAGCTCCGAAGCGGCGAGCAGGCCCGCGGCGACCAGCAGCGGCTGGGCCACGGCCGTGTCGCGGATCTCGTCCGCGTCCGCCTTCGTGCCGTAGTGGGCAAGGTCGAGCCCGATGGCGTCCGACCATGCCGCGACGCGGTCAGCGGCGCCGGGCAGTTCGAGCCAGGGGGTCAGGAAGCCGGGCGTCTGTGCGCCTTGGCCGGGAGCGACGAGTACGAGCACCCTCACACTCTCTCTTGTCGAGGGTCCCAGCCGCCCGTGGGGACAGGGACCAAGAACCGTCAGGGTAATTGTTGAAGTCCGACAAAAGTCTAGGACTGCTGATCGTTGTCAGCCAGACGCCCGAGGATCAGCGCGATCCGCAGCGTAAACGCCGAGCGGACATCAGAAGGCGACCAGCCGGTGACGTCGGTCACACGTCGGAGCCGGTAGCGCACCGTGTTCGGGTGCACGAACAGCATCCGCGCCGCCCCCTCCAGACTGCTCGCCTGCTCCAGGTAGACACTCAGCGTCTCCAGCAGCGCCGACCCCGCTTCCTCCAGCGGTCTGTAGATCTCCTCCACCAGCTGCTCCCGCGCGGAGGGATCCGAGGCGATCGCGCGCTCCGGCAGGAGATCGTCCGCGAGCACCGGCCGCGGGGCGTCCTGCCAGGCCGAACAGGCCTTCAGACCGGCCGCCGCCGCCTGCGCGGACTTCGTCGCGTTCAGCAGGTCCGCGACCACCGGGCCCGCGACCACCGGGCCCGCCGCGAACGGCCCGATCAGCGACTTCGCCACCTGCAGCGGGTTGTCGCTGCCGCCCGCGATCACCACCAGGCGGTCGCCGAGCACACCCGTCAGCACCTGCAGCTTGTGGTGCCGGGCCGCCCGCCGGATCGCCTCGACCGTCAGCTCGCTGTCGCCCTCCGGCGCGGTGCCGAGCACCACGCACACGTGCTCCGGCGAGTTCCAGCCCAGGGCCGCGGCCCGCGACAGCGCGCCCTCGTCGGCCTCCCCGGACAGCACCGCGTTCACCACCAGGGACTCCAGCCGGGCGTCCCACGCCCCGCGCGCCTCGGCGGCCTGCGCGTACACCTGGGCCGTCGCGAACGCGATCTCCCGGGCGTACACCAGCAGCGCCTCCCGCAGGATCGACTCGTCGCCCGGGGCCGCCACCTCCTCGATCGCGGCCTCCATGACCTCGATCGTGGTGCGGACCATCTCGACGGTCTGGCGCAGCGTGATCGCCCGGGTCAGCTCGCGCGGAGCCGTCCCGAACACGTCGGTGGAGATCGCCTGCGGGGTCTCCGGGTGCCGGAACCACTCGGTGAACGCGGCGATGCCGGCCTGGGCGACCAGGCCGATCCAGGACCGGTTCTCCGGGGGCATCGCCCGGTACCACGGCAGGGTCTCGTCCATGCGCGCGATCGCGTTCGCGGCGAGCCGGCCGGAGGACTTCTCCAGCCGGCGCAGCGTCGCGGCATGCGGATGGGCGGCAGCGGGATGCGCGGGGGAATGCTCACGTTCGGGTTGGGGCACGGGACAAGACTGCCTTATCGGGACGGCAGCGCGGAGTGCGGCCTCACACCCAAGGTCTACCGTGGGCCCATGATTGATGTACGCCGCGGTGCCGACCGGTACCCGGGCGGGGACCCCGACGCGGGGATCACCACCCGGCACGCCTTCTCCTTCGGCAGCTTCTACGACCCGGACAACCTGCGCTTCGGCCCGATCCTGGCCTGCAACGAGGAGGCCCTCGCCCCGGGCGCCGGCTTCGACGAGCACCCCCACAGCCACACCGAGATCGTCACCTGGGTGATCGAGGGTGAGCTGACGCACAGGGGCAGCACCGGCGAGGAGGCCGTGCTCCGCCACGGCGACGTGCAGCACCTCGGCGCCGGATCCGGCGCCCGGCACATCGAGCGCAACGACGGCGCCGAGCCGCTGCGCTTCGTGCAGACCTGGCTCGCGCCGCTGGCCCCCGGCGGGGAGCCCGCGTACCGGCTGGTCCGCGGCCTCTCCGACGACACCCCGTACGAGGTCCCCGCGGCCGGCGCCGTCCTGCACGTGCGGCGGCCGGGCGCGGGCGAGCACGTCGCCGTCCCCGCCGCGGAGCGGGTCTACCTGCACGTGGTGCGCGGCGACCTGCGGCTGGACGGGGTGGAGCTCGGGCCCGGGGACTCGGCCCGGATCACCGGAGAGCAGGGCCTGGAGGTCGTCGCGGGATCCCCCGGGGAGCTGCTGATCTGGGAGCTTCCGTAGTCCTGCGGCAGTCCTGAGGCGATCCCGCGGCAGGACTGCGGCAGTCCTGCGGCAGAACCACGGCCGTCCTGCGGCCCGCTCAGCGGTGGAGCGGGCCGGAGAGCTCGGCGAGGACCCCGTCCGTGAAGGGCGGCCAGGCCTCCACGGCCCACGGGCCGAAGGCGCGGTCCGTCAGCACCACGCACGCGGCGCGCACGGCGGGGTCCACCCACAGGAAGGTGCCGGCCTGGCCGAAGTGGCCGAAGGTGCCCGGGGAGGAGGAGGCGCCCGTCCAGTGCGGGCTCTTGGCGCCGCGGATCTCCACGCCGAGCCCGAAGTCGTTCGGGGACTGGTGCCCGTACCCGGGGAGCACGCCCTTGAGGCCCGGGTGGGCCACGGTGGTGGCCTCCGCGACCGTGCGCGGGTCGAGCAGGCGGGGGGCCTGCAGCTCGGCGGCGAAGCGGACCAGGTCCGACACGGTGGAGACGCCGTCCTTGGCGGGCGAGCCGTCCAGGGTGGTCGAGGCCATGCCGAGCGGCTCGAACACCGCCTGGTGCACGTACTCGGCGAAGGGGATGCCGGTGGCCTTGGCGATGTGGTCGCCGAGCACCTCGAAGCCGGCGTTCGAGTACAGCCGGCGCGTCCCGGGCGGGGCCATGACCCGGTGCTCGTCGAAGGCCAGGCCGCTGGTGTGCGCCAGCAGGTGACGCACCGTCGCGCCCTCGGGGCCCGCGGGCTCGTCCAGCTCGACGGCGCCCTCCTCGTACGCGACGAGCGCGGCGTACGCCGCGAGCGGCTTGGTCACCGAAGCCAGTGCGAACCGGTGGCCGACGGGGCCGTGGGAGCCCGCCAGGCTCCCGTCCGCCCGGACGACGGCCGCCGCGGCGGTCGGCACCGGCCAGTCGTCGATGGTCCGCAGGCTGTCCAGGGTCTCCACGCTCTCCATGCCGCCGAGCCTACTTGCTTGGAGTGCACTCAAAGGTCCTAGCGTGGGCGGCATGAGCCTGACAGGGACGCAGACGCGGTACACGATCAGCGAGGTCGAGGCCCTGACCGGCCTGAGCCAGCACACCCTGCGCTGGTACGAGCGGATCGGCCTGATGCCGCATGTGGACCGGTCCCACTCGGGGCAGCGGCGCTTCACCGACGCCGACCTGCGGTGGCTGTCGTTCGTGGGCAAGCTGCGCGCCACCGGCATGTCGGTGGCGGACATGGTCACGTACGCCGAACTGCTCCGCGAGGGCGAGCACACCGTCGACCGGCGGCGCGAGCTGCTGGAGCGGACCCGGAGCGAGGTGCGGGCTCGGATCGCGGAACTGACCGACGCGCTCGCCGTTCTGGACTTCAAGATCGATATTTATACGGGGAAGGCGGCACGCCAGTGACGCAGAACACCACCATCGGGCAGGCCGAACTCGGCAAGGGCGGCCCGCGGGTCGGCATCCAGGGCCTCGGCTGCATGGGCATGAGCGAGTTCTACGGGGAGACGGACGAGGCGGCGGCCCGCGCGACGCTCGGGGCGGCGCTCGACGCCGGGGTCACCCTGTTCGACACCGCCGACATCTACGGGCGGGGCCGCAACGAGGAGTTCCTCGCGCCGTTCGTCGCCGCGCACCGCGAGGAGATCACCCTCGCCACCAAGTTCGGCATCGAGCGCACCGACGACCCGCACCACCGCGGCATACGCAACGACCGCGCGTACGTCCGCAGGGCGGCGGAGGACAGCCTCCGGCGGCTCGGGACCGACGTCATCGACCTGTACTACATGCACCGCCACGACCCGTCGGTCCCGCTCGCCGAGTCCGTGGGCGCCATGGCGGAGCTGGTGCAGGAGGGCAAGGTGCGCCACCTGGGGCTCAGCGAGGTCACCGGGGCGGAGCTGCGGGAGGCGTACGCGGTGCACCCGATCGCGGCCCTCCAGTCGGAGTGGTCCCTGTTCAGCCGGGACGTGGAGCGCAGCGCGGTCGGTGCGGCGGCCGAGCTCGGCGTGGCCTTCGTGCCGTACTCCCCGCTCGGCCGCGGCTTCCTGACCGGCGCCTTCGCGGACGCCGCGGAGCTGTCGGAGGGCGACTTCCGCGTCTTCCAGCCGCGGTTCACCGGCGACAACGCCAAGGCCAACGCGGCGCTGCTGGAGCCGGTGCGGCAGGTCGCGCGCGCCCACGGGGCCACCCCGGCGCAGATCGCGCTGGCCTGGGTGCAGCAGCGGGCGCAGGTGCACGGGCTGACGGTGGTCCCGATCCCGGGCACCCGCAGGCCGGAGCGGCTCGCGGAGAACACCGCCGCGACCCGGATCACGCTGACGGAGCCGGAGCTGGCCCTGCTGGAGCCGATCGCCGGGCAGGTCGCGGGGGACCGCTACCCGGACATGGCCTTCACCTCGGCGGCCCGCGAGGCGTAGGCAGGCGCGACACGGGGCCGGATCCGGGGCGGCCGGAACCGGGGGCAAACGGAACCGGGCAGCCGCGGCGGGGGCGGGCGCTACTCCTCGGAGGGGTCCGTGGTGAAACGATCCCGCAGGGCCGAGTACTCGGCGTCCGTCAGCAGGCCGGCGCTGTGCAGCTCGCTCAGGTGGTGCAGGCGCTCGTCCGTGCGCGGCGCCGGCACCGAGGCCACCGGGGTGCGCACGCGCAGGGCCGCCAGCACGGCCGCCGCGAACGGCAGCGACTCGTGCACGGCCCCGTACCCGGTGCCGAACACGGCGGTGGCGAGGTCGTGGTCCGGACGCGGATCGGCCCCGGTGCCGTCGCGGCGTATGAGCCGCAGATGGCCGCCCGGCCCCTCCGGCGAACGCCACTCGACTCCGGCCAGCTCCGACAGCGGGTAACGCTGGTCGCCCGCCTTCCACTTGGTGCCGGTGGCGCCCGTACGCGACCACTGGAAGCCGACGGCCGTGCCGTCGAAGGTCACGCGCGCGTCGTACGCCTTCAGCTGCAGCGGCGGCTCCGCCACCGGCACCAGGAAGCGCTCGGCCGGCTCGTCCGCCTCGGGGCACAGCCGCTCGCGCAGCCGGTCGGCGAACTCCCGCGCCTGCGCGGCCCGGTCGCCCGGCACCACCAGACGGTACGGGTCGCAGACCGCGCGCAGTTGCCCTGCGGCGGCCTCCATCAGCGGATCCGCGCCCGGCCGCGGAACGGCCTCCAGCACCACCGCGTCGCGTCTGCCCGTGGTGAGGTCCACCGCGGACAGTGCCTCGAACGGGATCCGCCGCGCCCCGAGGGCATTCCAGAGCCTTGGCGTTCGCATCCCCCGGGTGAAGCGGATGAGCACCGAGTCCGAGTCGAACTCCCAGGCGGCATGATTTCCGGCCAGTACGTCACCCATGCGGCACATGGTAAAGGGATACGCGCCTGCGCGTCCCCCTCGGAGCGGGGTCCGATTTCCGGGACTCTACGCGGGTCAGTGCGCGTCTGTCCCGGAAACTCCACGGCGGCAGGCATCGTCCCCGGTCGCGCAGACAACGGAGTCAAAGGTGCCGGTTCCGATTTTGGCGAAGTTGTCCAGGGAGCCCGTGCCTGGCTCGAAATAGCCGGTGTGCCGCTTGGCTCCGGCCGAGGACAGCAGCCGGGCGCCGAACTCCGGCGACACCGGGTCCGCCCCGTGCCCCAGGCCGCCGACCTCCAGATGCGGAACGTCCGCGATCCAGTCCCCGGAGTCCCGCGTGGCCCACACCCGGGCCGAGGTGTCCAGGTCGGCCACCGAGCCCGCGCGCATCCCCGGGCTGCCCGCCACGACGACGTCCGTCACCCGGTCGGGCAGCGAGTGCGCGGCGACCCCGCACACCACCGACCCGTAGCTGTGGCAGAACAGCGCCACGCTCGCGTCCCCCGGCAGCGCCGCCGCGAGGGCCTCCAGCCGTACGGCGCCGTCCATGGCCATCCGCCCGGTGGCCGCGTCCATGCCGACGCCGGACGGGGCGGTGTAGTCGGCCCAGGCGATGACCGCGGTCCGGCTGCCCGGAGCCGCGGCGCGCTCGGCCGCGTACAGCGACTGCGCCATGCCGACCGGGGCGGTCAGCCGGCGCGTCGTGCGCTCGAAGGTGAGGACGTCGGTGTCCACACCGGGGACGATCACCGAGACCCGCCGGGCCTGGTCGAGGTCGCCGAAGACCTCGGCGATGCGGCCGCCCCCGGTGGGGTCGAAGGCGAGGATCTGCCGGCCGGGGCCGGCGAGGGAGGCGAAGCGGTGGGCGCGCCGGCCGGCCGTGTTGCGGTCGGCCGGGGTCAGGCTGACGTCGCGGCTGCGGGCCTGCTCGGCCTTCTCGGCCAGTCCGAGGGCGCGCAGGTTGGCGCGGTAGCGCAGCGTGGCGGGGGCTCCGTCGAGGTTGCCGATGACGAACGGGTGGGCGTCCGCGAGCCGGGCCTGCCGGCCGGGGTCGATGTCGGCGAAGAACCGGGCCACCGTGCGCACGGGGGCGTCGGCGGGCGGCACGGGCCGGCCGTCGCTCCGGGCCGTGGACCAGGCGGCGAGCGCGGCGGCCCGCAGCGTGGTGCCGGCGTCGGGCCGGTGCACGGTGGTCCAGCCGGTGGTCGCCAGCATGATGAAGACGACCGCCAGCGCGAGCAGGGTGCGCAGGACGGCAGGGCGCGGATCGGCGCCGACGGCGGTGGGGTGGGCGAGGCCGGGCAGGTTCACTGGGACCAGCGTACGAAACCGGAACGGGCCCTGAGGCACAGGGTGATGGGGGCCACGGGGTGAGCCGGAACACGGTGACCGGGCTCACGGTGACGGGGCTCACCCCGCACCGGTCCGCGGTGACCCGGCTCACGTGACCCGCTGTCAGCGCCAGTCCGCGGCGAGTGCCGGGCCGAGCCGGTCGAGGTACGCCTCGGTCGTGTCCCGCAGGGCGGCGACGCCGGCGTCCCCGCCCTGCCCCCAGAGCCGTCCCGTGACACGCATCACACCCGAGAACGCGGCGACGGCCACCCGGGGGCGCGGGTCGGCGTCCACGTCCAGGCCCTCGCGCTCCGCGATCAGCCGGGCCAGCCGCTCCTCCAGCTCGGTGCAGCGGCGCAGGTGGACGGCGAGCAGCGCCGGGGTCGACTCGATGAGCCGGTAGGTGCGCAGGTAGAGGTCGAGCGGGACCACCTCGGACAGGGCCTCGTCGAGGGTGTCCCACACGTCGCCCACGGCGGCGCGCAGCGCCGTGAGGGGGCCCTCGGCGGCCGGCCGGGCCCGCAGGGCGGCGAGGAGGTGCGATTCGGCCAGGTCCTGGGCGGCGAAGGCGACCTCCTCCTTGCTGGCGAAGTAGCGGAAGAAGGTGCGCTGGGAGACGTCCACGGCGTCGGTGATCTCGTCGACGGTGGTCTGCTCGTACCCCTGCGAGATGAAGAGGAGGAGGGCGGCGCGCAGCAGTGCGTCCCGGGTGCGCCGCTTCTTGCGTTCGCGCAGTCCGGGCGCCGGCGACGCTTGCGCCGGCCGCTCGTCGGTCATCACCGCGGGAGTCCTTTCGGGGCTGGTTCCGGCGTCGGGCCGGTTCCCGTTTCGGGCCGGTTCGGGTGCCGGGTCGGTTCGGGTGCCGGGCGCGGGGCGGCCCAACGCGGCGGCCGTGTGCCCGATCTGACGCCGAGTGAGCGGTCAGGGTACCTGTGACGGACCTGACAGCCACTGCCTCGTTAAGCCGTCTGTGAAGTGTCAGCCGCTGTCACTAGCCTGTCCGCATGACTCGTCAGACCACCGTCGACGGCCGGACGCCCGTCAAGGGGCCGGGCGGGGCGCCGGCCCGGCCGGGGCTGCGCGGCCATCCCTGGTTAACCCTCTTCGCCGTGGCCATCGGCGTCATGATGGTCACCCTGGACGGCACGATCGTCGCCGTCGCCAACCCCGAGATCCAGAAGGACCTCGGAGCCTCGCTCTCCGACGTCCAGTGGATAACCAACGGCTACCTGCTCGCCCTCGCCGTCTCCCTCATCACCGCCGGCAAGCTCGGCGACCGCTTCGGCCACCGCCAGACCTTCCTCCTCGGCATCGCCGGATTCGCCGGGGCGTCCGCCGCGATCGGCCTGTCCTCCAGCGTCGAGTTCCTCGTCGGCTTCCGCGTGGCCCAGGGCCTGTTCGGCGCCCTGCTGATGCCCGCCGCGCTCGGCCTGCTGCGCGCCGCCTTCCCCGCCGAGAAGCTCAACATGGCCATCGGCATCTGGGGCATGGTCATCGGCGCCTCGACCGCGGGCGGCCCCATCGTCGGCGGCCTGCTCGTGGAGCACGTCAGCTGGCAGTCCGTCTTCTTCGTCAACGTGCCCGTCGGCATCATCGCCCTGGTCTTCGGCCTGTTCATCCTGCTCGACCACCGCGCCGAGAACGCCCCGCGCTCCTTCGACCTCCCCGGCATCGCGCTGCTGTCGACCGGGATGTTCTCCCTGATCTGGGCCCTGATCAAGGCCTCGGCATGGGGCTGGGGCGACAGCCGGACCGTGCTGTTCCTCGGCGGGTCCGCGGTCTGCTTCGTGCTCTTCGCCGCCTGGGAGACCACGGCCCGCGAGCCGCTGATCCCGCTGGGGATGTTCCGCTCGCTGCCGCTGTCCGCGGGCACCGTGCTCATGGTGCTGATGGCGTTCGCCTTCATGGGCGGCCTGTTCTTCGTCACCTTCTACCTGCAGAACGTGCACGGCATGAGCCCCGTCGACAGCGGCCTGCACCTGCTGCCGCTGACCGGCATGATGATCATCGGCTCGCCGCTGGCCGGCGCCGCCATCACCGCGGTCGGCCCGCGCATCCCGCTCGTCGCCGGCATGGCCGCCACCGCCGCCGCCTGCTTCGGGCTGTCCGGGCTCACCCCGGGCACCGGCACCCTGGAGATGTCGCTGTGGTTCTGCCTCCTCGGCGTGGGCCTCGCCCCCGTCATGGTCGGCGCCACCGAGGTCATCGTCGGCAACGCCCCGCTGGAGCTGTCCGGGGTGGCCGGCGGGCTCCAGCAGGCCGCCATGCAGGTCGGCGGCAGCCTCGGCACCGCCGTCCTCGGCGCGGTCATGGCCCGTACGGTCGGTGACTCGTTCGGGGACAACTGGCGGGCCGCGGAGCTGCCGCCGCTCTCCCCGGAGCAGCTGGCCCTGGCCGAGACGGGGGTCCAGGTCGGCATCGCGCCGGTCCCGCAGGGCGCGCCGCAGCCCGTCGCCGACGCCATCGCGGCGGTCGCGCACGACACCTTCGTGTCCGGCATGAGCACCGCCTTCACCGTTGCCGGCGTCGTCGCGGTCCTCGCCGCGGTCGTGGCCTGCTTCACCAAGCGCGGCGAGAACGCGGCAGCGGGGGCGGGCGCGGCCCACGTCTGAGCGGAGGGGACAGCGGAGAGCGGCGGGGCACGGGGGCGTCAACCCGCTGTGCTCCCCAGCCCCGCAGGGCGGTTCCGGCAGGGCTGTCGCCTATCCGGGTGGACCCGCCCGCACCCCCTTCCGCCGGGCTGTCCGCGCAGGTCAGCGTGGTGGCCGAGCCGCTGCGGAACCGGTCCGGGGCGGCAGGTCCACAAGGAGTTGACCCGTCATGCGTACGAGTTCCCCCGCAGGAGTCACGCCCGCCCGCGCCGCCTCCGGGCGGGCCCACGCGGCCCTGGCGGCGGCCGCCCTGGTGCTCGCCGCCCTCCTGCCCGGCGCGTCCGGCACCGCGCACGCCGCACCCGGCACCGCGCACGCCGCACCCGGCACCGCGCACGCCGCACCCGGCACCGCGCACGCCGCACCGGGCGGGCCCGCCCGGCCCGCCGCGGGCCCGCCGCCGGGGCGGGCGGTGCCCTGCGCGACCGGGCAGCTGTGCCTGTGGGCGCAGCCCGGGTTCAAGGGCAAGCGGCACACCCACGAGCTGAGCACCCTGGACGTCAACAGCTGCACCGCGCTGCCCGCCGGGACCAGCGCCCAGTCCCTCGTCAACCGCACCGGGCGGCCGGTGACCACCTACCAGTCGGCCGAGTGCGCCGAGACGGGCGAGTTCCAGACGTACCCCGGCGACGGGGTCCAGCTCCCGGAGTCGCCTTACCTGGTGCGCGCCTTCAAGGTGTGGGAACGCTAGCGGACCCGCCCCCCGGGGGGCGCCGCGGCCACCGCGGCCGACGGGCCCGCCTCGGGCGCCGGGGCGGGGATCCCGGCCTGCCCGCCCGGGGCGGTCCCGCCCAGCCGGGCGACCTCGGCGCGCAGGGCCCGTACCTCCGCGGTCAGCTCGGCGATCGCGGCCGTCTGCTCCCGCTCGGCCTGGTCGTCGAACTCGAAGCGGGCGATGAACCAGGCCGCGATGTTCGCGGTGACCACACCGAGCAGGGCGATCCCGGACAGCATCAGCCCCACCGCGAGCACCCGGCCGAGCCCGGTGGTGGGGGAGTGGTCGCCGTACCCCACGGTGGTCATGGTGGTGAAGCTCCACCACACGGCATCACCCAGGTTCCGGATGTTGCCGTCGGGTGCGTCCCGCTCCACGCTCAGCACGGCGAGGGAGCCGAACATCATCAGCCCGACCACCGCACCCGCCACGTACGTGGTCAGCCGGATCTGCGGGGCCATCCGGGCGCGCCGGCCCACCAGCAGCAGGGTGGACACCAGCCGCAGCAGCCGCAGCGGCTGGATCATCGGCAGCAGCACCGCGATCAGGTCCAGCCAGTGGGCGCGGACGAAGGCCTTCCTGGAGGCCGACAGGCCCAGCCGCACCAGGTAGTCCAGGGCGAACGAAGCCCACACCGCCCACTCGGTGACGGTGCACGCACGGTGCACCCGGGCGTCCGCGTCGGGGGCCACGATCGGTACGGCATAGGCGACGGCGAACGCCACGGCGAGGACGAGCAGCGGGGTCTGGCTCCGCTGCTCCCACCGCAGCTGGCGGGACGGTTCCTTCATACGGAGCATCGTAAGGAATGCGTAAAGCTCGCAGACCGGCGCAGCGGTGCGACGGCCGTCGCACGGCGACGGGCCGGGGCGCACACCCGCACCCCGGCCCGCCGGCCGTCACTTCATGCCCGCGGCCCCCGCAGGGCCGCCGCTACGCGTCGCCGCCCGCCGCACCCGGGTCGGCCGCCGCCACGTCCAGCAGCCGGTAGCGGTCCACGGCCTGCTTCAGCGCGGACCGGTCGATCCGGCCCGCCTTGGCGAGCTCGGTCAGCACCGCCAGCACCACCGACTGGGCGTCGATGTGGAAGAACCGCCGCGCCGCGCCGCGCGTGTCGGCGAAGCCGAACCCGTCCGCACCCAGCGAGGTGTACGCGCCCGGCACCCACCGCGCGATCTGGTCCGGAACCGCCCGCATCCAGTCCGAGACCGCGACGAACGGCCCCTCGCCGGCCGACAGCTTCCGCGTCACGTACGGAACGCGCTGCTCCTCCTCCGGGTGGAGCAGGTTGTGCTCCTCCACCGCGACGGCCTCGCGGCGCAGCTCGTTCCAGGAGGTCGCCGACCAGACGTCCGCCTTGACGTTCCACTCCTCGGCCAGGATCCGCTGCGCCTCCAGCGCCCACGGCACCGCCACGCCCGAGGCGAGGATCTGCGCCGGGAGGGAGCCGGACGTGCCCGCGGCCACCCGGTGGATGCCCTTGAGGATGCCGTCCACGTCGACGTCGGCCGGCTCGGCCGGGTGCTGGATCGGCTCGTTGTAGACGGTCAGGTAGTAGAAGACGTCCTCGGCCTCGGGGCCGTACATGCGCCGCAGGCCGTCCTTGACGATGTACGCGATCTCGTAGCCGTAGGCCGGGTCGTACGCGACGCAGCCCGGGTTCGTCGACGCCAGCAGCTGGGAGTGGCCGTCGGCGTGCTGCAGGCCCTCACCCGTCAGGGTGGTCCGGCCCGCGGTCGCACCGAGCACGAAACCGCGCGCCAGCTGGTCGGCCATCTGCCAGAACTGGTCACCCGTGCGCTGGAAGCCGAACATCGAGTAGAAGACGTAGACCGGGATCAGCGGCTCGCCGTGCGTCGCGTACGCCGACCCGGCGGCGATCAGCGAGGCCGTGCAGCCCGCCTCCGAGATGCCGTCGTGCAGCATCTGGCCGGTCGGGGACTCCTTGTACGCCAGCAGCAGGTCGCGGTCGACGGACTCGTACTGCTGCCCCAGCGGGTTGTAGATCTTGGCGCTCGGGAAGAACGAGTCCATGCCGAAGGTGCGGTACTCGTCCGGTGCGATCAGCACGAACCGCCGGCCGACCTCCTTGTCCCGCATCAGGTCCTTCAGCAGCCGGACGAACGCCATCGTCGTGGCGATCGACTGCTGGCCGGAGCCCTTCTTCACCGCCGCGTAGGCGGCATCGTCGGGCAGCTGCAGCGGCTTGGCGCGCACCACACGGGTCGGCACGTAGCCGCCCAGGGCCTTGCGCCGGTCGTGCATGTACTGGATCTCCGGCGAGTTGCGGCCCGGGTGGTAGTACGGCGGGGCGCCGCTCTCCAGCTGCGCGTCCGTGATCGGGAGGTGCAGGCGGTCGCGGAAGCGCTTGAGGTCGTCGACCGTCAGTTTCTTCATCTGGTGCGTGGCGTTGCGGCCCTCGAAGTTCGGGCCGAGCGTCCAGCCCTTGATCGTCTTGGCCAGGATCACCGTCGGCTGGCCCTTGTGGGCGCGGGCCGCCGCGTACGCCGCGTAGATCTTCTTGTGGTCGTGGCCGCCGCGCCCCAGGTGCAGGATCTGGTCGTCGGTCATGTCCGCGACCATCGCGCGCAGCCGCTGGTCGTCGCCGAAGAAGTGGTCCCGGATGTACGCGCCCGTCTCGGTGGCGTACGTCTGGAACTGGCCGTCCGGCGTCGAGTTCATCTTGTTGACGAGGATGCCGTCGCGGTCCTGCGCCAGCAGCGGGTCCCAGGAGCGGTCCCAGATCAGCTTGATGACGTTCCAGCCGGCCCCGCGGAAGATCGACTCCAGCTCCTGGATGACCTTGCCGTTGCCGCGCACCGGCCCGTCGAGGCGCTGCAGGTTGCAGTTGACGACGAAGGTGAGGTTGTCCAGCCCCTCGCGGGCCGCCAGGGACAGCTGGCCCAGCGACTCCGGCTCGTCCATCTCGCCGTCGCCGAGGTACGCCCAAACGTGTGAGGCGGAGGTGTCCGCGATCCCGCGCGCCTCCATGTACCGGTTCATCCGGGCCTGGTAGATGGCGCCGATCGGGCCGAGGCCCATCGAGACCGTCGGGAACTCCCAGAAGTCCGGCATCAGCCGCGGGTGCGGGTAGCTGGACAGGCCGTACGGGGCCTTCGACTTCTCCTGGCGGAAGGCGTCGAGCTGCTGCTCGGAGAGCCGGTCCAGCAGGTACGCGCGGGCGTAGACGCCGGGGGAGGCGTGGCCCTGGAAGAAGATCTGGTCGCCGCCGTCGCCCTCGTCCTTGCCGCGGAAGAAGTGGTTGAAGCCCACGTCGTAGAGGGAGGCCGAGGAAGCGAAGGTGGCGATGTGGCCGCCGACGCCGATGCCCGGGCGCTGGGCCCGGGAGACCATGACGGCCGCGTTCCACCGGGTGGCGTTGAGGATCCTGCGCTCGATCTCCTCGTTGCCCGGGAAGAACGGCTCGTCCTTGGTCGCGATCGTGTTGACGTAGTCCGAGCTGCGCATCTCGGGCACGGCCACGCGCCGCTCGCGCGCCCGCTCGATCAGGCGCAGCATCAGATAGCGGGCCCGCTCACGGCCGCGCTCGTCGACGGCCGCGTCGAGGGAGTCGAGCCACTCCCGCGTTTCCTCCGGATCGAAGTCCGGGACCTGGCTCGGCAGGCCGCCAATGATGATCGGGTTGCGATCGGATGCGGAAGCCACGCTGTTCCTTCACTGTCAGGGGAGTCGTGCCTTGGGTTCGCCGCCTCCCATGGTCTTACGCTCGGTCGGAATCGTCATCTTTACCACTGGGTAATCCTTGGAGTCGGGCGATTTGCGATGTCTCCCGCGACGTCTTCCGCGATGTCTCCCGCGACCTTCCGGCCGGACCGCGCCGGGCGATCGGGCCGACCACCCGGATCGCAAGGATGTTCGGTCCCTCAAACAGGTAAGAAGTTCCCAGGCAATGCCGAATCAGCTGCAATGGTGTGGGATGAATCACCACAGGGCCGTGCGGGAAGGCTGAAAGTTGCGGCGAGACGGCCGCAATCGTCACCGTTTCGGCGGTCCCGGCGGCCGGGTACTTGCGCGATCCGCCGCGCCCGTGTGGACTACGCCCAATGCTGCGCGTACGCGCGCGGCCGAAGACATTCACCGAACATGAGCAGGAGGCACCCCGTGAGCGCGACCGCGGACCACGCGGAGAGCCTGGCCGCCCGGCTGGGTTTCCAGTCCGAACAGGTGGTCCAGGAGATCGGCTACGACGACGACGTCGATCAGCAGTTCCGCGATGAGATCGAGGAACTGATCGGCAACGACCTCGTCGACGAGGACTACGACGACGTGGCCGACGCGGTGCTGCTGTGGTTCCGCAACGAGGACGGCGACCTGACCGACGCCCTCGTCGACGCCACCGAGCTGGTCGAGGAGGCGGCGCTGATCCTGCTGCTGACCCCGAAGACGGGCCGCCCCGGCTACGTCGAGGCCAGCGACATCAGCGAGGCCGCCGAGACGGCCGGCCTGTCGCAGACGAGGCCCGTCAGCGTCGGCAAGGAGTGGGCCGCCAGCAAGCTGGTGACCCCCAAGGCCGCCAAGTCCAAGCGCTGAGCGACGCGCCGCAGCCGAGCGCCGCAGCCAAGCGGAGACACACCCCGCCGACTCCGTCGGCGGGGTGTGTGCGTCTGCGGGCCCCGGCGCCCTAGGCTGGCACTCTCACCCGAACAGCCGAACGCAGGGATGCGGGAACGAAGGGATGCGACAGATGGCCATCGAGATCGGCAGCAAGGCACCGGACTTCGAGCTCAAGGACAACCACGGCGCCACCGTCCGGCTCTCCGACTTCCGCGGCGAGAAGGCCGTGGTGCTGCTGTTCTACCCGTTCGCCTTCACCGGTGTCTGCACCGGCGAGCTGTGCGAGCTGCGCGACCGGCTGCCCCGCTTCCAGAACGACGAGGTCCAGCTCCTCGCCGTCTCGAACGACTCCGTGCCGACCCTGCGCGTCTTCGCCGACAACGAGGGCTTCGACTACCCGCTGCTGTCCGACTTCTGGCCGCACGGCGAGACCTCCCGCGCGTACGGCGTCTTCGACGAGGAGAAGGGCTGCGCGGTCCGCGGCACCTTCATCATCGACAAGGACGGCATCGTGCGCTGGAGCGTCGTCAACGGGCTGCCCGACGCGCGTGACCTGAACGAGTACATCAAGGCGCTCGACAGCCTGTGACCCCTCCTCCCGTTCCGCCGGGCGGTTCCGCGGGCAAATACCGCGTGGCGGCGGGAACCCGTCACTAGGATCAACACGTTGATCCGGTAGCTCCCCCAGCCCCCGCTGGGAGGGCCCCCATCGCACGACAGGGGCACCGCCCCGGACATTAATTCATTGGAGGACCCGTGGGAGTCAGCCTCAGCAAGGGCGGCAACGTCTCGCTGACCAAGAGCGCGCCGAACCTGACCGCAGTGCTCGTCGGCCTGGGCTGGGACGCTCGCACCACCACCGGTGTCGACTTCGACCTCGACGCCAGCGCGATCCTGACCAACGACCTGGGCAAGGTCACCAGCGACTCGAACTTCGTGTTCTTCAACAACATGAAGAGCCCGGACGGCTCGGTCGAGCACACCGGTGACAACCGCACCGGCGAGGGCGAGGGCGACGACGAGGCGATCAAGGTGAACCTGGCCGACGTCCCGGCCGATGTCGCCAAGATCGTCTTCCCGGTCTCGATCTACGAGGCCGACAGCCGCCAGCAGAGCTTCGGCCAGGTGCGCAACGCGTACATCCGCGTCGTGAACCAGGCGGACAACACGGAGCTCGCCCGCTACGACCTCTCCGAGGACGCCTCGACCGAGACCGCCATGGTCTTCGGCGAGCTCTACCGCAACGGCGCCGAGTGGAAGTTCCGCGCCATCGGCCAGGGTTACGCCTCCGGCCTGGCCGGCATCGCGCGGGACTTCGGCGTCAACGTCTGATCCCGTCCGCTGTTCACCCGTCCGGCGCCGTGCACACACCCCGTGTACGGCGCCGGACGCGCTTGCACCACCGCACCACCGCACCGCAGGCCCGACCCACCCGCGGACGGGCCCCGACACCACGTCGTCCGGGGAGGACTTCAACATGGGCGTCACACTCGCCAAGGGGGGCAACGTCTCCCTCTCCAAGGCCGCACCGAACCTCACCCGGGTCCTGGTCGGTCTGGGCTGGGACGCGCGTTCGACGACAGGGGCCGACTTCGACCTCGACGCCAGCGCGCTGATGTGCCGCGACGGCCGGGTCCTGGGGGACCGGTACTTCGTGTTCTACAACAACCTCAAGAGCCCCGAGGGCTCCGTCGAACACACGGGTGACAACCTCACCGGCGAGGGTGACGGCGACGACGAGTCGATCATCGTCGACCTGACCAAGGTGCCGGCCGAGGTCGACAAGATCGTCTTCCCGGTCTCCATCCACGACGCGGACGCCCGCCGCCAGGCCTTCGGGCAGGTCACCAACGCCTTCATCCGGGTCGTGAACGAATCGGACGGCCAGGAGCTGGCCCGCTACGACCTCACGGAGGACGCCTCGACCGAAACCGCAATGATCTTCGGCGAGGTCTACCGGTACGGCGGGGAATGGAAGTTCCGGGCGGTGGGCCAGGGGTACGCGTCGGGCCTGAGGGGCATCGCTCTAGACTTCGGGGTCAACGTTTCGTAAAGCCATACGAGAACATGGGGTGCCAGTGGTTCTGAAAACCTTCGGCTGGTCGTTCGCCATCACGGCGCTCGGCCTTGCCTTCGCCGCTTGGCAGTGGGGGTGGGAGGCGTTCGGGATCGTGCTGATCCTGTCGATCCTCGAAATCTCGCTGTCGTTCGACAATGCGGTCGTCAACGCCGGAATCCTGAAGAAGATGAATGCCTTCTGGCAGAAGATCTTCCTCACGATCGGTGTCCTGATCGCGGTCTTCGGCATGCGGCTGGTGTTCCCCGTGGCCATCGTCGCGATCAGCGCCAAGGTGGGCCCGATCGAGGCCGTCGAGCTGGCCCTGGACCACCCGGAACAGTACGAGGCGCTGGTCACCGACGCCCACCCGGCGATCGCGGCGTTCGGCGGCATGTTCCTTTTGATGATCTTCCTCGATTTCGTGTTCGAGGAGCGCGAGCACAAGTGGCTCGCCTGGCTGGAGCGGCCGCTGGCCAAGCTCGGCAAGGTCGACATGCTCTCGGTGTGCGTCGCCCTGATCGCCCTGCTGGTCACCGCGATGACCTTCGCGGTGAACGCCCACACCAGCACCGGCCACGCGGACAAGTCCGCCACCGTCCTGCTGGCCGGCGTCGCCGGTCTGATCACCTACCTGATCGTCGGAGGCCTCTCCTCCTACTTCGAGGACAAGCTGGAGGAGGAAGAGGAGCGCGAGCACGAGGAGGAGGAGAAGGCCAAGTCCGAGGGCAAGCAGGTCTCCGCGGTCGGCCTGGCCGGCAAGGCCGCGTTCTTCCTCTTCCTCTACCTGGAAGTCCTCGACGCCTCCTTCTCCTTCGACGGCGTCATCGGCGCCTTCGCCATCACCAACCACATCTTCTGGATGGCGCTCGGCCTCGGCATCGGCGCCATGTACGTCCGGTCGCTTACGGTTTACCTGGTCCGCCAGGGCACCCTGGACGACTACGTCTACCTGGAGCACGGCGCGCACTACGCGATCGGCGCCCTCGCGGTCATCCTGCTCATCACCATCCAGCACGAGATCAGCGAGACCATCACCGGCCTCATCGGCGTGGTGCTGATCGCCGCCTCCTTCTGGTCCTCCGTGCGCCGCAACAAGCGGCTGGAGCTGGAGGGCGCGTCCGCCGAGGCATGACCTCCGCCCGGGGCATGGCCTTCCGAGGCATGACCGCGGCGGTATTGCGGAACGCTCCATGCGGGGCGGCCTGCTGGGTCCACGGACCCGGGGGGCCGCCCCGTCCGCGTAGCCGCGCCCGTGTGGCGGCCCGCGCGGGGACCACAGGGGGATCTCAGGGGATCCCGGCAGTCAGGGGGGACAGGGGATGGGATTCTTCGACGGCATCAGGGGCAGCCGTGCCCTGCAGTTCGACTCGGGCAACGCCTCTTCGGCGATCGAGCTCACCAAGCGCCAGCCGACGGTGTCGCTGACCAAGCAGGGGGCCGTCCACGGCAATCTGCGCGTCAACCTGTCCTGGCGGATGCGCAGCTCCGACATCGGCGGCCGCAGCGGCCAGAGCGGGCAGCTGCTGCGGCACCCGTTCAAGCTGTTCAAACCGGACGTGGTGCAGGGGCACACCCAGGGCATGGTCAACGTCGACCTCGACATCGGCTGCCTGTACGAGCTGGCCGACGGCACCCGGGGCGTCGTCCAGCCGCTGGGCAACCTGCTGGGCGACATCAACAGCCCGCCGTACGTGAAGCTCAGCGGCGACGACCGGTTCGGCGCACCCTCCGGCGAGACGGTCTTTGTCAACCTCGACCACGCGGACGAGATCAAACGCCTGCTGGTCTTCGTCTACATCTACGACCAGACCCCGGCCTTCGACCGGACGCACGCCCTGGTCACCCTGTACCCGATCACCGGGCCGCGGATCGAGATCCCGCTGGAGGAGCGGCACCCGCAGGCCCGCTCCTGCGCGGTGGTCTCCCTGGAGCACGTCAAGGGCGAGCTGATCGTGCGCCGCGAGGTGAAGTTCGTGTACGGGTTCCAGGCCGAGCTGGACCGGCTGTACGGCTGGGGCCTGCAGTGGGGGCGGGGCTACAAGAGCACCAAGGCCTGACCGCCCCCACCCGGCGGCGTCAGCGGCGGACGAACTGCGGGCCCTGCACCGGCAGCCGGAACGACGGGTCGCCGCCCGGCGCCGGCACCGGGGACACCGGCTGCGGGTACCCGTACGCCGGCTGTGCGGCCGGCGGGGCCTGCGTCTGCGGCGCGGGCGCGGGCGCGGACGCGGGCGGGTGCGGAGGCAGCGTCGGCGGCTGCATCGCGGCCGTCTGCTCGGAGGTGGGCCCGGCCGCGCCCGCGCCCGCGGACGCGCCCTCGGAGCCGTCGGCGGCGTTCTCGTCCACCGAGATGCCGTGGTCCGTCGCCAGCCCCACCAGCCCGTCGGAGTAGCCCTCGCCGAGCGCGCGGAACTTCCACGCGTCGCCCCGGCGGTACAGCTCCCCGCAGATCAGGGCGGTCTCGGCGCCGGTCTCGGGCCGTACGTCGAAGTAGGCCAGCGGCTCGGAGGCGCCGGTCGTGGTGGCGTCGTACAGCAGGATCCGCAGGTCGCGGACCCGCTCGAACGGTACGTCCTCGGCGGAGGCGACCACCAGGATCCGGTCCACCACCGAGGGCACCGTCCGCAGGTCCGCCTGGACGGCGTCGGTGACGGACTCGCCGACCTGCTTCTTGCCGAGCCGCCAGACGGCCCCGGAGGGGTGGCGGGGCTGGTTGTAGAAGACGAAGTCCTCGTCCGAGCGCACCCGTCCGTCCGGGCCCACCAGCAGCGCCGAGGCGTCCACGTCCGGTACC
Source organism: Streptomyces sp. NPDC090445 (assembly GCF_044769385.1). Taxonomy (NCBI): domain Bacteria; kingdom Bacillati; phylum Actinomycetota; class Actinomycetes; order Kitasatosporales; family Streptomycetaceae; genus Streptomyces; species Streptomyces sp. NPDC090445. The sequence goes on along the minus strand of NZ_JBIVXV010000002.1, from coordinate 450,111 downwards.
TCGGGACCGCCGGTCCAGCGCAGCACCGCCCGGACCGCCACCGTGGTCACCGGGATGTTCGAGCCCTTCTGCATCGCGTGCGTCATGCCCGTCATCCTGCCCTCCCGGGGCGGCGCGGAACAACGCGGCCCCCCGCAGGGCCTTGCCCCGGCCGTCGACCGTGGGCATGGTGCATAAGGGTTACCTGAACTTCATGTGCTTGAGGAACTCTTGACCCGGATTCGTACGTACTATTACCGGCCACGCCAGTTGGGCCGCCGAGACAGTACGGGGGAAGCGCATGCGTCACTTTGGGCACATATCGCCCGCGGTCCGGCGTGACCTCTTCCATATCGAGCCGGCCGAGTTCACCGCCGCCTCGCCCGCACGCCTGCTCGCCGCCGCCCTCGGGGCCACCCTCTACAGCCCGGCCACCCGCCCCAACCTCGCCGACGACATCCGCAAGCAGGCCGCCCGCGGAGTCGTCTCCATGGTCCTCTGCCTGGAGGATTCCATCAGCGACGCGGACGTGCGCGACGCCGAGGAGAACCTCGTGCGCCAGTTCGCCGACCTCGACGGGCAGGCCGCGGGCGACCAGGAGCTCCCCCTCCTCTTCATCCGCGTCCGCACCCCCGAGCAGATCCCCGACCTCGCGCGCCGCCTGGGCGGCACCGTCCGCAGACTGGCCGGATTCGTCCTCCCCAAGTTCACCGCGAGCCGCGGGCCCGCCTTCCTCGACGCCGTCGCCGAGGCGGAAGCCCTCAGCGGGCTCCCCCGGCTCTACGCGATGCCCGTCCTGGAAACCCCCGACCTGCTCCACCTCGAAACCCGGGTCGAGGCCCTCGCCGGGATCTCCCGCACGGTCAACCGCTACCGCGAGCGCGTACTCGCCCTGCGCCTCGGCGTCACCGACTTCTGCTCCGTGTACGGCCTGCGCCGCACCCCCGACATGACCGCCTACGACGTCCAGATCGTCGCCGGGGTCATCGCCGACGTGGTCAACGTGCTCAGTCGCGCCGACGGCACCGGCTTCACTGTCACCGGCCCGGTCTGGGAGTACTTCCGCAGCCAGCAGCGCCTCTTCAAGCCGCAGCTGCGGCGCAGCCCCTTCCTGGAGGAGGGCGTCGAAGAACTGCGGACCGCCCTGATCGAGCACGACCTGGACGGGCTGCTGCGCGAGATCGAACTCGACCGGGCGAACGGACTCCTCGGCAAGACCTGCATCCACCCGGTCCACGTCACGCCCGTGCACGCGCTGTCGGTGGTCTCCCACGAGGAGTTCAGCGACGCCCAGGACATCCTGCGCCCCGAGCGCACCGGCGGCGGCGTCATGCGCTCCGCCTACACGAACAAGATGAACGAGGTGAAGCCCCACCGGGCCTGGGCGGAGCGCACCATGCTGCGCGCCGAGGTGTTCGGGGTGGCGAAGGAGCAGGTCGGCTTCGTCGACCTGCTCACGGCGGGGCTCCAGGTATGAGCGAGAGCGAGCCCGGACGTGGCCGGCATGGCCGGAACGGCGGGCATGGCCGAAACGGCTGGCATGGCCGGCATGGCTGACGTGAATGATGTGAATGATGTGGCTGGTGTGACGACGGAGAAGACGGAGAAGGGGAAGACGATCGACGCGGTGTGGTCGGGAACGTGGGTCGCGGACCGGCTGGGCGTACGCCTGGAAGGAGCGGACGGCTCCCGCGGGCCGGGGCTGGAGGAACTCCTCGGCCTCGCCCTGCGGCGCAACCCCAAGCGGGCCCACCTGCTGGTCTCGCAGGTGCTCGGCAAGCACGTCCCGCAGTCCCCGCGCGCCGTCCACGCCGCCGGGTACGGGCTCGGCCGGCGGGTCCGGGCCCTGCTCGACGCCGCCGGGGAGGACCCGGCCGCCGCAGTGGTCCTCGGCTACGCCGAGACCGCGACCGGCCTCGGCCACTGCGTCGCCGACGGCCTGGACGCCGCTCCCTACCTGCACTCCACGCGCCGCCCGGTGCCGGGCGTGGCGGTCGTCGGCGGGTTCGAGGAGAGCCACTCGCACGCCACCTCCCACCTGCTGCTGCCCGAGGACCCGAAGCTGCTGGCGGGCGGCGGCCCCCTGGTCCTCGTCGACGACGAGTTCTCCACCGGCAACACGGTCCTGAACACCATCCGCGACCTGCACGCCCGCCACCCCCGCACCCACTACGTGGTCGTCGCCCTCGTCGACATGCGCTCCCCGGCCGACCGCGAGCGGCTCAGCGCCTTCGCCGCCGAGATCGGCGCACGGGTCGACCTGCTCGCCCTGGCCTCGGGGACCGTGCACCTGCCCGAGGGGGTCCTGGCCAAGGGACAGGCCCTGGTCGAGCAACACGAACGCGAGACGGCCTCGGCCTCCGATACCGCCCCGGTTCCTGCCCCCGCCTCCGGCTCCGCCCCGGTCCGGCGGGTGGAGCTGGACTGGCCGGCCGGGGTGCCCGACGGCGGGCGCCACGGCTTCACCCCCGCGCACCGCGACCGCCTGGAAGCGGCTCTGCCCGCGCTGGCCGGGCAGCTCGCCGACGCGCTGGGCACGGCCACCGGCCCCGGCCCCGGCCCCGGTCCTGGCCTCGGCCGCGTCCTCGTCCTCGGCAACGAGGAGCTGATGTACGCGCCGCTGCGCCTCGCGCTCGCACTGGAGGAGTCCGGAGCGGCCCGCGAGGTCCGCTTCTCCACCACCACCCGCTCGCCCGTCCTCGCCGTCGACGACCCCGGCTACGCGATCCGCACCCGGCTCGTCTTCCCCGCCCACGACGCCCCCGCCGACGGGCCGGGCGACCGGTACGCCTACAACGTCGCCGGGGCCGGCTTCGACACCGTCGTCGCCGTGGTCGACGGCGACGGGGACACCGACGCGCTGCACGCCCCCGACGGGCTCCTCGCCCGCCTCGCCCCGCACACCGGGCAGGTCCTGCTCGCCGTCGTCCCCTCGTACGTGCCGCCCGCGCGCACCCCCCAGACCCTTCCCGACCGGCAGGAGCCGACCATGCCCGAGCCCCTGCGCGGCCCCGCCTTCTCCTCGTACGCCGCCGAGGACGTCGGCTGGCTGCTCCAGGACCTCTCCGGCGTGGCCCTGGAGGCCCCGACGGAGGAACGCGAGGAGGCCATCCAGGCGGGCGGCGCGCACTACGCCGAGTCGCTGCCCGTCGAGTACCAGCCGTCCGACCAGTACCAGGAGCTGTACCGGAGCGCGCTGAACGCCTCCGCCGCCCGGATCGCCCGCGCCGTCGGCACCGTCACCGAGACCGTCCTCGCCGAGCGCACCCCCTCCCCGGTGCTGGTCTCCCTGGCCCGCGCCGGCACCCCCGTCGGCGTGCTGATGCGCCGCTGGGCGAAGGCCCGGCACGGCCTGGACCTGCCGCACTACGCCGTCTCCATCGTGCGCGGCCGCGGCATCGACGCCAACGCGCTGCGCTGGCTGGCCGCCCACCACGACCCCGCCGACGTCGTCTTCGTCGACGGCTGGACCGGCAAGGGCGCCATCACGCGCGAGCTGTCCGCCGCCCTGCGCGCCCACCGCGACCGGGAGGGCGGCCCGGAGTTCAACCCGGACATCGTGGTCCTGGCCGACCCCGGCTCGTGCGTGACCGCGTACGGCACCCGCGAGGACTTCCTGATCCCCTCCGCCTGCCTCAACTCCACCGTCTCGGGCCTCATATCCCGTACCGTGCTCCGGTCCGACCTGGTCGGGCCCGCCGACTTCCACGGCGCGAAGTTCTACCGCGAGCTCGCCGGGGCCGACGTCTCCGCCGACTTCGTCGACACCGTCGCCGCCCGCTTCGAGGAGGTCTCCGACGCCGTCGACGCCGAGGTCAAGGAGCTGCTCGCGGCCGACCGGACCCCGACCTGGGAGGGCTGGGCAGCGGTGGAGCGGATCAGCGAGGAATACGGCATCCACGACGTCAACCTGGTCAAGCCCGGCGTCGGCGAGACCACGCGGGTGCTGCTGCGCCGGGTGCCGTGGAAGATCCTGGCCCGGCGCGGCGCCGGCCCCGACCTGGACCACGTACGGCTCCTCGCCGGGCAGCGCGGGGTCCCGGTGGAGGAGGTCGACGGGCTGCCCTACACCTGCGTGGGACTCATCCACCCCCGATACACGCGCGGCGCGACCGGCGCCGACGGAAAGGCTGTGGCCTCCAAGTGACTGTCCTGGTAGCCAGCGATCTCGACCGTACGCTCATCTACTCGACGGCCGCCCTCGGCCTGACCATGCCCGACGCGGACGCACCCCGGCTGCTGTGCGTGGAGGTCCACGAGAGCAAGCCGCTGTCGTACATGACGGAGACCGCGGCGGCCCTGCTGGCCGAACTGACCGCCGCCCCCTCGGTGGTCTTCGTCCCGACCACGACCCGGACGCGCAAGCAGTACCAGCGCATCCGCTTCCCCGGCCGCCCGGCCCCGTACGCGATCTGCGCCAACGGCGGGCAGCTGCTCGTGGACGGGGTGCCCGACCGGGACTGGCGCCGGCAGGTGGCCGCCCGGCTGGCCGAGGAGTGCGCCCCGCTGGAGGAGGTCCACCGGCACCTGCTGGCGTCCGCCGACCCGGAATGGCTGCGCAAGGCGCGGGTCGCGGAGGACCTGTTCTCCTACCTGGTCGTCGAACGCGACCGGGTCCCGGAGGAGTGGCTCAAGGCGCTGACCGCCTGGGCCGAGGCCCGCGGCTGGACGGTCTCCCTCCAGGGCCGCAAGATCTACGCGGTGCCGCGGCCGCTGACGAAGAGCGCGGCGATGCGCGAAGTGGCCCGGCGTACGGGCGCGTCCACGACGCTCGCGGCCGGCGACTCCCTGCTCGACGCCGACCTGCTGCTCGCGGCGGACGCCGCCTGGCGGCCCGGGCACGGCGAACTGGCCGACGCGGGCTGGCACGCGCCGACGGTCACGGCCCTGGCGGAGAGGGGCGTCGCGGCGGGCGAGGAAATCGTGCGGGCATTCGCCAGGACTGCCGGACTGCCCGTGAAGTAGGCACACTTGGCGCATGACCAAGGGCAACACCACCAAGATCACTGACGAGCTGTACCGGTACATGCTCGACCACAACCCCCCGCTGGACGAGATCCAGCGGGGGCTCGTGGAAACCACGTACGCCAAGTTCCCCGACGTGGCCGGCATGCAGTCCGCGGAGGAGCAGGGCCCGCTGCTGGCCTTCCTGGTCCGGCTGACCGGCGCCCGCCGCATCGTCGAGATCGGCACCTTCACCGGCTTCTCCACCCTCTCCATGGCCCAGGCGATGCCCGCGGACGGCGTCCTGATCGCCTGCGACATCTCCGACGAGTGGACCGCGTACGGGCGCCAGGCCTGGGAGGCGGCCGGCGTCGCCGACCGCATCGACCTGCGCATCGCCCCGGCGCTGGACACGCTGCGCGCCCTGCCGGCCGAGCCGCACATCGACCTGGCGTACGTGGACGCGGACAAGGAGAACCAGATCGCGTACTGGGAGGAGCTCGTGCCGCGGATGCGGCCGGGCGGGCTGATCGTCACCGACAACACGCTGTTCCACGGCACGGTCGTGGACGAGACGGCGACGAGCGGGTCTGCGGCCGGCGTCCGCGCCTACAACGACCACGTCGCGGCGGACCCGCGGATGGAGTCCGTGCTGCTCGCCATCTCGGACGGGCTCACCCTGTCGCGCAAGCGCTGACGCCGACTCGCGGTGCGCCGCGGTGCGCCGCGACGCACCGCGGGCAATGCGGGCACCGCAGGCAAATGCGGGGCTGCGCCCCGGCAGCTAGCAGCAGCCCCCGCCACCGCAGCAGCCTCCGCCGGACGGGGCCGGGGCGCTGCTGGTCCCGCCGACGGCGACGGCGGAGAGCAGCTTGACGGTGTCGGAGTGGCCGGCGGGGCAGTCGGCGGGCGCGGACGACTCGGCCATGGGACGGCTGACCTCAAAGGTGTCGTCGCAGGTCCGGCAGCGGAATTCGTATCGAGGCATGCGCCAAGGCTACCGAGGAAGCCCCGCAGGCTACCGGGGAAGCCCGTCGGCTACCGGGGAAGCCCCGCCCGGTCGCCGGTGCGGCCGTCCTGACCGTCGGGATCCAGGAGCCGCAGCTCGTCCTCGGACAGGCGCAGCGCGCCCGCGGCGATGTTGTCGGCCAGGTGGTCCGGCTTGCCGGTGCCCGGGATGGCCAGGACGTTGTCCCCGAGGTGCAGCGTCCACGCCAGCCGCAGCTGCGCCGGGCTCACCCCGCGGGCCTGCGAGACGGCGGAGACGGCGTCGGCCCGGCTGCCGGCGGGGGTGTCGCTGTCGGTTCCGTTGCCGGGGGTGTCGGCGGCGGTGTCGGCGGTGGTGTCGGCGGGGCGCAGGCCGGCCTCGCGGTGCTGCCCGGCCAGCGCGTAGAACGGGACGTACGCGACACCCTGCTCCCCGCAGAGCCGTATGAACGCGCGCTGCTCGGCCTGCTGCTCCGGGGCGAACCCGAGGCCGAACGCGTTCTGCACGCACACCACCGGGGCGATGGCCTGCGCTTCGGCGAGGTGGTGGGGCCGGACGTTGGACAGGCCCAGGTGGCGGATGAGCCCGGCCTCGCGCAGTTCGGCGAGTGCGCCGAAGCGTTCGGCGATCGAGTCGGTCCCGACGATGCGCAGGTTGACCACGTCGAGGTGGTCGCGGCCGAGTTCGCGCAGGTTCTGCTCGACCTGGCCGCGCAGCTGCCCGGGGGTGGCGTGGGGCATCCAGGCGCCGGACGGGTCGCGGCCCGGTCCGACCTTGGTGGCGATGACGAGGTCGTCCGGGTAGGGCGCGAGCGCCCGGTTGATCAGCTCGTTGGCGGAGCGCAGGCGGGAGAAGTAGAAGGCGGCCGTGTCGATGTGGTTCACGCCGAGCTCGACCGCGCGGCGCAGTACGCGGATCGCGCGGTCGCGGTCGCCGGGGGCCGCGTCGGGGTCGAAGGCGGCGCCGTCCTGGGTGATCCGCATCGCGCCGAAGCCGATCCGGTTGACGCGGAGGTCGCCGAGGTTCCAGGTGCCCGATGCCGCTGCAGTGATCGTTTGCGAGGTCATGCCGGAATGATCAACGAGGGATAGGGTGGGCGGCCAATGATTCGGCTCCAGCTGAATCCGGGCCCCGAAGGGACTGTCATGGGCCGGCCGACGCTGCTGCCGTTCTCGGCGGACGATCTGGCGCACATGCGGTTCGCGGTCTCGCCGATGTGGCAGCTCATGGCCGCGTTCCGGCTGCTGGCCCGGTCCTCGGACGCGGCGGGCGGCGTACGGCCGCCGCCGACGACCGAGGACACGACGACAGGGCGGGCGACAGCCGGGCATGCGACAGCCGGGCATGCGGCAGCCGGGCGGGCGGCAGCCGCACGGGCCGCGGCGGTGCGGGCCGCGGCGGTGCGGGCCGCGGCGGTGCGGGCGACGGCGGTCCGGCGGGCGGCCGGGCCAGCGGCCGCCGGGCAGGTGACGGCGGTGCGGGCCACTGCCGTGCGGGTGGCCGCGGCCGGGCATCCCGTGCACGGGCCGTGGCTCGCGCAGGTGCGCCCGCGGGTGGCGGCCGCCGGGCTGGACCGCGGCTGGCTCGCCGAGCTGATCCCGGCAGCCTCCCGCTACGCCCCCGACTTCCTCACCCCGGCGCCGTCCGGCCCGGCCCCCGCACTGGACCGGGAACTCGCCGCGATCACGGCCACCCCGGCCGAGCGGGTACGCCGGGACCTCGAACACCTCGCGCACCACCAGGGCCGGCTCGGCCCCCGGCTGCGGGCGCTGCACGCGGATCCGCCCGGCCGGCTGCCCCGGGTCGCGGAGGAGGCCGAGGCCTTCTGGGAGCTGGCCCTGGCGCCCTACTGGGCACGGATACGGGCCGTGCTCGAAGCCGACGTACTGCACCGGGCCCGGCAGGCCGCCGAGCACGGCGCCGCCCGCCTCCTCACCGACCTGGACCCGCAGGCCGACTGGGACGGCGTCGCCCTGCGGCTCGCACCCCCGCGGTCCCGGCAGCGCGCGCTCAGCCGGGAGGCGGCGGGCCCGGGGCTGCTGCTCATCCCTTCGGCGTTCAAAACCTCCGGCCTTTCCACGCGGGTGGCGCCGCCGGACCCGCCGCAGCTCGTCTACCCCGCGCGCGGCGCCGGCTCCCTGTGGGAGACGCGGCCGCGCACCGCCTCCGCGGCCCTCGCCGCCGTACTCGGACACTCGCGCAGCACGCTCCTGGCGGAGCTGGACAGCCCGGCCTCCACCACCGAGCTGGCCGACCGTACGGGCCTCTCCCCGGCGCGGGTCTCCCAGTGCCTGACCGCGCTGCGCGACGCGGGCCTGGCCAGCGCCCACCGGGCGGGCCGCAGCGTGCTGTACGCGCGCACCGCGGCCGCCGAAGCCCTGCTGGCCGCGGCCGCGGCCGCGGCCTCGCCGGGCGGCCGGCAGGGCTACTAGGCGTGCCGGGTCAATGCCCGGCGGCCGGGGTCGCCGACCGGGTCCTGCTCCGGGCCCGGTCCTCGCGGGCCGCCTGCTCGGGGTGGCGGGCCCGCCAGTACGGGTTGTCGTGCGGCAGCGCGCTGCCCACCCGCCCGTACATCCCGAACCACATCAGCATCACGCCGACGACGAAGCTGAACAGCACGTTCTGGATCTCGAAGGCGAGGAAGTTCAGTCCCGTGTCCAGCAGGGCCAGGTTGACGAAACCGCTCGCGATGAAGGCCAGCCCGAGCACGATGTTGAGCGTCGAGGCGAAGTTCCCGCCGATCACCATCCCGATGATGAGCAGCAGGCCGACACAGATCGACAGGACGCTCAGCGCGCCGTTGGTGTTCAGGGAGAGGACCTGGTCGCCGCCGGTGTCGAAGAACCCGATCCGGTTCGTCAGCCCGAGCACCCCGAAGACGACGAGCAGGATCCCGGTCAGGCCGGCACCGACCCGGTACACCATGCTGAGCTTGTGGTCGACGGGCAGGTGCTCGTCGAGCTGCGCCTCGACGGGATGCATCATGCGGCGCACGCGGCGCCGAAGCCTGTGGGTCTCCTGCGGCACCTGCGGCCCGTAGGGCTCATGGGCCACGAAGGGCGCGTAATTCTCATGGGCCTCGTGACACCCGTAGACCGCGTGCGGCGCATAACCCTCACGCGGCGCAGGCGCAGCCCGAGACGCACGAGCTGCACGAGAACTGCGGGAAACGCGGGAGACGCGGGAAGTGTGTGAAGCGTGGGCAGCCATACCGCCCTCCTCTGCTCCGTCCCTGTCCCACCAGCATCCGCCGATGCCCACCCCCGGACAACTCCGGCCGCAACCGGTGCGGCCCGGCCCGGCTCAGCCGGTGGCGCGCCCGCCCCGTACGTCCGCCACCACCCGGCCCACCACCGCCCGGACCTCCTCCATCTCCTGGAGGAAGCGCCAGTAGTCGGGGTGGCGACCCTCCAGCGAGGCCAGCGCCCGCTCCACCCGGGCCACCGACTCGTCCAGCGGCCCCGCGTGCCGCGGATCGGGCACACTGCGGCCCTCCATCACCAGCCGCTGCGCGTCCCGGATCACGAACCGGGTCCGCTCCACCTCCTGCTGCGGATCCCGCGCCACCGCCTCCAGCCGGGTCAGCCGGTCCTGCGCGGCCGACACCGCCTCGCCGGTGGCGTCCAGGGCCGCCCGCACCGCCTCGATCAGCGCCGCCACATCCGCCCAGCGCTGCTCCTCCCGCGCCCGGGCCGCCTCCCGCAGCTGCTCCTCCGCCCGCGAGACATCCCGCACGGCCTGCTCCGGCACGTGCTGCAGGTCCTGCCAGCACGCCGCGCTGAACCGCCGCCGCAGCTCGCTGAGCACCGGATCCACCCGGTCCGCCCGGTTGCGCAGCGCCTGCGCCCGGGTCCGCAGGCTCACCAGCCGCCGGTCGATCTCCGCGGCCCGCTCCGGCAGCCGCGCCAGCTCGGCCCGTATCGCCTCGGCATCCCGCAGGACCCGGTCCGCACGCTGCAGGGTGTCCTGCACCCCGTGCTGGGCCACCCCCTGGTTCAGCAAGGTCAGCTCCGGGGCGAGCGCCGCCAGCCGCACCGCCAGGTCATCGGCCCGCATCCCCGACCCGCGCACCTCGTCCAGCGCCGCGCTCGCCGCCAGCAGCGCCGCCTTCGCCCGCTCCCGGGCCGGCGCCACCTGCGCGAGCTGCGTCTCCGCCCGGTCCAGCAGCGGCTGGATCCCCTGCGCGAACCGGTCCAGCTCCCCCTTGGCCCGTACGAGCTCCTCGCGCGCCCGCGTCAGCTGGTCCCGCGCCCGCGCCGCCACGGCACCGTCCAGCTCCGGCCGGTCCAGGTCATGCGCGTCGACCGCCTCGATGTACACGTGGCTGGCCTGGTCGATCCGCTGCCCCAGCGCGGCGAACGCCTCGCCCGCCTGCCGGGCCGCCGGCGAACCGTCCGCCGCCGCGATGGTCTCGATCGAGATCCGCAGATCCCGCTGAGCCGTGTCCAGCTCGTAGAACGCGGCGGCCGCGGCATCCTTGGCCGCCTGAGCATCCGCCCGCCGACTGTCGTCCCGCCCACCGAACCACCGCCGGGATGCCGTCGTCACAATCCCTCTCCCGTACCGCGCCCGCCACCGCCATGCCGCTCCATTCTCCCCCACGGGAACGGGTTTGCGTGGGGGGCGTGGCTGGCATGTAGGCTGTCCACTCATCGCGGGTGCGTAGCTCAGGGGTAGAGCGCTGCTCTTACAAAGCAGATGTCGGCGGTTCGAAACCGTCCGCGCCCACCAAGGCCTAACTAGCAGGTCAGGCCACACATTGAGGCCCCCCGTCGAAATCGAACGGGGGGCCTTCTGTGTGCCCGGATGCCACATAGATGCCACATCCCCATGAAAGTGGGGTGGCTGGGCGTCACCCGGAGTTCGTCGCCCCGTCGCCGATCCGGAAGGCGCGGGGATCGGGTCCGAACGGTGATGCGCACGGCGGTCCGGTCGGAGCCCGGCGGGCGCATACTGGGCGCAATGACAAAGCCAGCCGCACCGAAGCGCCATCTGCCGAGCAGCCCCTTCAAAGCCCCGACCGCGCCACCCCCCAAGCACTTCGCGGTGGGTGACCAGGTTACGCACGACGTGTACGGACTCGGCCGAGTGATCGGCGTCGAGGACGGAACCGCGACGCTCGTCGATTTCGGCTCGGCGCGAGAGCGGATCTTGAGCCCGTACGCCAAAATGATCAAGCTGTAGGACCGTAGGCCGCGCGGCGACAGCGCCCCGATTCGAGCTTGCAAAGCAGATGTCGGCGGTTCGAAACCGTCCGCGCCCACCAGTACGAAGGCCCCTCGCCGATCATGGCGGGGGGCCTTTGGTGTGTGTGTCCGGCATCGACGTTCACGGGCGTTTGTGACCGGGGGCGGATCCCGCGCAGGCGGGTTCGAGGATCTCCGCCACGGCGCGGGTGGTGGCGGGGATGTCGTGGCGGTGGTCAGGCGGTCCGAGGCCGGGTGTTCAGCGGGTGCCGATGGCCTGCTGGTAGTCGAAGAAGCCGGTCGGGTCGTATGTCCGCTTCACGTCGACCAGGCGGGGGTAGTTCGTGCCGTAGTAGGCCTCCCGCCAGTTCTTGAGCGTCGGGTCGGGGAAGTTCTGGTACGAGTGGTCGGGCGACTTGTGGCGGAAGATGTCGTCGTAGAACTGCTTGAGCCAGTGGAGGTTGGCTTCGGCGACGCTGGGGCGGTCGTGGTCTGCCCACGAGGTCTCGGCGGCGAAGACGAAGAGGTCGTTTCGGTGTACGAACGCGGTCGCGTCCGGCGGGACCTGGTTGATCTCACCGCCGAGGGCGAACATCGCGAACCCGGCTCCGTCCTCGTTGCCGCTGCCGGGCCAGTCGAGCAGGCGCTCGGCTGCCGCGCTGACCTGCTGATCGGTCAGGAGGGTGCGGGAGTCCAGCATCGCGGATTTGGTGGCGAAGCGTTCGATCGGTGTGGTGGCGCTCAGCAGCACGCTCGCTTCACCGGGCGTGACCTGGCGGACGGACGCGCTGTTGCGGGCGCGTTCCTCGGCCGTGCCGATCTCGAGCAGCGGGTCGAGGATGGCGCGCAGTTCCCGGACGGTGCCGTAGAACTGGCCGATGGCGTTGACGTTGGCGTTCGCACGGATCTGTGCCCTGGTCGTGCCGTTGGTGCCGATGCCCAGACGCATGTGGAACCGCCTGTCGTCCGCGGTGTCCCGGGCGATGCGCTGGGCGGCGGCGAGCACCGGCAGTACGGAGTCCAGGCTCCAGCGGACCTGGTAGAAGCCCACGGTGCCCTCGAACTGCTCGTACTGGAAGGTGAACGAGGTGTGGACGCCGAAGTTGTTGCCGGCTCCGCCGCGGCAGGCCCAGAACAAGTCGGGGTGCGCGTCTTCGGCGGCCTTGACCGTGCGTCCGTCGGCAAGCACGACGGTCGTGGAAACGAGCCGGTCGCAGGTCAGGCCGAACATCTTGTCGCTGAAGCCGATACCGCCGCCGAGCGTGAGCCCTGCGACCCCGACGCTGGGGCAGCGACCGGTCGGCAGGAACATGCCCTGGTCCTCCAACAGCGGATGCAGGTCGCCGTTGGTGACGCCGGCCCCCACGGTGACGGTGCCGGCGCCGTGTACGACCTTCATCGGCCCGTAGACCCGATGCCGGGCACGGCCCGGCGTCGGAGTGGAGGCGATGCTCTTCATGCGGGCCATGTTCAGCAGCAGGCCCGTGGTGGTCGAATACCCGGCGTAGTTGTGTCCCAGCCCGGAGCGCGGTACGGCGGGCAGCCCCACCGCGCGAGCCCAGCGGATCGCTTCGGACACGTCCCGGGTGGTCGCGCAGGCAACGATGCCGGCAGGCTGGATTCCGGCGTACCTGTGGTTGTACGGCAAGGCCAGCGCCGGATATACGGAGCCGTGAGGCCGGTAGAGGGTGGCCCCGGGGGACAGCGCATCGGCCAACCGCTTCCAGTCCCGGGCGTCAACCGACGCTGCTGCCTCAGCCGGCGCAGCCGCACTCTCCGGTGCCTGCAGCCCCAGCGCCCCGCCCATGCTGCCGAGCACACCCGCCCGCAGCACGTTCCGCCTGTCGATCACAGTGACCTACCCTCACGCAGCGGTCGCAGACTCCTCCTGCGATCCCATCGGCCAGTCCGTCGATCGTCGACCGGCGCGATCCGCGTCGGCCGGCCACGCGCCAGACCCCCCACACGAAAGGACGAGGGACGCACTGCCAAACAGCTCAGGCACACGCCCGGGGCCGTTGCCCGACCGTCAAGGCCGAACGTCCTTCGACTCCTTCACCGCCGCTGCGAACGTGCCGTCAGCGCCTTCGCCCTACGGTGCTCGGCAAAGGCGCTGACGGCTGTCGCGTGGGGCGCGGTGTCGGTTCACTGCTGATCCGGACGGCCCTTTTGTGTCGGCTGCAGCGCGTTGGCGTACACGTAGTCGGCGACGTTGGTGCCGATCTGCCGCCCGTCCTCGGCGTCCCAGCGGAAGTGCACGCCCAGCCACAGCCGGCTGAACTCGCCCTCCTCGGCGACCTGGCTGAAGCTGTTCATCCGGCGGGACGGCACGAGGGTGTGCGGGTCCTCGGAGTGCGCGGTGAACGAGACGTCGTCACGGCCGAAGTAGTGCTGCATCGCAGTTGCCCACGCCCCCGTGAAGTTGGCGTGCCCGGAGGTCCAGGCGGGGAAGCACGGGGTCCACGGTGCCCCCGAGCGGTCCGCGCTGAGGGGCTCCCAGTCTGCGTTCGCGCCGCCCGTCGCCCGGATCGCGGATACCGGGCGCCACTCGTTGATCGGGGTGTCGAACTTGCTGTCCCAGGACGCGATCCCGGCATCCGCCAACGACAGCGCCGACAGCGCGAACAAGCGGGTGGTCTCGTACGTGTCGAGCTTGAACTTCTTGGCGACCGTCCCGGTCAGCTGGAGCAGCTGCCCCGGGGGGTGGTAGGTGCCGTTCAGGTCATGGTCCCAGAACCAGGCGACGACGGTCTGATCGTAGGTGCGCTCGGTGGAGTCGACGGCACCGACCCGTCGCACCTCGTCGAGCTGGCGCGCGTACTGCGGGCTGTTCACCAGCTCGCCGTAGGAAGTGAAGCCGCGCAGGCTGGGAGGCCGGAACTGCGAGCCGGAGCGGAGCACGAACGGCTTCACCTTGCCCCAGTTCGGGGTCACCGCGTCGCTCGGCTCCTTGCAGGCCCCTTCGTCTTCCGTCGCCTCTTCGCCTGTCGGCCGCCAGGCTCCGGGGGTGGTGGTGTCGCCGTCGTAGACCTCCGGGTTGTCCGAACCGTCGTCCGCCCGGGCCTTGTTGATCTGCCTCACCACGCGGTCGACCACCAGGCGGTCGAGGGGGTCGGGGGCGTGGGGGGAGCGTCCGGTGCGGGCCTCGTACCGGGCGTCGATGTAGGCCTGGTCGTTCGGGTACAGCTCGGAGATCATTCGGTACGCCGTGCGGTCGATCAGCCGCTCCTCTTCGTCCGCACGCGGCTTCGACGATTTGCTGGCGTACTTCAGCGGCCGGCTGAGGTACGGCTGGTACTTCAGGGTTCCGTACGTGTACTGATAGGCGCTCTCGGCGTTGTAGATCGCCGCGAAGACCATCGCCCCGGACCTGGAGAGCTTGCCGGGCGAGGCGTCCCAGCCCCGCGCATTGCGGAACGTCTGCAACAGGACCTTGTTCCAGTACTGCGTCGGATCGCCCTTGTGCCCTGTCACGGCGGCGGCCTGCGGCGCGCCGGCCGCCACCGGACTCAACCCGGCGAGCAGGGCGCCGGCCACGACGACGGCCCGCAGCCGTCCCAGGCGCCCGCCGGCTCGGGACTTCGAGCGTGGCAGAACGCACTTCGCGGCCGACCGACGGTCAGCCTTGGGCTTGAGAGGCACGGCATTCCTTTCGACGCGCTGATCAACAGCGGCAGCGTAATGTCGGATATGCCGAGATTGCTGTAGGCCGCGCCGATATGCCGATGCTCGGATAGTCGTCTGGATCTACGCGGACATGCCCATCCGGTCACGCTCGACAGCCGGCCGGGCGGTGATGGCCTGACCGCAGCCGGAACGGACGGGCAGCGGCGAGGAACGGCCTCCCCACCCCCCTCCGTCACCGGGACCGGACCGGACCGCCCTTGGTTCCCGTACGGGCCTCGGGCTCGTACGGGAGGCTTCGGACGAGGAAGCGATCAGTTGCGTTCGGGGAGGAGGGTGGCGGCGGTCAGGCCGGCGAGGCCGATGACGGCCAGGGTGATCATGGCGGCGGCGTAGGCGCTGCTGGTGAGGCCGGAGACGAGGATCGTGCCGGCAATCGCGGTGCCGAGGGAGGAGCCGAGGTTCGACACGCTGCGGGACAGGCCGGAGATCTCGCCCTGCTCCTCCTCGGGGAAGCTGGACTGGACGACGTTGACCGACGGGGTCAGCATCACGCCGAGGCCCAGCCCGATCAGCAGCAGTCCGGGGGCGAGGGCCCAGGGGTTCGGGGAGCCGCCGGCCAGCGCGATGAGGACGGCGATGCCGGCGATGGTGACGCAGAACCCGGTCATGATCAGGGTCCGCTGGGGGCGCCGCCTGGCGAGGCGTTCCGCGGCCAGGGACGACACGAGCAGGCCCAGCGTGGCCGCGGTGAAGATCACGCCGGTCTGGATGGCGTCGTAGCCGCGGACGACCTGGAGGTAGGCCGCGACCGTGAACGAGGTGCCCATCAGCAGGAGCCACTGCACGTTCTGGGTGACGAGGCCGAGGTTGGACGTCCGGTTGTGGAACGGGCCGGTGGACGGCAGCGGCTCCTGGCCCGCCCGCGGGCGGCGGCGATCGGCGCGCCGGTCGGGGCGTACGTGAGCAGCTTGAGGGTGATCGCCGAGCGGTTCACCATGTCGTTCCAGCGACCCCGGTACGTGGAGGACCGCAGCCAGGCCTGCCAGAACGCCCGGCAGTCCTCCAGCTCGCCGGTGACCCCGTCCAGGGACGGCGGCGGGGCGGGGGCGGGCCCGCCGGCCGCCGTGCTCGTCAGCACCACCGCCGCCATCTCGCCGGCCCGCAGCGTGAACCCGGCCGTGAGGTCGTCGCCGTCCGCACGCAGGGTGAGGGGCGCGGTGGCCTGCACGTGGAGATCCGTGTCCGGACCGTGGAAGACCGCCGCGCGGTCGCCGGTCAGCGCCAGCGTGTGCGGGCCCGCCCGTAGTCGAAGCGGGGACGGCAGTCGAACGTGAACGGCAGGCTGCCCCGCACCACGCGGACCAACCGGACCAGACGGTGCCGGTCGGTCGCCGTCCGGCCGGTCACCGGGGCATGAAGTCGGCGACCTCGCCGACGCCGCCCGCGGCCAGGAAGCGGTTGACGAGCACGGCCGTGTCGGACAGGTACAGCTGCCGGACCGTCACGCCGTCGCCGTCCGGGAGGTCCACGGCCAGCCGGCAGAAGCCGCCGCGGTCGGCGTCGAGGAGCGAGGCGAAGATGCTCGGCGAGTCGAAACGCGGTGTGCACCACCAGTCGATCGTTCCTCCCGAGGCCACCAGGGCCGCGGTCTGGAGGTCTCCGACCATGCCGTGGTCGGCGATGGGCGGGTATCGGTTCACGGGCCATCCTCCGCCGGTGGGGGCGCCGCGGGCCGCAGCGCCCACGGTCCTTCATAGAGTGCGCCGCACGTCGGATCAGCGCATCCCGGCGGAGGGGTGTCGGCGGCGGGCGGGGGCGTGGGATCGTCGGGGGATGGGCGAGTGGGGTGTCGTGGGGGCGGCTCTGCTGGGGGTCGCCGGCGTGCTGGCGGTGTGGGAGAGGAAGGCCGGGGCCGGGTTCGAGCAGCGGCGCGAGGCCGAGCGGGCACGGCTGCTCGCGCAGATCGCCGAGTCGGGGGCGGCCGCGGGCGAGGGTGAGGCCGCCGGCGCCGGCGCCGGCGCGGGGAGGGGGGACGCCGGGGACCCGAAGTACGCCGACGTCAGCGGCATCCCGCGCGGGCACGGGCGGGACAGGCCCGACAGCCGGGAGGACGCCGGGTTCACGGCCGTGCTGGTCGAGTACTACGCGTACGGGCTGGCGCAGGCACGCAGCAGCTTCGCCACCAGCCAGCGGTTCGCCGGGGTGGGCGCCGCGATCCTGCTGGTCGGCGTGGCACTCGGCGTCTGGAAGGCGGAGAGCACCGGAGACCTCTACCTCGGGATGGTGATCAGCTCGGTCGGCGTCGTCGTCACCCTCATCGGGCAACTGTTCCACCGCCGCGCCGACATCGCCCTGCGGCACATGGCCGACCAGACCGCCGCCCTGCGGGAGGACCGCCGGGCGGCCGCGGCCCTGCAGCAGGCCGTCGGACTGCTGGACGAGGTGGCGGACCCCGAGCTGCGGGCACGCCTGCAAGCCGGCCTGATCATGAAATTGTCCGGGGCCGAGCTGCCCCGGTAGCGCGATAGTGGGGGTATGTGCCGTTCCATTAAGACCCTGCGCCCGCCCGCCATCCCCGAGAAGGCCACCGAGGAGGAGATCCACGCCGCCGCGCTGCAGTACGTACGCAAGGTGTCCGGCTTCCGCGCCCCGGCCGCGCACAACCAGGAGGTCTTCGACGCGGCCGTGGACGCCGTCGCCGAAGCGACCCGCGACCTGCTGGACGGGCTCCGCGTGCGGGGCGCTGCCGCAGTGCCGGCCGCCGCAGCCGCCCCCGCCTGAGCGCTCCGCGGGAGGTGCCGCGATGGGGCGGCGATGGGGCGGCGAAGGTCCGGCGACCGGCTGCGGACCGGTTGTGGCCGATCGCGCAGTTCCCCGCGCCCCTGCGGGGCACTGCCGGAGGCAGGGGGCGAGGGCAGGGCGGCAGGCGCAGGGGGGCGGGGTCAGTACGTACGGGCCCGGCGGCGCAGGATCCAGATGCCGGCACCGAGTGCGCTCGCGGCGAGGGTGCCGCCGATCGCGATCCGGGCCGGGCTCACCGCGCCGATGCTGCCGCCCTCGCCGCCGCGGGCCGCGCCCGGGGCGACCTGGAGGGAGACGGTGACGCGCGACCCGGCGAAGTCCCCGCACTCGAAGGTGACGGGGTGCACGCCGGTGGAAGCGTTGCGCAGGATGGTGGCGCTCCCGGTCAGGCTGCCGGAGCCGGAGCTGCCTCCCCCCGACAGCCGGACCTCGCCGAACGCACTCGACCCGACCCGGGCGAGGTTGCTCCCGCAGCCCCGGAGGATGAGGGCGACCCGGTTGCCGGGGGCAGCGGTGGTGGGGGAGACCGCGGCCGAGAGGGGGGAGCCGTCGGCGGCATGGGCGGCGGGAAGCGGAGCGACGGCGGTGGCGGCGACGGCTAGCGTCGCGGCTGCGAGGTTCAGCAGCGGGCGGTTCGACGGCTTGGCGGGCATGGATCGAACTCCTCGGGCTCCTCTGAACGGCGCGGCCGGGCCACGGGTGTGACGCGGATTCGGTTGCGCACCATGCTGTGGACGCTAGGAGCCCGAGCCGCCGACGGCGATCGGGACCGGGTGAACGGGTGAGTGGCTGCTCCACCCGGGGGAACGCGCAGGGCCGGGCGGGCGCCGGGCGACGCCGGGCAGCGGGTGGCCTGCGGCGGGTGGGGGAGAGAGCGGCCCACACGCATGCCGGGGCGCCAGGGGCAGGGCGGCTGCGGGCCGCTGCGCGGGGCCTGCGGCGCGGGGCTGCCGGTGCGGGGCTGCCGGTGCGGGCGGCACGGCGCGGGGCGGCGCGGGCTGTGCGGGCTGTGCCTGCGGTACCGAGGCCGAGGCAGGCCGGGTTGCTGCGCGGTCGGTGCCGAGGCCGGGGCGGTCGGGCTGCCATGCGGTCGGCGCCCGGGCCGGGCGGGTCGGGTGGCTGTGTTGCCGGGGCGGGGGCCCTGGGGTCGGGGTGGGGCCGTTACGCCGTTGGTGCCGGGGTCGGGGCGGGGCGGCGGATGACGAAGGCGGCCAGGGAGCCCGCGGCGAACAGGGCGATCACGGAGACCGCGGTGCCGAGCCAGGCCGCCCCGAGCCACTGGGTGCCGAAATAGCCGAAGGCCACGCTGTAACCGGCCCAGGCCATGCCCGCCAGAGCCGACCAGGGCAGGAACTCCCTCACCTTGCGGTGGGTCTTCCCGGCACCCAGCGACACCACCGAACGGCCGGCCGGTGCGAACCGGGCGATCACCACCAGGGCTCCGCCGCCCCGGGCCAGGGCCGTGCCCAGGCGCTCCTGGGCCAGCGTCAGGCGCCGGGAACGGGCGATGGCCCGCTCCAGCCGGTCCCCGCCGCGCCTGGCCAGCCGGAACGCAGCCATGTCACCCAGCACCGAGGCGGTCGTGGCGATCAGCAGCAGTGCCGCGATGTCGGGGACCCGGTCCGGTACCGGAACCGGTCCGGCCGCCCCGGCAGCAGCCGCGGCCGCCGCCGCAGTGATCACCAGCACCCCGCTCGGCAGCACCGGAAGGAACACATCGAGCACGACGGACAACGCCACGACGGCGTAGATCCATGGGCTCGCGGTCAGCGACCCCAGACTCTCCCACAAGACGAGACCCCCCGGTCCGGTTGACGTGCCTCGGCATGAGGCGCCGCGACGTCGCGCGGAAGCGGCAGGGGCGGCTTGACAGCCACACAGCGTACGCCGGGCACTCCCGCCCCGGACCTCCGGGGGGCGCCCCCGGCTGCCCGGCGCGCCGGCCGCACTGTTCCGTTTCGCCGCCCTCGGCACGACCCCGGGCCCCGGACGCGGTCTGCCGGCGAATGTCCGACGGCAGTCACGGTGCCGAGCCGTCAGACGGTCCGGTTCCGCATGCCGGTTCCGTACCGGTAGCGCTGCCGGGGTGCCGCTGCCAGGATCCGCCCGCACGGGGGCGTGCCCGCCCGCTCAGGCCGCTCGCTCAGGCCGCTCACTCCGCCGCTCAGGGTTCCGGCGTGAGCCGGCGGTCCAGCACCGTCACCAGCCGGGCGCCGTCGCCCACCCGGCCGGCACGACCCCGCCGCTTCCCGCCCACCCGGCGCGCCTGGTCCAGCCGCAGCCGTGCCGACCGGCCCGACAGCGACAGCGTCATCAGCTGGTTCCCGAACCAGGGGCCGTCCGTACGCCGCCAGCTCAGCGGAGGCCGGCCCGTCCGCCCGTGCCGCGACAGGCCGCGCCCCAACCAGCGGCCGATCCGCGACCAGCCCAGCCGGAACCCCCACCGCACCACGGCCGGGATCGAGTTGTGCACGGGCGAGCACGTCAGCTGGAACACCCGCGCCGTGCTGGGTATTCGGGGCTCGGCCACATACGCGTGGTGCACGTCCCCCGACAGCACGGCCACCGTCGCCGGCGCCCGCGGTCCCGTCCCCACCTCCTCGATCAGATCGCTGAGCGCCTTGAACGAGGCCGGGAACGCCGCCCAGTGCTCCAGGTCGCTGCGCCGCCGCAGGTCCTCGCCGATCCGCGCCCAGCGGGGCCCCCGGTCACCGCGGCACAGCGCGGCGTTCCACACTTCCGCGTCATGGATCAGCGGGGGCATCAGCCACGGCAGGGAGGACCCGATCAGCAGGTGGTCGTACCCGCCGTGGCCGGCCAGCGCGTTCTCCCGGAGCCACTCCTGCTCGGCCGGGTCGAGCATGGCCCGCCCGTCCTCGGCCAGCACCCGCGCCGCCCGCGTGTCCACCATCAGCAGCCGCGACCGGCCGAAGTCCCGACGGTAGCTCCAACGCACCGAAGCCGGGTCGGCGTCCGCCGCGGCGGCGAAGGCGCGCAGCGCATCCGTGCCGTCCGCATCCTTGCACACGGCCTGGAACACCGCGTCGGCGGCGAGCTCGGCGGGCGAGAGATTGCCCAGGTGCTGGTACACCCAGTACGACATCAGCCCGCTGATCACCCGCTCCTGCCACCACGGCGTCGCCCGCATCTCCGCCAGCCACGCGGCGCTGGTGTTCCAGTCGTCCACGACGTCGTGGTCGTCGAACATCTGCAGGCTGGGGACGGTCGACAGGAGCCAGCGGATCTCCGGGTCGAGCCACGACTCGTAGTAGAGGCGGGTGTACTCCTCGTAGTCGGCGACTTGTGCACCGGGGGCGTCCCGCAGGTCGCGCCGGGCGGCGAGCCACTGCCGGGTCTCCCGGGACAGCTGGTCCGCGTACACCTGGTCGCCCAGGAGCAGCAGGAGGTCGGGGCGGGGCGCCTGCGGGGCGGCGGCCAGCTGCGCGGCGAGGGTGTCGAGCGCGTCCGGCCCGTGCGGCCCGTGCCGGTCGGCGGGCGGAGCGGCCTGCCGACAGGAGCCGAACGTGATCCGCAGGCCGGGGCCCGGCCGGCCGGAAGCGGCGGCGTCGGGGGTGCTGATCGTGCTCGGCGGGAAGGCGCTGTCGGGCAGCGGCCAGACGCGCGCCCCGTCGAGCAGCACCTCGTACGCGGTCGTGGTCCCCGGGGTCAGGCCGGTCACCGGCACCAACGCGTAGTGGTGCCCGGCGATCTGGAAGGTGCGCACACGGCCGGCGGCCCCGTCGGCGCAGCGCACCTCGGCTGTGCACGGGCGGTCGGTCTCGACCCATATCGTGGCCGAACCGCCCGTGCTCCAGTCGACGTGGCGCAGCAGCGGCCCCAGGCGCAGCGTGGCCATGGAACTCCCCCTCCTCCGTAGCCCTTTCGATCACGGTACGACGGAGAGGAGGAGCATGGCCTCCCCCTCGTGGGGGAAATCCGGCGGGGCCGGCGGGGCCGGCGGGCGGACCGTGCCCGTCAGCAGCCGTTCAGGGCGTTCACCAGGGCCGTCTTCTCGGCGGAGTCCATGCTCAGGCCCCAGTACTGCTTCACGTGGACCCACATGCGGGAGTAGGTGCAGCGGTAGGAGGTGCGGGACGGCATCCACTCGGCCGGGTCCTGGTCGCCCTTGGCCTGGTTGACGTGGTCGGTGACCGCGATGAGCTGCGGGCGGGTGAGGTCGTTGGCGAACTGCTGGCGCTTGGAGGTGCTCCAGGAGTTAGCCCCGGAACGCCAGGCCTCGGCGAGCGGGACGACGTGGTCGATGTCGAGGTCGGCCGCGGCGGTCCAGGTGGCGCCGTCGTACTCGGAGAACCAGCTGCCGCTGACCGAGGCGCAGTTGGAGTCGGTGACGACGTTGCGGCCGTCCCGCTTGAGGACGGTCTCGCGGGTGTTGCAGCTGCCGGAGACGGTGCTCCAGTGCGGGAACAGGCTGCGGCTGTAGCCGCTGGTGGAGCCCTCGGTGCGCGGCGTGACGGTGGCCAGGTAGGCGCGGGCGGCGGAGGCGCTGATGGGGGTGGGCGGGGCGGCCTGCGCGGTCGGGGCGTTCACGAGGGAGGTGAGGGCGGCGAGTGCAACGGTTGACGCGAGCACGCCGAGGCGACGCGCGTAGACGGAGGGTATGCGGGCCGAAAGGGCCATGGGAGTGCTCCCTGGGTGTGGGGGGTGTGCGGCCGGGTGGCCCCCGGAGGGGGTGCGGCCAGGGTGGCGGTGCCGGATTGCGTGATGGCGGGCGCAAGGTTACAGCCATGCGACATGGGCACGTCACGTCTGGGAGTCTCAACTTCTTGGAAGTGGGCGGAAGTTGAGATTCCGGCGGCTGTCGCCCGCCCCGGCGTGTGGGTGCGGGTGCGTGTGGGTGGATATGACCTGGTACGGGCGTGGCGGAGGCCGAGGGGAGGGGCGGGTGTCGTGAGGGGGGCGGGGCGCGGTGCGCGGATGCGGCGCAAGGGGCCGAAAGTGGCCAACGTTCTGGTCCGGGCGGTCACGGGCTCCCGTATGCTGGTCGTAGCAGAAGGGGAGTAGCTCTTCGCCGGACCGTCGACACACTGCTGGGTCACCCAGCCGGCGCCCGGAGGCAGGCCGCGTATGCGCGGTCGGCCAGCGAGACCTTCGGCCGCAGTGTCCTGTCCAGGTTCACTTGCATCCGTCCGCATCGGGGCGTGTGCGCGTGAACGCCGTCAGGGCGCCGCCGAGCCGAAGCGACCCCTGATACACCCCAGGTCTCTCGGAAACCGGTGGCGCCCCGCCCACCGATCGAGGTCCCATCCCCGTGTTCAGCGCGAACTTCAGCATCACCGTCACGGCCATCGCCTTCGGCGTCGTCTTCCTCGCCGAACTCCCCGACAAGACGGCCCTCGCCGGCCTGATGCTCGGCACCCGCTACCGCGCCAGTTACGTCTTCGCCGGAGTCGCGGCCGCCTTTGCCGTGCACGTCGCGCTCGCCATCGCCGCAGGCAGCGTCCTCACCCTGCTCCCGCACCGGCTCGTACAGGCCGTCGTCGGCGTCCTCTTCCTCGCGGGCGCGGCCATGCTGCTGCTGAAGAAGAGCGACGGCGACGAGGAGGTCAAGGCACCCGCCGACCAGTCCTTCTGGAAGGTCTCCGGAGCCGGCTTCATGCTGATCCTCGTCGCGGAGTTCGGCGACCTCACGCAGATCATGACCGCCAACCTCGCCGCCCGGTACGACAACCCCGTCTCGGTCGGCATCGGCGCCGTGCTCGCCCTGTGGGCGGTGGCCGGCATCGGCATCCTGGGCGGCCGCACGCTGATGAAGTACGTGCCGCTGCGCCTGATCACCAAGATCGCGGCCACCGTGATGGCCGCCCTCGCCGCGTTCTCCCTGTACGAGGCCATCGCGGGCTGACGCGGAGAAGCCGGCCGAGCGGCTCCCCGACGGTGCGGTGCGCCTGGGCCTGGGCCTTGGGTGTGGGCCTGGGCTTGGGCTTGGGCTTGGTCGGGTGCCGTGCGGTTGTCGGCGGGCGGTGTCGTAGCCGGGTGACACGATCATCCCGATTCCCCCTGCCCCTGCCCGATGATCTGGCCTTGCTGGTCCTGTGTACCGACTTCGGTGACGGCGAACCCTGGGACGCGGTTCGCGCCGCACTCGACGCCGCGGACGCGCACAGCCACGCCGCCCATGTCGGCGATCTTCGCTTCCGTGAGGACTGACCGCTCACCGTCGGGGCCGGCCGCCCGGGCAGCCGGTCGCGTGCGGGGCTCGTGGACCGTCGGTCGGCGCGGTTCCGAACGCGGGCGGCGGCTGCCGCTGCGTCACGATCGCCGGTGCCGTCGGAAGCGGCGTCTCGGGTGTGGTGGTCAGGCGGTGGGTGCCGGGGTTGCCAGGGTGAGGCGGATGGAGCCGTCCGGGGTGGTGGAGACGCGTACGGCGGTCAGGTCGGGGACGTGGGCCGTCGGGGCGTGCTCGGCGGCGCGGGGACCGATGCCGAGCACGCGCATTCCGGCGGCGCGGCCCGCGGCTATGCCGGCGCCCGAGTCCTCGAAGACGATGCAGTCGGCGGGGGCGACGCCCAGTTCGGCGGCGCCCTTGAGGAAGCCCTCGGGGTCCGGCTTGCTGGCGGCGACGCTCTCGGCGGTGATCCGTATCCCGGGCAGCGGCAGGCCGGCTGCGGTCATGCGGGTCGTGGCCAGGGCCGTGTCGGCGGAGGTGACCAGGGCGTGCGGCAGCCCGGCGATCGCCTTCATGAACTCCGCGGCCCCGCCGACCGGGACCACGCCCTCGGTGTCGGCGGTCTCCCGGGCGAGCATGACGGCGTTCTCGGCGTGGTTGACCTCCATCGGGCGGTCCGGCAGGAGGATCGCCATCGTGGCGTAGCCCTGGCGGCCGTGCACCACCTTGAGGGCCGCCTCCGGGTCCAGGCCGTGGGAGACCGCCCACTCGCGCCAGCAGCGCTCGACCACCGCGTCCGAGTTGACCAGGGTGCCGTCCATGTCGAGGAGCAGGGCCTTGGCGGTGAGGACGACGGGGGAGGCGGTGGTGCTGGCCGGCATCGGCAGGGGCTCCAGACGGGGCGGGAGAAGAGAACAAGTGGTTCCGTCCACCGGTCAGGGAATGCGGACGGAACCACTTTGTTCCTACACGATACAAAACAAGGGGCGGTGTGCGCCACTGCGGGTCGGAACGTCAGCCGACGCCCTCCAGCACCTTGCGCGTCTGCGGGCCGTAGACGCCCTCCGGGTCGCCCTCGATGTCGTTCTCCCACTGGAACCAGGCGACGGCGTTCTCCGTGCGGTCGTCGTATTTGCCGTTGTACTTGCCCCGGTACAGGCCCTGGGCCGCCAGGAGCCGCTGCAGCTTCTCCACCTCGGAGCCGGAGTCGCCGTGCTTCAGCGTCGGCGCCTTGGGAGCCGCCGGGGGGCTGCTCGCCGCGCGCCGGGCCGACGACGCGCTCGGCGACGCGGACGCCGAGGAGCGGGAAGCGGTGGGCGACGCCGACTTGGAGGGGGCGGCCGACTTGGAGGCCGAGGCCTTGGGGGACGGCTTCGCCGAGGCGGGCGTCTCCGCGGGATCGGTCGGCACCACGCTGGCCGCCGGACCCGTCGGCTTGGCGTCCAGCAGGACCGTGTCGCTCTCCGCGGAACGCGGCAGCATCGCCAGCGCCAGGGTGGCAGTGCCGACCGCGACCACGGTGCCGGCACCGGCGAGGACCGTCGGAAGGCGCCGACGGCGGGAACCCGAGGAGGACCGCTTCCCGGGGGCCCCACCCCCACCCCCTCCCCTTCCCCTTCCTGTGAGTGTGCCGAGTTCGCCCAGGTCCTGCGGGGGCGGCGGCAGCGGGGCCGTTCGCGCAGGCCAGGTCGCCTGCGGCGGCGTGTCCGGCCAGACCGCGGGTGTTCCGTACGCCGGGGTGGAGTCCTCGTGCGCCGGTGTGTCCGGGTGGGCGTAGCCGTGCGCCGGATCGGCCACCGCGCCGTACACCGAGCCGTACACCGGCTGGGACGGCTGGACCGGCTGGACCGGCTGGGCCGGCTGGGCCGGCTGGACGTGCGGTATCGGCTGGGCCGGCGGTATCGGTGGCACCGGCGCCACCGGCGGTATCACCTGCGTGGCCTGCGGGTCCGGCTCGCCGGGATGGGGCAGCGATACGTACGGGCGGATGCGCAGTGGCTCGAAACCACCTCCCGGTCCCCCCGGCGCGCACTCGCAGCCGACGCCCACCGCGTCGCAATCTGGACAGCGCTCAGCGCTCACTGGACTCCCTCCCTGGCCATTGCCTGCGATTATGCAGACCCTTCCAGGGCCGCCCAACCCGCCCGAGAGGCCATAACCGGACACACCGCTCAGGATGGAAATGTTGATCCGGCCTGAGGAGGAGAGGATGGCTCGCGAAGGCGCCAAGGGCACCGTGGATCCCGTTTCCGGTCCCGGACGAGCCGGCCCGGCGGCAGAACACGCCTCCCGTGAGGTACTCGTCTCCATCGGCGCACTGATGCTGGGCCTGCTGCTCGCCGCCCTCGACCAGACGATCGTCTCCACCGCCCTGCCGACCATCGTCAGCGAGCTGGGCGGGATGGAGCACCTGTCCTGGGTCGTCACCGCCTACCTGCTCGCCTCCACCGCCGCGACACCCCTGTGGGGCAAGCTCGGCGACCAGTACGGGCGCAAGAGGCTGTTCCAGGCCGCCATCGTCCTCTTCCTGGTCGGATCGGCACTGTGCGGGCTCGCCCAGGACATGTCCCAGCTGATCGGGTTCCGCGCCCTCCAGGGCCTGGGCGGCGGCGGTCTGATCGTGCTGTCCATGGCCCTCGTCGGCGACATCGTCCCGCCCCGTGAACGCGGCCGCTACCAAGGTCTCTTCGGAGCCGTCTTCGGTGCGACCAGCATCCTCGGTCCGCTGCTCGGCGGCCTGTTCGTCGACCAGCTGTCCTGGCGCTGGGTCTTCTACATCAACCTCCCCATCGGTCTCGTCGCGCTCGCCGTCATCGCGGCGGCCCTGCACATCCCGGCGCGCCGCTCGAAGCACACCATCGACTACCTCGGCACCTTCCTCATCGCATCCGTCGCCACCTGCCTCATCCTCATCGCCTCCCTCGGCGGCACCTGGGGCTGGGGCTCGGCCCGGATCATCGGCCTGGCCGTCCTCGCCGCCGTCCTGCTCGTCGCCTTCGTCGTCGTGGAGAGCAGGGCCGCCGAACCCGTCCTCCCGCTCGGTCTCTTCCGCATCCGCACCTTCACCCTCTGCTCGGTGATCAGCTTCGTCGTCGGGTTCGCGATGTTCGGCGCGATGGTCTACCTCCCGACGTTCCTGCAGGTCGTACAGGGCGTCTCGCCGACCCTGTCCGGTGTCCACATGCTGCCGATGGTCCTCGGCATGCTCATCGCGTCGACCGGGTCCGGCCAGATCGTCAGCCGCACCGGCCGCTGGAAGGTCTTCCCGATCCTCGGCACCGGGGTCACCGCGATCGGACTTCTGCTGCTGCACCAGCTGCAGCGCACCAGCGGCAGCTGGGAGATGAGCGCGTACTTCTTCGTGTTCGGCCTCGGGCTCGGCCTGGTGATGCAGGTCCTCGTCCTGGCCGTGCAGAACGCCGTCAGCTACGCGGACCTCGGCGTCGCCACCTCCGGCGCGACGTTCTTCCGCTCCATCGGAGCCTCCTTCGGCGTCGCGATCTTCGGCACGGTCTTCACCCACCAGCTCGACGACAAACTCGCCACCGCCCTCGCCGGGTCCTCCCTCCCGCCCGGCACGGTCGCCCAGGTGGAGGCCGACCCCCGGGCCATCGCGACGCTGCCGGCCGACGTACAGCCCACCGTGCTCGACGCCTACTCCGAATCGATCACGGACGTCTTTCTCTATGCCGTTCCCGTCGTCCTCCTCGCCTTCGCCGTCGCCTGGTTCCTCAAGGAGGACAAGCTCCGCGGCTCCGTGACCGCCCCCGACGTGACCGAGACGCTCGCCTCCAACCCCGTCCAGCGCTCCTCCCACGAGGAAGTGGCCCGAGCCCTGTCGGTCCTCGGCACCCGCGAGGGCCGCCGCCACGTCTACGAGAAGATCACCGAGCGGGCCGGGCTGGACCTGCTGCCCGCCTCCAGCTGGCTGCTGCTGCGGATCAACCGGTACGGCTCGGCCGAGCCCGCCGTGCTCGCGGAACGCACCACCGTCCCCGTGAAGGTGATCACCGAGGCCGCCCGCCAGCTCGAAGTGCGCGGCCTCGCCGTACGGGACGGGCTGCCGCTGATCCTGACCGACCGCGGAAGGGAGACCGCGGCGAAGCTGGCGCAGGCCCGCGAGGAGTCCCTCGCCGCGCTGCTCGGCGACTGGTGGGGCCCGGACCGCCCGACCGACCTGGCCGAACTGGTCAAGGAGATCAACGCCGAGCTCTGCGGATCGGACGCCGAGGAGCCGTACGACGCGCCCCCGCGCCGCGACCACGCCGCTCCCTGACCGGCCGACGATCCGGCGTCACCCGGCTCACCGGCTCACCCGGCTCACCCGCCTCGCCTCTCAGGCCAGGCGCTTCTCGAACCAGTGCTCTGCGTACGGGCCCGAGTTGTAGGCCGGTATCTCCGCGTACCCGTTCCGCGCGTACAGGGTCCGGGCCTCCACCAGGTCCGACCGCGTGTCCAGGCGGACCCGCTCGGCACCCAGCGCCCGGGCTTCGTCCTCCAGTGCGGCGAGCAGCGCCGCGCCGCCGCCGGTGCCGCGGGCGCGCGGGTCCACGTACACCCGGGTCAGTTCGGCGGTGACGGGGTCGAGCATCCGTATGCCGCCGCAGGACAGGGGCGCGCCGTCCAGCCGGCCGACGACGAACCGGCCCGTCGGCGGGACCAGCCCGTCGGCCGGGTCGTCCCGCAGCCCCTCGTCGACCTCGGCCTCCGTCGCGGGCCGCTTCCAGTAGCGTCCGGCGACTTCCGCGTAGTACGCGCGCCGCAGTGCGGTGGCGTCGGGTGTGTCGACGTGCTCGGGGGCGACCGTCCAGGTGCTGTCGGTAGCCGTGTTGGTTGCCGTAGCCGTGTTGGTGCCGGAGTTGATGTTCATGGCGTCATTGTGGGATCTCGCCGTCGTCCGCCGCGTGGAATATCCACAGGAACGGGCTGATGATGAGAAAAGGGTTAAATCGCACCGATGGAGGGCGTGACCACCATGTCCCAACACCCTGACGCTGCCCTTATCCGCCGCGGTTACGAGGCCTTCGGCAAGGGCGACATGGACACCCTGGGCTCGCTGATGACGGCCGACGTCATCCACCACGTGCCCGGCAGCAACCCGCTGTCAGGCCACCACAAGGGCCGGGAAGCCGTCCTCAACCTCTACCGCCGCCTCGCCGAGGAGACCAACGGCACCATGGCGGTCGACCTGCACTCGGTGCTCGTGGACGGCCGCGGGCACGGCATCTCCGTGCACACGTTCCGCGGCGACCGCGGCGACCGCGGACTCGAAGTCCAGCAGGGCCTCTTCTTCACGATCGTCGGCGGGAAGATCAGCGACATCGACGAGTGCACCCAGGACATCGACGAGGAGGACGTCTTCTGGAGCTGACGGCCTCCTCGCCTCCTCGCCTCCTCGCCTCCTCGCCTCCTCGCCTCCTGCCTCTGCGTCTTCGTGCTTCCGGGCTTCCGTGCTTCCGTGCCTGCTCGGGCCCGTGCCCTTCCCGGTCAGGCTCCGGTCTTCGGTCCCGCCTGCTGCACGACCTCGAACGACCACACCGTCGACGCCGAGGCCGCCGGCTTCGGGCGCTCTCCCGCTCCCGCCGCGCCGCCGCCGGCCCCGCCTTGGTGCGCCGCCTTCATGGGGCCCTCCATCCACGCCTGGAAGTCCTCCTCGGACCGCCACCGCGTGTAGACCAGGTACTGGTCCGTGCCCTCCACCGGACGCAGCAGCTCGAACCACTCGAACCCGTCCGAACCCTCCACAGCCCCCGCCCGTGAGGCGAACCGCTGCTCCAGCACCTCCCGCTGCTCGGCGGGAACGGTCAGAACGTTGATTTTTACAATGCTAGGCACATGACACCTCTCAGGAAACACAGGCCGGGCACTGCACCTAGCCTTGACCACGTGCGAGCAGTCTCCTACATCCGTCAGTCAAAGCGTCGTGAGGACGATTCGCAGGCGTCACCCGTGGCGCAGCGCGACCGGTGCGCGTCACTCATTAGCTCGAAAGGGTGGAACGACGCAGGCCACTTCGAGGACGTAGGCAAGTCCGGATGGGACCCCAGCGTCCACCGCCCGGGGTTCGAGGAGATGATGGCTGCCGTACGCGGCGGGCACGTGGACGCGGTGGTCGTCTTCTCGCTGTCCCGCCTCACTCGCCGTGGCGCTCTCGAGGCCATGCGGATCATCGAGGAGCTGGAATCGCACGGCGTCCGGCTGGTGAGCGTCGAAGAGCCGTACCTCGACACGTCCACCCCGGTCGGGGTCGGCATCCTCGCCATCATCGCGGGTCTGGCGCAGCAGGAATCCGACATGAAGTCGGCCTACGTCTCCGCCACGAAGGACACACTCCGGCGGGCTGGTAGCCACGTGTCCGGTTTCTCTCCCTACGGCTTCACGACGGAGCGCGGCACCAGCGGCAAGCTGTCGGTCATCCGGCTGGTCCCGGACCCCGTGGAGGCCCCGCATGTGCGCGACATGGCCAGATGGGCGGCCGACGGACTGTCCGCCTCGCAGATCGCCAAGCGGCTCAACGAAGAGGGCGTACCCACCAAGGCCGAGTCTCTGGGAGAGGCGGGGATAAAGAGGCTTGCCGCGCGGCGCGCTCGGGCGATCTCGGAAGCTGTGGACCGGCCCGCGTGGGTGTCCTCCACCGTGCTCCGCATCCTGCGGGACCCGCGCCTTGCTGGGTACGCCATCGAATGGCAGGGGCGCGTACTGCCAACCAAGGATGCTGACGGCAACCCGGTCCCGGGGAAGACCGGCAAGCGAGTCATCCTCCGTGACGAAGAGGGGCAGCCCGTCCAGACACATGACCCACTGATTCCCGTCGAGGAGTGGTGGCAGCTTCAGGACGTGCTCAACGGCCGTACGCAGACCGTCGTGCGCGCCGGACGACGCGTGCCCACGCTGCTTGCCGGTCACGGGCTGCTGTTCTGCGACGTGTGCGGCTCCGTCATGGTCGCCGACCGTCGGGTGGGAAAGCTCTACTACAAGTGCAACCGTGCCGGGGGAGTCGTAGCCGGCCATGGCGGTCTCGTCATCGGGCAGGAGGCGGCGGACGACCAGACAGCACGCCGAGTGTGGGCGCGCCTCACTGCCATGGACCCGGACGACCCGGAAGACCTCGAATGGCTCGCTGAGGCATCCCGTCGATTCGCCAGGCAGCGGGACACGTCCCAGCGGGACGCTGAACGAGCGGCCGTGCGCGCCGAACTGGAGCACGTACGGGAGTCCCGCCGCATCCTGCACATGGACCGGTTGGCGGGCGTCTACGACGACAAGACCGGCACGCAGATGTTCCACGAGTCGATGGCGCGCCTGTCGGCCCACGAGGAGCGCACGGCCGAACGGCTCGCCCAGTTGGACGCGACGGAAGGCCAGACGATCGAGATTCCCAACGAGTGGACCGGCGTGGACGGAGATCCGATCGGAGAGGGCTCCACGTGGGCAGCGTGGGACCTCAAGACGAAGCGGGAGTTCCTGGCGCTGTTCATCGACTCCGTGAGGATCGCCAAATCTGTCGGCAGGGGCCGGAACGCGAAGACGCTTGACCGCGTGATCCTGCGGTGGGCCGAGTCTCCGGAACCTGCGGGAGCCTGAGCCTGTCTGAGCGCCGTTCACGGCTCGTTGCTGGGGAAACCCGGTGGCGGGCCGTTCGGCGTTCCTGTGAGCGTGTACCGGTCCGGCGACTGTCAGCCGGTCCGCTTACGGTCGTGAGGGGTGACGGTGTGACGAATGACGATGTTGGGCACCGTTCCAACTTCTTCTGTATGTAGTTTTTGTTTTCACCTCTCTCTCTTCACCTAAACAGCGAGTGACCTGGTGTTTTGATGCTTCACCAACTCACTCTCTGGATGGTGTTCGGGTCACCTTTGGTCACCTGTGAGGGTCCTCGATCGCTTCGCGATCTGCGGACAGCGGGGAGAGAAGGTCTTTGTGGTTGCAGATCAGGGGGTTTGGGAGTCTTGGGAAAGTACATAGACGACACGAAGGCGCGCAGCGCCCTTGAAGCCGCAGCGCAGCACGCAGACAGGGCGGATCGCCCCGTGCCGTTCCTGTGGAGCGGTGCTCAGTGGACCACCCCCGCTGGTGAGTGGAGGGACTGGCCGCTGGTCCGCCGGGGCATGGGCGAGTGGCTGCGCATGCTGCATAAGGGGGTGGACGCGGAGGCGGAGAAGTCCAACGAGGAACGTCGGTACGCATTGCGGCAGTCCATCAAGACGGCGCAGTACGGCATGGAGGACGCGCAGAGCGAAGAGGAAGCGGACCGTCACTACGAAGCCATAGGCAGACTCCGCGAGGAGCTGGACGCCATTCCCGCCCCCGGCGACCTTGACCCTGCCGTCGTCCGGGACATCGGCACCGTGGCGTCCGAAGTGGATTCCGCTTCCGACGGTCGCGCCACGCAGCTCCTCTCGCTGGCCTCTCAGTTCGACGCGTTCCGTGCCCCGCTGAACGATCCGGCCACGTGGGTCCGGATGCTGGGGACCGCACCGCACAACGTCCACGTCCGCACGTCGGCCGTGTGGGAGGCGTTCTGCGCGGCTGAGCCGGTGCTCGCCCGGAACCTGGGTACGACGACCGGGAAGCGCGCTCTGTTCGCGGCCATGGACAAGCGCTTCGGTACGCGCCGGAAGCTGGCCGGCTGCGAGGGGTGGCGGGGCGTCGTGGTTCCCGAGGCGGATCCAAGGCGGTAGCCCCCACCGCCCGCGCCGTCGGAGCGACAGGGAGAAGGAACTTTCCGGTGGCTCATTGGGGTCTTCCCGTGGAGTCCTGCGACCCCACGGGGGCATCCCGGGCGCGGCAAGCGGCGGACCGTTAGGTGGCTGACCCTGGCCGGGTGTACGGGTCTGGCGGATGTGGCTGTGTGTCACCGGCTGCGACTGTCTCAGAAACGATGGTTTGTGAGACAGGCGGGAGGGGTGTTCCAGCTCCTCCCGAAGGCGTTCCAAAACCCGTCTCAGAATTCCCTGAAATCCCTTGATGTTTTGAGACGAGTTCTGCGACGATTGGTGCATGGCGACGACCGCAGGACACCTGATCGGATACGCCCGAGTCTCCACCGACGACCAGGAAGCGCAGTTGCAGCACGACGCGCTGACGGTGGCCGGCTGCGCCCGGATCTTCACGGACAAGGCAAGCGGCAAGAACACCGACCGCGCGGAGCTGACGGCCGCTCTGGACTACCTGCGCCCCGGCGACACCCTGTGCGTCTGGAAGCTGGACCGGTTCGCCCGATCGCTGATCGATCTCGTGACCCTCGTGGACTCGCTCGCTGCCCGTGGCGTCGGCTTCAAGGTGCTGACGGGAGCGCTGGCGAGCATTGACCCGAACACGCCGGACGGGCGGCTCATGCTTCAGGTCGTGGGCGCCATGGCGGAGTTCGAGCGCAGCCTGATCAAGGACCGCACCCGGGCCGGATTGGACGCTGCCCGCGCTCAGGGTCGTACGGGTGGACGCCCCGCCGTGATGGACGCGGACAAGCTCGCTGCGGCAAAGGCCCGTCGCGAAAAAGGGGAGAGCGTTACGGCCATCGCCAAGGCCCTCGGGGTCTCCCGCGCCACGCTGTACCGGGCCTTGGGTGATAACGAGTAACCCGCGCCAACCCGATAGACCGTCTGCCCTGGTGGTGGACGGTCTTTCCTGCGTCCTGCTGAGGCGAGGGGAGGACGGTCCGAAAGTTCGGCGTGCATGCCCGCTGGCGATCCCGGCCCAAGCTCGGAATGCGCGCCCTGGGTGCAACGCCCTTTTTCGGGCCTTGCGTGGCGTTGACCAGTGGAAACCTCTCCACCAGCACCCGAGAACGACCCCGTGAGGAGGTGGGGAGGCCCCCCAAAACACCAGCTCGGGGACCGGAGCGTGGTGGCACCCCTGCCCGCGTACGGGTTTCGCGGTCGCCGGCCGTCAGGTCCGTTCGATCTCCGCCATGAGCAACCGCAGCGTCAGGGAGTGCTTCTCCGGCGGCAAGGCGTCCAGCGCTGTCCGGGCGTAGGCGGCTCCGCCCAGGAGGTCTCCGGACCGGGCGAGCATGAGCCCCCGGTGCATCTCTAGGTGTGTCGCGAACCGGGGCAGCTCTGCGGGGAGTTCCCGGCGTGCTGCTTCCTGTGCTTCCACGGCTCCCCGTTCATCTCCCAGACGGGCCAGGAGGAGGGACAGGAAGACGTTCATTCGCCACCAGGGCACGGCGTAGTCACTGGTCTGCTCGTGCGACCCCGCCTTGTCGAAGATGCGCCGGCCACGGTCCGCCAGGTGGAGTGCTGTTGTCCGATCCCCTCGGATCGCTGCCGCGTGCGCCTTGCCCATCACAGCGTTGAGGAGGCCGAGGGAGGGGCGATCCGATATCGCCATGGCTTGGTCGGCAAGCACGTCAGCGACCCCGAGGGACGCGCCTTCGTAGCCCAGGGCGATAGCCGCACGGCCCCGGACCCACACGCGCGCTTCGTCGTTGCCGGACTCGTCAGCAGCCGTCGCTGCCATCCGGTACCAGTGCACCGCCTTGGAGCCGTCCGACCCCGGGAACGTCTTGGCGTAGAGGGTCATCAGGCGGGAGGCGACGGACCACAGCCGGGGGTCATCGAGTTGCTGTTGCACGGTGACGAGTTCGCCGGAGACACGTCGTTGGATGTCCGCCGCGCCCATGGACATGTACTGGGTGCCGTACGTCGTGAGCTTGGCCTCCCACTCGTCTGTTGACGGCCCTCCACGCAACCGGGCGGCGAATCCTGCGCTGATCAGATCGGAGGCGACGACAGGGGCTATGGCGGCCCCGGCCACGTCGGTAAGGAACTCACGTCGGTCCACTTCACCTTCAAGGACAGCTAGGGGAACGTCGAGTACGGCGGACAGTGCGGCCAGGTGGAACGGGCCTGGCCTGACCTTGGAACGCTCCCAGTTGCTCACGTACTCCCGGGTCAGTGTCGTGCCGTGAACCTTGTTGATCTCCGAAGCTAACCGCCCCTGGCTCCAGCCACGAGCCGTGCGGAGATCCCGAATCAGCTCCCCGATGTCCATGCGGCCATCTTGCTACTAGGGATGCCACTAGACAGAGAGATTCCGGGGCCCAGGGGACGGTTGCCACTACGGATCACACTAGGCCGGGCTTCCTGGCGGCGAAACGATGCCCGCACCGAGGGTGACACGGAGGTGCAGCATGGCGACGGCAGCACGACAGGAAGCGACCCGGCCGGAGGGTTCGGAGCCTCCCGCCCATGAATGCGGGGTGTGCTGCGCGCTCGACGCCGACCTGAAGGGGGCCGAAGCGGTCGGAAACCTGGGCGCCGTCGAGTCGCTGCGTACCGAGCTGCGCAACCACTCCCGCGACAGGGGCGCGGCATGACCGTTCGAGCCGTCCTCCGCTTCGTCCGCTACGTGATGCACCGCCATCCGTCGGCGGAGACGACCGCCACGGCACGGTGCCTGAATCCGGACTGCCAGTGGGCGGCCGCTCCGACGGGCAACGCGGACGTGTGCACCGACATGTGCATCGAGCACACGGGGCGGACGGGGCACATGACGTTCCTGCGGGAGTTCTCGGAAGTCGCCGTGGTGGAGCGGGTCCGGTGAGGGGGCGGTCCCGGCTGACGGTCAGCGTGCTCAGCGGGGGCTCAGCCGGCCCCGTGCTGGTCTTCCGGTCTGGTGACCCCGTACGCCCGCTGGTGCGCGACCCGATCGACGTGGCGCGCTTCCGCCGTGAGGGCTACTGGGAGGGCTTCGGGGACGTGTTCCCGCCCTGTGAGTGTCTGCGCTGCCTACGGGCCATGTGGGACTTCGAGACTCCCCGCCCGTGACGGGTGGGGCGAACATGCACGACGGCGCGGGGGCCGCTCCCCCGCAGCACGGCGAAGGGAAGGCACCATGACCACGATTCCCGACTTCGAATTCCGCACGTCCTCAGCGTGCACCTACGAGAACAACAACCCGCGCTGCGTCGAGGTGGCCACCAACGT
The DNA here is from genome assembly GCF_044769385.1 of Streptomyces sp. NPDC090445. Classification (NCBI taxonomy): domain Bacteria; kingdom Bacillati; phylum Actinomycetota; class Actinomycetes; order Kitasatosporales; family Streptomycetaceae; genus Streptomyces; species Streptomyces sp. NPDC090445. Next base: position 414,528 of record NZ_JBIVXV010000002.1, on the reverse strand, counting down.
GCCCGGCAAGGTGGTCGTCCGCAGCTCCGTGACCGGCCGGGCGGTGGAGTTCACCGCCATGGAATGGACCGACTTCCTGAGCGGTGCCAAGCTGGGCGAGTTCGACCTCTCGGCCTAGGAGACGCGGTGCAGGAGTGCCCCCGCTGTGGCGGCGAAGCGGTGCCGGACGCGGAGCATCACCCGATGCTGTGGTGCCTGTCCTGCTGGCACTCCTGGGCCCTCCCCCGAGAGATCCGGTGTACAGGCTCCTTGCCCCGTCTCGCGCCCGGACTGCGCGCGCTGGACGAACACCGGGACCTGAACCGCTGAGCCAGCCGCGAGCCCCGTCCGGCGACGGAGACCGACCCCGCCGGGCGGGGCTCCTATGCTTGAGTCGCCGGCGTGAATCACCCACAGGTGGGGCTCTATGTGAGTGCCTTGACACCCTTGTTGATCTTCACGATGCTCATGGCCGCCATCCTAGGGATGAGGCGGGGGATATCGTCGTTCCGGGTAAATCAACGCAGCAGCCAGGCCAAGCCGGGGTTGCGTTCATCAGGTGGGAGGGCCTGCGAGGCGTGGCCGACACGGCGGAGCACAGCGGGGCGGACGAACATGCCGGGGTCATAGGCGGGGGCGGCAGACGCGGCGGGGGCCGGGCCGCGCGGCCCGGGCGCGGCCGGGGTGTCGGCGGGGGCGGCGGGCTCGCGGTGGCGCGGCTGCTCCTGTGGGCGTTCGTCGCGGTCCTCGCCGCCCGGCAGGCTGCGGCCGTGCTGCGCGTGCCGCCCGGGGAGCGGCTCGCCGGCCTGCACCTTCCCGGTGTCCTGTCTGGCTCGCTGTACGACGCCGGGCAGTTTTCCGGGCAGTTCTCCGGCACGCCGTTCGCCGGGCTCCTCCTGAAGTCCTTTCCGAAGCCCTTCCTCGGGCTGGGTGCGCCGTCCTCGCTGCTGCCTGCCTGGACCTGCGTGACGCTGCTGTGCGTCGCCGCCGTCGGGCTGGTCGCCGCGCGCGGCCTGCCCGGCCCCGTGCCGCCGCGGACCGCGCTGCTCGCCGCGCCCGCCCTGGTCGGGCTGATGCTGGTCTCGCTGCCCGTCCGGGAGGCCGCCGCGCCCGGTCAGAGCGCCGTCCTGCCCGTGTCGCCGGTCCTGCTGCTCCTGCTGCTCCCGGCGGTCCTGCCCGTGCTGCTGGTGCTGCTGGCCGTGTTCCGGGTGCCCGGCGGACGCCCCGCCGGCTTCCTGCTCGGCCTCGCCGCCGCCCTCCAGCCCGCCCTCCTGCTGTTCGCGCTGCTGCAGTGGCGCTCCGGCCGCCGCACCGCCGCCCGGACCGCCGCCGTCACCTGCGCCGGCGCGACCGCCCTCGCCTGGGCGGCACTGCCCGGCGACTCGTGGACGTACTGGGTGCACCACCTCGCCGGCACCGGCCTCGGCGGCACCCCCGCCGCCCCCGCCAACCAGTCCGTGCACGGCGCCCTGCTGCGCCTCGGCCTGACCGGCCCCGCCGAGGTCCTGCTGTACGCGGTCCTCGCCGCCGCCATCGCCTGGACCGGGATGCGGCGCGCCGTCCGCTACGCCCGCGACGGGCAGCTGCTGCTCGCCGTCGCCGTCACCGGGTGCGTGGCCGTCGCCGTCACCCCGGCCGGCTGGCGCCACCAGCTGCTGTGGCTGCTGCTCGCCGTGGCCGGCAAGGTCGGCAGCCGTGCCGCCGACCGGCGCGTGTGGCCCGTCGCCGTGGTCCTCGCCGCGACCCTGCCCAGCTCCGTCCTGCTGCCCAACATCGCCGTACTGGCCCCCGTACGGGACAACGTGCTGCTGCTGACGGCGCTCGCCGCGGCCTGCGCGGTGCCGTTCCTGCCGCGCTCCTCCCCGTACTGGCGCGAGCCCGTCCCGACCGCGTACGGGCAGCCGGCTGCCGCCCGGTGGCGGGCCGTGCCGCTGATGCCGTTCTGGCGGCGCGTGCTGTCGCGCCCCAACCTGCTGCTCGAACTGCTCCTCATACGCGTCGGCTACTCGATCTACTCGCACATACGGGCCGCCGCACCCGCCGGCCGCAGCCACGCCGAGGCGCACGGCAGGCAGATCATCGGCATCGAGCGCACCCTCGGCATCGACATCGAACACGCCGTCAACCAGGCCGTGGTGAACACTCCCTGGCTGGAGAAGTTCTTCAACTTCTACTACACGTCGTTCCACTTCGTGATTCCGCTGACGATCCTCGGCGTCCTGTACTGGCGCCGGCCCGGCGACTACCGCTGGGCGCGCGCCTCCCTCGGCCTGGCCACCGTCCTCGCGCTCGCCGGCTTCTGGCTCTACCCGCTGGCGCCGCCGCGCCTGATGCCCGGCCTGGGCTTCATCGACACCGTGCACGGCCCGCAGGACCTGGCCAATCCGCAGTACGGGGCGATGACCGCGATCTCCAACCAGTACGCGGCGATGCCCTCGCTGCACTTCGGCTGGTCGCTGTGGTGCGGGGTGGTGATCGTCGCGCTCGCGCCGAAGGCCTGGCAGAAGCTCCTCGGGGCGCTGCACCCGCTGATCACGGTGTGCGCGATCGTCGCCACCGCCAACCACTGGGTGCTCGACGCGGCCGGCGGGGCGGTCGTCGTCGCCGCCGGGTTCGGGCTCGTGTACGTACTGTCCGGGCCGCGCCGGCCGGCGGTTGCGCTGCCGGGGCTGCCGGGGCAGCGGAGTGCCGGAGGTGACGGTGCGGGGGGTGCCGGGGGTGAGGGGGATGTGGGGGCTGCCGGTGGTCCGGGTGCTGCCGGTGGTGCCTCCGGGGAGGCCGTTGTCCGGGTGCCGTCGGCGTCCGCGCGGCCGTAGGCGATGGTCCGGCCCGGGCGTTCAAGAATGACGGCCCGGGGGCGGTGAATTGGCGGTCTGTCCACCGCGGGGGGCGTGGAGCCGCTGCGGCCGCGTCAGCTGGCCGTAGGGGCGCCGGGCAGGACTGCTCCGGCGCCCCTTCGGTGGATCGCCGCGTTCTGTCAGGATCCGCCCGCGCCGTCACTCCCGCCACTCGGGCGCGGTCCGGCGCCCGGGCTCACTGATCCGGGGCCGTCGGCAACTGCGGCAGCCAGCCAGCCAGCCAGCCAGGGCAGCTACGGCAGCCACGGCAGCTACGGCAGCTGTGCGAGGACCAGGGCGACCGCCGCGTCCGCCGTGTCGGTTTCGCCGATGACGCGTGTGAGGCTGGGGCTCAGTACGCGGAACCGGCCGTCGCGCAGCGGCTCGACAGCCGGGGTGTCCGTCTCGGTCGGCAGGCCGCCGCCGGAGCCGAACCGCAGGACGCAGCGGGTGGTGAACGGATACAGCCGCCGCAGCTCAGGCTGTGCGGAGGCGGCCTCGATCAGCGCGAGGACACCCCGCCCCGCGGCCGCGGCCTGGGAATCACCCCGGTCGAGCATCAGCCGCCACGTCGTCGGGAGACGCTGCCAGCACGCCTCCACGCTCTCGTCGGTACCGCTGTCCTGGAGGTTCATCCGCGCAGTCTGACGGTGCTGCAGCCGCCGCGACAATCCTCCGGACGGCATCGATGGCGGGCCGTTACCGCGGCTTGTCGCGATCGTCGCCTCACCGCGTGCAACCCCCGGTCCAACAGTGGAGGACAGTGGAGAAGAGCGGATATCACCGGAGATCGCGGAGAACACCGGGCAAGCGCAGCAAGCGCGGCCAAGCGCGGCCAAGCGCGGCCAACGCCGCCGAACTCCCCGAAACGGCCCACCTGCCCACCTGCCCATCGGCTCACCGGCGCCTGCCGTCCCGGACCGGTTCCGCCCCGCCCGTTCAGGCGTGGCTGACCCGGAGCTCCTTGATGCCGTTCAGCCAGGCCGCGCGCAGCCGCCGCGGCTCGCCGGCCAGCCGCAGGTCGGGCAGGGCGTCGGCGAGGGCGTTGAAGATCAGGTCGATCTCCAGGATGGCCAGGGACTTGCCGAGGCAGAAGTGCGGTCCGCCGCCCCCGAAGCCGAGGTGCGGGTTCGGATCGCGGGTGATGTCGAAGGCGTCCGGGTCCGCGAAGACCTCGGGGTCGTGGTTGGCGGAGGCGTAGAAGAGCCCGATCCGGTCGCCCGCCTTGATCTTCTGCCCGCCGAGCTCGGTGTCCTGCGTGGCGGTGCGCTGGAAGGACACCACGGGGGTGGCCCAGCGCACGATCTCCTCGGCGGTGGTCGCCGGCCGGGCCGCCTTGTACAGCTCCCACTGCTCGGGGTGGGTGAGGAAGGCGTGCATGCCGTGGCTGATGGCGTTGCGCGTGGTCTCGTTGCCCGCGACCGCCAGCAGGAGGACGAAGAACCCGAACTCGTCGGAGCTCAGGTTGCCCTGGCCCTCGGCGGCCACGAGCTGGGTGACGATGTCCTTGGCCGGGCACTCCTTGCGGGCCGCGGACATGTTCATCGCGTAGCCGATGAGCTCCATGGCGGCCTCGGCTCCGACCGCCTCGGTGATGGCGTACTCGGGGTCGTCGTACGCGATCATCTTGTTGGACCAGTCGAAGATGCGCAGCCGGTCCTCCTGCGGTACGCCGATCAGCTCGGCGATGGCCTGCAGCGGGAGCTCGCACGCGACGCGCGTGACGAAGTCGAAGCTCGCGTCGTCGGTGCCGGCGCCGGCGCCGGTGCCGGCGCCTGTGCCGACGCCCGTCGCCTCCGCGCGCGCCTGTGCCACGATGTTCCGCGCTCGTTCGCGCAGGGCGCCCTCCAGGCCCCGGATCGCCCGCGGCGTGAAGCCGCGCTGCACGATCTGGCGTACGCGGGTGTGCTCCGGCGGGTCCATGTTCAGCATGATCAGGCGCTGGGCCTCGATCTGCTCGCGCTGGATGTGCGGGTTGAAGCGGATGATGGCCGTGTTGACGGTGGAGGAGAACAACTCCGGGTGCGTGGACACGTACTTGACGTCCGCGTGCCGGGTCACGGCCCAGTAGCCCTCGTCGTCGAACCCGGTGATGCCGCGCGGCTGGGCGCACCACCACACGGGCGCGGTCTGCCGGAGCCGTGCGAACTCGGGGAGCGGGACCCGGTCCTGGAGGAGGTCGGGGTCGGTGGCGTCGAAGCCCTCGGGCAGCGCGGGACAGGTCATCGGGGCAACTCCAAGTCTGACGAACCATCAGGAAGTTGAAGTGGCTGAAACGTAGTAACGAGTTCTAGAAGTGACAAGGGCTTGCGCGCCAACTGTTGCGTGGGGAATCCGTGGAGGCCGGGTGCAAGACCCTTGCGTGCCGGGCCCAGGGGTCATAAGACTGCGGGGGGAACTAGAACGCGTACTAGTTCAGGCGGGGCGCCGGGACGGCCCGCCGCGTCGGCACTGCGCAGGAGAGGACGAGCTCATGGCCGCGGAACCCGTCATCGTCGAAGCAGTACGCACGCCCATCGGCAAGCGCGGGGGCACGCTCGCCAACCTCCATCCCGCCTACCTGCTCGGCGAGACCTACCGCGAGCTCCTCGCCCGTACGGGCATCCAGCCGGACTGCGTCGAGCAGATCGTCGGCGGCACCGTCACCCACGCGGGCGAGCAGTCGATGAACCCCGCCCGGACCGCCTGGCTCGCCATGGGCCTGCCGTACGAGACCGGCGCGACGACCGTGGACTGCCAGTGCGGCAGCTCCCAGCAGGCCAACCACATGGTCGCCAACATGATCTCCGGCGGTGTCATGGACATCGGCATCGCCTGCGGCGTCGAGTCGATGAGCCGGGTACCGCTGGGCTCCGGATCCAAGCACGGCCCCGGCAAGCCCTTCCCGGACGAGTGGAACGTCGACCTGCCCAACCAGTTCGAGGCCGCCGAGCGGATCGCCCGCCGCCGGGGCCTGACCCGCGAGGACGTCGACCGGCTCGGACTGCTCTCCCAGCAGCGGGCGGCCACCGCCTGGGCCGAGGAGCGGTTCAAGCGCGAGACCTTCGCCGTCCAGGTCCCCACCACCGAGGAGGAGCAGGCGGCGGGCCAGGGCATGTGGCGCCTGGTCCACCGCGACGAGGGCCTGCGCGACACCGGCATGGAGGCCCTGGCCGGGCTCAAGCCGGTCATGCCGACGGCGGTGCACACCGCCGGGAACTCCTCCCAGATATCGGACGGCTCCGCCGCTGTGATGTGGGCCTCCCGCCGGATGGCCCGCGCCCTGCGGCTCAAGCCGCGCGCCCGGATCGTCGCCCAGGCCCTGGTCGGCGCCGACCCGCACTACCACCTGGACGGCCCGATCGACGCGACGCGGGCCGTGCTCGGCAAGGCCGGGATGTCCCTCAAGGACATCGACCTCGTCGAGATCAACGAGGCCTTCGCATCCGTCGTGCTCAGCTGGGCCCAGGTCTTCGAGCAGGACCTCGACAAGGTCAACGTCAACGGCGGCGGCATCGCCCTCGGCCACCCCGTCGGCGCGACCGGCGCCCGCCTGATCACCACCGCACTGCACGAGCTGGAACGCCGCGACAAGGAATTTGCCCTGATCACCATGTGCGCGGGCGGCGCGCAGGCCACCGGGACGATCATCCAGAGGCTGTGAGGCGGAGGCGCCGAGACCGTGAGGCCGTGAGGCCGAGGGGCGTACGACAGGGCGCCTTCGGCGCCGCATGAACCCTGTGGGATGGGATGGGAAGGCGAAGGCCCCGGTGGCCGGCCTGGGGAGGCCGGCCACCGGGGCCTTCGTGTGCTCACGCGTTCGCGCGTTCGCGTATTTTGCGTGTGTGCGCGATCAAGTCCGTGTGGTGCCACCGGCTTAGTACCAGTGGTTGGCCTGCCAGAAGTTCCAGGCCTCGACCGGGGAGCCGTAGCGCTCGTTCATGTAGTCCAGGCCCCACTTGATCTGGGTGGCCGGGTTGGTCTTCCAGTCGGTGCCGGCGGAGGACATCTTCGACGCCGGCAGGGCCTGGACCAGGCCGTACGCGCCGGAGGAGGCGTTGGTGGCGGTGTGGTTCCAGCCGCTCTCGTGGGAGACGATCTTGTCGAAGGCGGCGAACTGGGCCGGGTCCTTGATCATCTGCTGTGCGATCGCCTTGGCACTCGTGGGCGCGGCCTGGGCCGGGACGGCGGCCAGCATGGAACCGGCGGCGGCAAGGCCGATCACGGTACCCGCGAGGGTCTTCTTGGAAGCGGCGATGCGGCGGATGACGGTGTTGGACACGGAGGGCCTTCCGTAGGGGACAAGGTCGGTCGCGGCATGCCGGAGGCATGCGTGAGCCACTCACGGGGTGGAGGGGTTCGTCCCGGCGGGGGGGCTGTGCGCCCCGGCCGCCTCGGCGACAACACCAGTTAGCCAGGCCGCCGCCGCCCCGGCAAAGCCCCCCTCCTACTACCGGGCCTCGCAGGCCGGGGTGGTCCGCGGGGTGCCGCGGGTGGTCGGGTCCGTGCAGGCGGGAAGGGGTTCGGGGCGGGGGCGGCGGGTGCCGCGCGGGCTACTAGGGCGGGCCGTATGTGACGTGGGTCCTGTGGGGCGCCTCACCGCCGGAGGGCCCAAATGTCACCTTCTGTGGCCGCTTGTGCCTGTTTCATGGTGTGTCCCGGGCCACCTTCGGCCCCGAATCGAAGGAGACGGGGGCGTCGAACGCCGCTTTCCGAGTCGCCCGGCGGAGTGCCTTCAGCAGCGTGCCGCCGAGGGCGAGGGTCAGTACGACCGTCAGCGCGGCCCGGCCCAGGTCCCAGCCCAGCGAGGTCGCCAGGCAGTACGCCAGGAACCGCGCCAGGTTCGCCGCGACCGGATCCCCCGGATGGAAGGACACGCCCTGGCCCATGCCCTGCAGCAGGACCCAGCCCTGCAGGTTCATGATCGTCCCGTACGCGAACGAGCCCGCGAACCCGTACGCCGCCAGCATCGCCAGCTCCGCCCGGCCCCGGATCCGCTCCGGCCCGGGCAGCAGGCCGGCGCCCAGCGCGAACCAGCCCAGGGCCAGCATCTGGAACGGCATCCACGGCCCGACCCCGCCGGTGAGCAGGGCCGACGCGAACATCGTCACCGAGCCCAGGACGAAACCGAAGCCGGGGCCGAGGACCCGGCCGCTGAGCACCATCAGGAAGAACATGGGCTCCAGGCCGGCCGTCCCCGCACCCAGCGGCCGCAGTGCGGCGCCCACCGCGGCGAGGACGCCGAGCATCGCCACCGCCTTGGCGTCCATGCCCTGGTCGGCGATGGTCGCGACGACGACGCCGACGAGGAGGGGGAGCAGCGCCGCGAAGAGCCAGGGGGCGTCCTGGGAGTGGGCGAGCCCGGACTGGCGGTCGGCGAGCAGCGGCCACCCGAACGCGGCGATCCCGATCAGGGTGACGAGGACGAGGGCGGCCGCGGCCCGCGGGCCGATCCGCACGGGGCGGTGGTTTGCCGGGCGGCTCGCGGGGTGGTTCGGCGCGTGGTGTGCGGGGTTGTTTGCGCGGTGGTTCGGCGCGTGGTGTGCGGGGTTGTTCGCGGGGTTGTTTGCGGGGTGGTTCACGGCGCTCCCTCCGGTGCACCCGGAGCGGACGGGCTGCCGGCCCCGGCGGTCGGCACCTCGGGCCGTGGGGCAGCGGACGCCAGGGCCGCGGCGACCTCCGGCACGGTGAGCCAGTGGCCGGGCGCCAGGATCTTGGCCACCTGCGGTGCGAACGCCGGCGACGACACCACGACCTCGGCGGTCGGCCCGTCCGCGACGATCTCACCGCCGGCCAGGACGACCACCCGGTGGGCCAGCTCCGCGGCCAGCTCCACGTCGTGCGTGGCCAGGACGATCGCGTGCCCCTCGGCGGCGAGCCCGCGCAGGATCCCGATCAGCCGGGCCTTGGCCGCGTAGTCCAGGCCGCGGGTCGGCTCGTCGAGCAGCAGCAGCGCCGGCCGGCCGGTCAGCACCAGGGCGAGGGCGAGGGCGAGCCGCTGCCCCTCGGAGAGGTCGCGGGGGTGGGTGCCGTCGGCCACCTCGGGCAGCAGCGCCGACACCAGGCCCCGGCAGGTGCCGGGCGCCGCCCCGGCGTCGGCGTCCGCGGCCGCGCACTCGGCGGCGACCGTGTCCGCGTACAGCAGGTCGCGGGGCTCCTGCGGGACCAGCCCGACGCGGCGCACCATCTCCGCCGGCGGGGTGCGGTGCGGCACCCGGCCGCCGACCGACACCTCGCCGCCGGCCGGGGCGAGGGTGCCGACCAGGGCGCCGAGGAGCGTGGACTTGCCGGCGCCGTTGCGGCCCATCAGCGCCACCGTCTCACCGGCTGCCACCGCGAGGTCGACGCCGTGCAGGACCTCCGCCCGGCCGCGGCGCACCGAGAGGGCGCGGGCCAGGGCCACCGGGGTGCGGGTGTCCGGGAGGGAGGCCGCGGTCGCGGTCGGGGTCGGGGGCGGGGTCGGGGGCGCGCTGGGGCCGGAGGTGCGGCCGAGCAGGCGGGCCAGGAGTCCGGGGCGGCGGGTGGGGGCCGTCGTCGTCGCCGTCCCTGTCGCTATCCCCGCCGTCGCCGCTGTCGTCCCGGCGTCGGGCGTGGGCTCGGGCTCGGCGTGGGCGGGGTCTGGGTGCGGGTGTGGGGGTGCTGATGGGGGAGCCGTCTGCGGCTGGGCGGTCGCCCCGGACAGGCGGGCGCGCAGCGGGGGTGCCAGGCGGCGGGCGTCGCGGACCGACAGGGGGAGCGGGGACCAGCCGGCCAGCCGGCCCAGCGCGACCACCGGCGGGTGGACCGGCGAGACGGCCATGACGTCCGCGGGGGCTCCGATGACCGGAGCCGCGCCCGGCCCGGGCAGGAGCAGCACGCGGTCGGCGTACTGCACCACCCGCTCCAGGCGGTGCTCCGCCATCAGCACGGTGGTGCCCAGGTCGTGGACCAGCCGCTGGAGCACCGCGAGGACCTCCTCCGCGGCCGCCGGGTCCAGGGCGGAGGTGGGCTCGTCCAGGACCAGCACCTTGGGGTGCGTGGTCAGGACCGAGCCGATGGCGACCCGCTGCTGCTGCCCGCCCGACAGGGTGGCGAGGGGGCGGTCGCGCAGCTCGTTCAGGCCCAGCAGGTCCAGGGTCTCCTCGACGCGGCGGCGCATCACGGCGGGTGCCAGGCCCAGGGACTCCATGCCGTACGCCAGCTCGTCCTCGACCACGTCCGTCACGAAGTGGGAGAGGGGGTCCTGGCCGACCGTGCCGACGACGTCCGCCAGCTCGCGCGGCCGGTGGGTACGGGTGTCCCGGCCGTCGACGGTGACGCGGCCGCGCAGGGTGCCGCCCGTGAAATGGGGGACGAGGCCGGAGACCGCTCCGAGGAGCGTGGACTTGCCGGAGCCTGACGGGCCCACCAGCAGCGTCAGCTCTCCCTCGGGGACGACGAGGTCGGCGTCGCGGAGGGCGGGCTGCGGGGCGCCGTCGTAGGTGACCGACACCTGCTCGAAGCGGATCACTGCGACGCCTCCTTCCTCTGGTTGTGGTGCGGGGTGGGCTGGGGGCCGGGTACTGGCGGTCCGGGGGTGGGGGCTGCCGGTCCTGGGGTGGCGGCTGCCGGTTCGGGGGTGCGGGCCGCAGGTTTGCGTTTGCCGGTCGGGTTGGGGTCGCCTGCCGGTTCGGGTGTGCCGGTTGGTGCGGGTTCGCCTGTCGGTTCGGGTGTGCCCGTTGGTCCCGGTACCGGTGCCACGACCGCCGGGAGCAGGCCGATCAGCACCGCGGCCGCCGGCCACAGCGGCAGCACCGGCGCCGTCAGCGGGACCACCCCCGGCCGCAGGGTCTGCGGGTCGGCTCCGGAGGCGTACACGAGGGCCGCGGCGACGACCGCCCCCGACCCGGCGACCAGCCACGCCCGCACCCCCCACCGGTCGGGCCGGTAGCGGGTCCGGACGCTGCGCCGCCCGCCGAGCCGCAGGCCCGCGAGGGCGAGGGCGAGGCCGATGAGCAGGACGGGCAGGCCGTACGCGGCCCCTTCGGCGGCGAGCAGTCCGTACGTGCCCGCGCACATGCCGAGCAGGCCGCCCAGGGTGAGCACGGTGGTGGTGTGCCGGACGGCGGGCGGGACCTGGGCGGTACGGCCGTACCCGCGCGCGTCCATCGAGGCGGCGATCGCGATGGAACGCTCCAGGGCGCCCTCCAGGACCGGCAGGCCGATCTGCAGGATGGCCTTGACGCCGCCGGTGGGGCGGCCGCGCAGCCGGCGGGCGGTGCGCAGGCGGGCCACGTCGGCGACCATGTTCGGCGCGAACGTCATGGCGACGACGACGGCGACGCCCGCCTCGTAGAGGGCGGCCGGGAGGGATTTCAGCAGGCGGGCGGGGTTGGCGAGGGCGTTCGCCGCACCGATGCAGACGAGGAGGGCGGCCAGCTTGGCCCCGTCGTAGAAGGCGAAGACGAGCTGCTCGGCCGTGACGCGGCCGCCGAGGCGGATGCCCTGCGCCCATGCGGGGAGGGGGACCTCGGGGAGCGTGAACAGCACGTGCGAGCCGGGGATCGGTGAGCCGAGGAGTACGGAGAACAGCAGCCGCAGGCCGATCACGAACAGGCCGAGCTTGAGGAAGGCGGCGTACGAGCGCGCCCAGGGCGCGGACGTACGGCGCGCGGCGACGACGTAGCCGGCCACGGCGATGATCAGCCCGAGGAGGAGCGGGTTGGTGGTCCGCGACGCGGCGGTGGCCAGCCCCAGCGCCCACAGCCACCACGCCCCCGCGTGCAGGGCGTTGCCGCGCCGGGCTTCCGGGGCGGCGTACCTGCGCGTGGGGGCGGCGACGCGGCGGATGGTGCGGGTGGTGCGTGGGGTGGGGGTGGTGCGCGGGGTGCGGGTGCGCGGGATACCGGGGGTCATCGGCGGCGTTGGGCGGATCGCCAGACGGCGGCCCCTGCCACGCCGGACAGCACGGCCAGGCCGGCCAGGGGGCCTACCCACGGGCTGTCCTTCTCCTCTTCCCCTTCCTTCTCTTCCTTCTTTTCCTTCTCCGCTGTTGCTTCCGGCTGCTGAGTGCTCTTGGCCGCGCCGTTGCCGTTGCCGTTGTCGTTGTCGTTGTCCTGCGGCGCGGCGTCCGTGATCTGCTCGCCGCAGCCCTGCTTCGGGTAGCCCGAGATCGCGCAGAGCAGCGCCGCGCTGTTGTAGCGAAGCGGCTTGGCCACCTCCGCCAGGGCCTCCGCGGCCGTGGCCTCCGGGGCGAGCTGCGCGCAGGCCGTGCGCGGGGCGTCCTGCGGCGGGGCGTCGCCGGCCGGGGCGTCGGCGGCCACGCCGAAGTCGACGACCACGGCGACCCGCTTCCGGCCCGGCGCCGCCGGGGTCGTGGAGCAGACCGTGTCGAAGTCCGCCGCCGCCCGCGGCCGGGCGGCCTCGGCGGCCGCGTCCTTGCTCACGGCGAAGCGGAAGCCCTGGACCGAGCCGTCGGCCGGGCGGGCCGTCGACGGGCCCTGCGTGGCGTACGACCACTGGCCGCCCGCGCCGTCCCAGTACGACCAGTAGCGGTACCCCGCCGCCAGCGCGGGCGAGGCCGCGAGGAGGGGGACGGGGAGGGCGAGGAGGACTGTCAGGGCGGCGAGGACCAGGGTTCGTGCGGCGCGCGTTCGGGTGCTGGTGCTGGTGCTGGTGCGCGTGCCGAAGCGGAGGCTCTGCATCAGAGCTGGTTCTTCTTGCGGCGGCCGCTCAGCAGGATGCCGATGCCCGCGCCGGCCGCGGCGCCCGCGCCGATCATCCACCAGATGTTCTGGTCGTCCGAGTCGGTCTTCTTGCCGTCGTTGTCGTCCTTGGTGCCGCTCGGCTCCGGCGTGCCCGCGGCCTGCGGGGCGGGGCCCGTGGCGTTCAGGGCCGAGACGAGGTCCGTGCCGCCGAACGCCTTCGGGTCGGTGCCCGTCGCGTGCGCGGCCAGGACCAGGGTGCCGAGGGCCGCCGGGCTGCCCTTCGCCCACTCCGAGGAGTTGCCCTTCAGCCACTCCAGCGCGCCCGCCGCCGACTGCTTGTGCCCGGCCGCGGCCAGGGCGATCACCGCGTCGACGGTGTTGCCGGTGTCCGCGGTCGGCTGGTCCGAGCCGGGGGTGACGGCCATGAGGTGGTCGCCGCCCTTCTTCAGCGCCTCGGCCAGGTAGCCGGCCCCCGCCAGGCCGGCGGCGTCAGGCTCGGCGGACGCGGCGCAGGCCGACGGGCCCGCGGGGGTGTCCTTCGCCGCCGGGGCGACGACCGCGCCCTTGCCCAGGGCGGCCAGGGTCGCGGCGGCCGTCGCGTCGGCGTTGGGCAGCAGCTTCCCGTCGGCCGGCTGGTAGGCGAAGGCACCCCCGTCGGAGGGCGGCTGCGCGGCGCAGCCCAGCCGGAACGCGAGCAGGCCCTCGTACGCGGACTTGCCGGCCTTCGACTTCACCTCGGCCGGCTTCTCGCCCGCCACCGTCAGGGCGCTGACGACCACGGCGGTGGAGTTGGCGTCGCTCGGGGAGCCGGGGACGAAGGCCCAGCCGCCGTCCTCGTTCTGGACGGACTTCAGCCAGTCCACGCTCTTCTTCACGGCCGCGTCCTGGCCGCCCAGCGTCTTCAGGGCCTGGACGGCCATCGCCGTGGCGTTCGTGTCGTACATCGTCGTGGCGTCGCAGGCCGCGGCGGCGTCCGCGCGGAAGGAGGCGAAGCCGCCGTTCACGCACTGCTGCCCGGCCAGCCAGGCGACGGCCTCCTTGGCGGGCTTGACGCCGACCGTGTGCTGGGCGAGCAGCGCCACGGACTGCCGCCACACGCCGTCGTACGTGGGGTCGTTCTTGCCGTACAGGCCGGAGGGGATCACCGGGGGCGCCGAGGCCGCCGGGGACGGCGCGGAGGGCGCGAACGGCGCGAAGGGCGTGGAGGGCGCGGCGAAGGCCGCGGGGGCGGCACCCGCGCAGAGCACGGCGGAGGCTGCGAGCGCTGCGGCGCTGCGGCGGATGTTCATGCGGGCGGGTGCCTCTCCTGCTGGGGGAGCGGGAGGCAGGCGCGCGCAGGCACCGGGCTCCGGCTCCGTTGACCTCGACGGTGCCGGCCGCCGGGGACTCCGGCGGCACGAGCCGCGCACCTTCGTGTACGGGGCAGTCCGGCTGCCGACCGGCGGGGCGCGGGGCGGGTCACGGTTGCGGGTCAGCGCCGGAATTGCACCGGCTTCCCCCCGTACGGAAGGGTGGACGACGGCATCACTGTACCGGCCGGTATCGGGGGGAGGGGTGGCACAGGTGCTGGGTGACCCTTACCGGTGGGGTTGGGGGGTATGGGGGGGGTCCTCCTTTTCCTTGCTCCTCCTGTTGCTTCTCCTTGCCCTTCTTTCTCAGAGTGCGCGGTACGTGGTCGGGTCGCTGCCCGGTACCGGTTCGGCCCGGCCCTGTTTCACGAGGCGCCGCACGTGCGCCTCCGCTTCCGAGACGGCGATGTTGCGGGAGCCGTACGGGATCTGCTCCCAGGGCCGGTTCCACTCCATGCGTTCCGCCAGCCCCCACGGGGTCAGCGGCTCGGCCAGCAGCTCCCACAGCCCGGCCAGCCGTTCCTCGTGGTGGCGCAGCAGTGCGCGGACCCGGGCCGGGGCGTCGGTGAAGGCGTGCTGGTGGGCGGGGAGTACCTCCGCGGGGTCCAGTCGGGCGATGCGTTCGAGCGAGTCGAGGTAGTCGCCGAGGGGGTCGGTGGCGCGGGTGCCCTCCGGAGCCTCCGGGGCCGCCGCGGCCGCCAGGGCTGCCGGGTCCTCGTACAGGCCGATGTGCGGGGAGATCCCGGGCAGCAGGTGGTCCCCGGAGAAGAGGCGGCCGTTGCCGGGCAGGTTCGCCGGGTGGGCTTCCTCAAGGTGCAGGCAGACGTGGCCGGGGGTGTGCCCGGGGGTCCAGACGGCGCGGAGCCTGCGCCCGGCGAGGGGCAGCAGCTCGCCGTGGACGATCTCCCGGTCGGGGACGGCGGCACACAGGCCGGGCAGGGTCCGCATCCGGCCGCTCGCGTGGGCCGCCCGCAGCGGGGCGATGTGCTCGTCGGGGGCTCCGGCGGCGGCGAGCTTGGCGGTCATGTAGTCGAGCCAGACGGCGGGCTCGGCGGAGCGGGTCCGCAGGACGACCTCGGTGTCGGCGGCGTGCAGGGCGATCCAGGCGCCGGAGGCGTCCCGGACCTTGCCGGAGAGGCCGTGGTGGTCGGGGTGGTGGTGGGTGATGACCACGCCGTGAATGTCGGAGACCGCGATGCCTAGGGTTTCCAGGCCGGCGGTGAGGGTGTTCCAGGAGTGCGGGTCGTCCCAGCCGGTGTCGACGAGGACGGGGCCGCGGTCGGTGTCGAGGACGTGGACGAGGGTGTGGCCCAGGGGGTTGTCCGGGATGGGCACCTTGATGGCTGCCACGCCGCCGCCGTGGTGGGTGACGTCGGGGGTGGGAGTGGGGGTTGGGGTGGAGATGGGGGCGGGGGTGGGGGTGGGGGTTGGGGTTGGGGGAGTGGGTGCGGCTTCTGGTTCTGGGTTGGCTTCTGCTTCTGCTTCGGTTTTTGTCGCTGTTTTCGCTTTCGCCGGCGCGTGGTGTTGCATGTCGTCTCCCTGATGAGAACGTGTTGCATTGGTAGCCCAAGTCGACCATCCGGGGGGCTTTCTGGCTAGCCGTTGGATCTTTTTCGGGGTTCTGTCCTGGTCGTGGACTCCTGGAACTAGAACTGGTATCAGTTCGGGAACGCCAAGCCGGAGGAGGCATCAGCCATGACCGAGCGCGTGGAGCACCGACAGCTGTTCATCGGCGGGGAGTGGGCGGATCCGCTGGGCACCGGGACGATCGAGGTCGTCTCCCCTCATACGGAACAGGTCATCGGCAGCGTTCCGCATGCGTCCCGGGGCGACGTGGACCGGGCCGTGGCCGTCGCCCGCCGGGCCTTCGACGAGGGCCCCTGGCCCCGGATGCCCCTGGACGAGCGGATCGCGGTCGTCACCCGGATCAAGGACGCGATCGCCGTCCGGCACGAGGAGATCGCCCGGTCGATCAGCTCCCAGAACGGCTCCCCGTACTCCTGGAGCATCCTCGCCCAGGCGCTCGGCCCGATGATGGTCTACGACGCCGCGATCCAGGTCGCGCGCGCGTACGCGTACGAGGAGCACCGGCAGGGTGTGCTCGGGCCGATCCTGGTGCGCCGGGAGCCGGTGGGCGTGGTCGCGGCCGTCATCCCGTGGAACGTGCCCCAGTTCGTGGCCGCGGCGAAGCTCGCGCCCGCGCTGCTGGCCGGGTGCACGGTGATCCTCAAGCCGTCCCCCGAGGCGCCGCTGGACTCGTACATCCTCGCCGACATCGCCCGGGAGGCCGGGCTGCCCGAGGGGGTGCTGTCGGTGCTGCCGGCCGACCGGGAGGTGAGCGAGTACCTGGTGGGCCACGCGGGTGTCGACAAGGTGGCGTTCACCGGGTCGGTGGCGGCCGGGAAGCGGGTCATGGAGGTCGCGGCCCGCAATCTGACCCCGGTCACCCTGGAGCTGGGAGGGAAGTCCGCCGCCGTCGTGCTGCCGGACGCCGACCTGGAGGCCGCCGTCGCCGGGATCGTCCCCGCGGCCTGGATGAACAACGGGCAGGCGTGCGTCGCCCAGACCCGGATCCTCGCCCCGCGCAGCCGCTACGGGGAGGTGGCCGAGGCGCTTGCCGCGGCGGCCTCCGCGCTGGTGGTCGGCGACCCCCTCGACCCGGCGACCCAGCTCGGCCCGCTGGTGGCGCGCAGGCAGCAGGAGCGGTCGTTGGAGTACATCCGGATCGGGCAGGAGGAGGGTGCCAAGGTCCTGGTGGGCGGCGGCCGGCCGGCCGGGCTGGAGCGGGGCTGGTACGTCGAGCCGACACTGTTCGGGGACGTGGACAACGGGATGCGGATCGCCCGGGAGGAGATCTTCGGGCCCGTGGTGTGCCTGATCCCGTACGCGGACGAGCGGGAGGCGCTCGGGATCGCGAACGACTCCGAGTTCGGGCTGAGCGGGAGCGTCTGGACTGCCGATGTCGAGCACGGCATCGACTTCGCCCGGCAGGTGCGGACGGGCACCTTCAACGTCAACACGTTCAGCCTGGACATGCTGGGGCCGTTCGGCGGCTACAAGAACAGCGGGATCGGGCGGGAGTTCGGGCCCGAGGGGCTGGGCGAGTACCTGGAGCACAAGATGATCCACCTGCCGGGTGGGTACGAGGCCGGGGCCGGGGCCGGGGACGGGGCTTGAGGGCGGTGTCCGTGACGGGTGACAGGTGGCAGGTGCAGGTGGATCGGGGCGTCTGCATCGGGTCGGGGATGTGCGTGAACCACGCCCCGGAGGGCTTCGCCCTGGACTCGGCGCGCCAGTCGCACCCCCGGGAGGCGGAGATCGATGCGAACGAGCCGATTCTGGTGGCGGCCGAGGGGTGTCCCGTCGAAGCGATCGTGATCACGCTGGCCGGGAGCGGGGAGGCGGTATTTCCGCCCGAGGAGTAGGAGGAGGGTGAGGGAGGGGAGGGAGGGGCGGGGGCTTCCCGGGCGCCCATTGGCATTCCGGGTCGGGCCGGTCCCTCAAGGGCGCTCCTCCTTCGTCGTCGCGTCGCTGAAGCGATGGCCTGCGGCCACCCTTGACCGACCGACCCGCCCCGGAATGCCGACAGACTCCCGGGAAGCCCCGGAGGAACGGCCAGGGGGACGGATGGGCATGCGGCCCTCGTCCGAGATGCGGCGGGCGGGTTTTCGGCGGCCGGTTCCGCCGGGTGCCGACTTCGTCAGGTGTCGACTCCGCCGGGTGTCAGGTGTCGACTCCGCCGGGTGTCAGGTGTCGACTCCGCCGGGTGCCGGGTGCCGGGTGCCGGGTGCCGGGTGCCGGGTGCCGGGTGCCGGGTGCCGGGTGCCGGGTGTGGTGGGGATGCGTGGTCGCCTGGTTTTGCCGGCCGTTGCCCTGGGCGGGCGGCGGGATCAGGACTTTTCGGGAGACGTGAGGTCGATCAGGCGGCAGACCGTTTCGATGTCGATTTTGACCTGGGCGATCGAGGCGCGGCCCGACAGCCACGTGATGAGGGCCGAGTGCCAGGTGTGCTCGATGACGCGGACCG
Source organism: Streptomyces sp. NPDC090445 (assembly GCF_044769385.1). Lineage (NCBI taxonomy): Bacteria > Bacillati > Actinomycetota > Actinomycetes > Kitasatosporales > Streptomycetaceae > Streptomyces > Streptomyces sp. NPDC090445. The sequence goes on along the minus strand of NZ_JBIVXV010000002.1, from coordinate 396,692 downwards.
CTGACAGCTGCTCCGCGGTGGGCGGGGCGTCCAGGCCCATCGCGTCCAGGATGATGGCGGTCGTCAAGCGGGACACGGTGTCCACCTCGGGGCTGACGCTGCGGTCGGCGAAGGTCAGGGCGCGGACCATGGCGTCCGCGAGGTGGGGTTCGCGCTGCAGGGCGCGGAAGGCGCGCATCAGGGTTTCCGCGACGCGGGCGGCGGGGTCCTCGGCGGCCGGGGGGCGCTTGCGGAGGGTCGTGTGCATGTGCTGGAGCTGGTCCTGCATGGTGGCGACCAGCAGGTGCACCTTCGAGGGGAAATAGCGGTACAAGGTGCCCAGTGCGACGCCGGCCGCCTCGGCGACCTCGCGCATCTGGACGGCGTCGAAGCCGCCGCGGCCGGCCAGTTGGGCGCTCGCGTGCAGGATGCGGCGGCGGCGGGCCTCCTGGCGCTCCGTCAGAGGTGCCGAGGTGTTCGGTTGCGCTGTCATGTGCCCCGTTCCGTGCGCTCCTGGCAGGCGGCGCTGTCGTGGCGCGAATCACCTGCTCCGCCTCTTACGGTGTGGTTTCCGGCCGGTAGATTCAATGCTCTTCGACGGATCAAGTCTGAAACTTGTTCTACATTATCCGAGCGGTTACGCTCCGGCGAAAGTTGCAGGGAGAAGGGGGCCGAGAGTGACCGCAGAGGCCGTGGTGACGAGCCCTTTCGCAGGGTCGGTGACGGACGGTGACCGGCCGTTGCGGATCGCGCTCCTGACCTATAAGGGGAACCCGTTCTGCGGGGGACAGGGCGTCTACGTCCGGCATCTTTCGCGTGAGCTCGTTCGGCTCGGGCACTCTGTGGAAGTGATCGGCGCGCAGCCCTATCCCGTGCTTGAGGGCGGGGCCACGCTGACCGAGCTGCCCAGTCTCGACCTGTACCGCCAGCCCGACCCGTTCCGTACGCCCAAGCGCGAGGAGTTCCGGGACTGGGTCGATCTGCTTGAGGTCGCCACCATGTGGACCGGCGGGTTTCCCGAGCCCCTGACGTTTTCGCTGCGGGCGAGGAGGCATTTGGCCGCCCGGGCCGGCGAGTTCGACGTCATTCACGACAACCAGACTTTGGGTTACGGGTTGTTGAGCGGGCTGGGTGCGCCTCTGGTGACCACCATCCACCACCCGATCACCGTCGACCGGAAGCTTGAACTGGATGCCGCCCAGGACCGCCTGAGGCGGTTGTCCGTGCGGCGCTGGTACGCCTTCACGCGGATGCAGGGGCGGGTCGCGCGGCGGCTGCCCTCCGTGCTGACCGTCTCCGGCTCGTCCAAGCAGGAGATCGAGGAGCACCTGGGGGTGCGGGGCGAGCGGATCCACGTCGTGCACATCGGGGCCGACACCGAGTTGTGGTCGCCCGATGCGTCGGTGGCCGAGGTGCCCGGGCGGATCGTGACCACGTCGAGTGCCGACGTTCCGCTGAAGGGGCTCGTGTACCTCGTCGAGGCGCTGGCGAAGCTGCGTACCGAGCAGCCCGGCGCCCACCTCGTGGTCGTCGGCAAGCGGGCCGAGGAGGGGCCCGTCGCGCGGGCGATCGAGACGTACGGGCTTCAGGACGCCGTGCGGTTCGTCAAGGGCGTGACGGACGAGGAGCTCGTCGATCTCGTGCGGAGTGCGCAGGTCGCGTGCGTGCCGTCGCTGTACGAGGGCTTCTCGCTGCCGGCGGCCGAGGCCATGGCCACCGGTACGCCGCTCGTCGCCACCACGGGTGGTGCCATTCCCGAGGTCGCCGGTCCTGACGGCGATACCTGCCTCGCGGTGCCGCCCGGTGATGCGGGTGCGCTGGCCGCGGCGCTCGGGCGGCTGCTGGGCGACGCACAGCTGCGGGCCCGGCTCGGTGCCGCCGGGCGCGAGCGGGTGCTGGACCGGTTCACGTGGGCCAAGGCCGCCGAGGGCACCGTCGCGCACTACCGGGCGGCCATCGAGCAGGCGCGCCGGGTCCGCTGACTTCATGTTTTCCACCGATCACCCCCGCGACTGCGAAGGCAGGATCCCGTGCTGACCGTCGATTTCTCCCGGTTCCCGCTCGCCGCAGGCGACCGCGTACTCGATCTGGGCTGCGGCGCAGGCCGCCACGCCTTCGAGTGCTACCGGCGCGGCGCCCAGGTCGTCGCGGTCGACCGCAACGGCGAGGAGATCCGCGAGGTCGCCAAGTGGTTCGCCGCGATGAAGGAGGCCGGCGAGGCCCCGGCCGGTGCGACGGCGACGGCCATGGAGGGCGACGCCCTGGCGCTGCCGTTCCCGGACGACTCGTTCGACGTGGTCATCATTTCCGAGGTCATGGAGCACATCCCCGATGACAAGGGCGTGCTCGCGGAGATGGTGCGCGTGCTCAAGCCGGGCGGGCGCATCGCCGTCACCGTGCCGCGGTACGGGCCGGAGAAGGTGTGCTGGGCGCTGAGCGACGCCTACCACGAGGTCGAGGGCGGCCACATCCGGATCTACAAGGCGGACGAGCTGCTCGGGAAGATACGGGCCGCGGGGCTGAAGCCGTACGGCTCGCACCACGCGCACGCGCTGCACTCCCCGTACTGGTGGCTCAAGTGCGCGTTCGGCGTGGACAACGACAAGGCGCTGCCCGTGCGCGCCTACCACAAGCTGCTGGTCTGGGACATCATGAAGAAGCCCCTGGCGACGCGGCTCGCGGAGCAGGCGCTCAACCCGGTCATGGGCAAGAGCTTCGTGGTGTACGCGACCAAGCCGCACCTCCCCGTCGGCGAGGCCCAGTGAGCTCCACCGGGCGTACCGAACGCCTGGCCCTGGACGGTGTGCTGACGGCCGCGGAGGCCGCGGCGACCGTGGCCGGGATCCTTGCCGCGCAGCGCTCCGACGGTGCCATCCCGTGGTTCCGCGGGCACCACCTGGACCCGTGGGACCACACCGAGGCCGCGATGGCGCTGGACGCGGCGGGCGAGCACGAGGCCGCCGAGCGGGCGTACCTGTGGCTGGCCCGGCACCAGAACGCGGACGGCTCCTGGCACGCGGCCTACGCGGACCGCCCGGACGGTGTGGACACCGCCGAGCCGCAGGACGCCGGGCGGGAGAGCAACTTCGTCGCGTACGTGGCCGTCGGGGTGTGGCACCACTACCTGGCCACCGGCGACGACCGGTTCCTGGAGATGATGTGGCCGGTCGTGCATGCGGCCGTGGAGTTCGTCCTGGGCCTCCAGCAGCCGGGCGGCGAGATCGGGTGGAAGCGGGAGGCGGACGGCACGCCCGTCACGGACGCGCTGCTCACCGGCTCGTCCTCCATCCACCAGGCGCTGCGCTGCGCCCTGGCGATCGCCGAGCACCGGGAGGACCCGCAGCCGGACTGGGAGCTGGCGGCGGGTGCGCTCGGGCATGCGATACGCCGGCACCCGGAGCGGTTCCTGGACAAGGACCGGTACTCGATGGACTGGTACTACCCGGTGCTGGGCGGGGCGGTCACGGGTGCTCAGGCGCAGGAGCGGATCGAGGGGCGCTGGGACGAGTTCGTCGTGCCGGGGCTGGGGGTGCGGTGCGTGCTGCCGAACCCGTGGGTGACCGGCGGGGAGTCCTGCGAACTCGCGCTCGCGCTGTGGGCGATGGGGGAGTCGGACCGGGCGCTGGAGATCCTGCGGTCCATCACGCACCTGCGTGCGGACAACGGCATGTACTGGACGGGCTACGTCTTCGAGGACGAGGCGGTGTGGCCCGTCGAGCAGACGACCTGGACCGCCGGTTCGCTGCTGCTGGCCGTGGCCGCGCTCGGCGGTGACGAGGCCACGACGGCCGTGTTCGGCGGGCTGGAGCTGCCGGCCGGCCTGGAGCCGGACTGCTGCACCGGCGGATGATGCGGGCGGGGCGGCGGCCCCGCCAGTCGGGTGACCCGGACGGGTGGCCCGAGTGGCGGGGCCGGTGCCCCGGGGTGACGCTGCGGGGGACACCTCACTCCCCCGGAGGAAACCGTGTCCATACGCAGAACCGTCCGATTCCGCAGCGCCGTCACGGCGCTGACGCTGTCCACCGCGCTGCTTGCCGGGGCCACCGGATGCGGTGGCGGCAGCAGTGGGGCGGCCGCCCAGGGTGCGAACGTGTCCCTGTCCGCGCAGCAGATCGATGCCGTGGAGCTGCAGGCCGCGGTGGCGCAGATGCGGGCGGAGGCCGCCTCGCTGGAGGCCGCTTCCGTGGAGGCCGTGCCCGTGGTCGTGGCCGAGCCGACGCCGACCACGTCGGCGGAGCGGCAGAAGTTCGCCAAGACGCGCTTCGTCCTCAACGCCGGGCTCGCGGCCGGGGCGACGTACCAGTGGATCATCAAGCCGTACCGTGCGGGCAAGTTCAAGAAGGGTGCGAGCGGCCGGACGTTCGCGCTGGTCAAGGCCGGTCTCGCGGGTGCCTTCGCGTACAACCGGCTGAAGGCGGCGGTGAACAACGCCAAGGGCGACCCGCTGCTGTCCAAGGCGCTGGTCCCGCTGGCGGCGGGCATCGAGTCGCTGAAGGGCCTGGGGTCCAAGCTGCGTTCGGGCCAGGCCGGTGAGGCCGACATCAGCTCGTTCGAGGACGTCATCAACGGGGTGAAGGACGCCGGCCGGAGTGCGGGCGCGACGGTGACCGACCAGGTGCCGAGCCTGTCCCAGCTGGGCGGGTAGTCCGGGCGGGGTACGGGGCCGGTGTCCGAGCCGTCGGCCCCGTACCCGGCCGCGTCAGGTGTTGAGGTCGGCCAGGACGCGCAGGGTGTGCGGGTCCGGGGCCGTGACGAGGAGGTCGGTGACCGGGCCCTTGCGCCACAGGTCCAGGCGTTCGGCGATCCGCTCGCGGGGGCCGACCAGGCTGATCTCGTCGGCGAACGCGTCGGGGACGGCGAGGACGGCCTCCTCGCGGCGCCCGGCGAGGAACAGCTCCTGGATGCGGCGGGCCTCGTCGGCGTAGCCCATGCGCGCCATGAGGTCGGCGTGGAAGTTGCGGGCCGCGTGGCCCATGCCGCCGATGTAGAAGCCGAGCATCGCCTTCACGGGCAGGAGCCCCTCGGCGACGTCGTCGCAGACCTTCGCCCGGGCCATGGGGGCGATCAGGAAGCCCTCGGGGAGGTCGGCGAGGGAGGCCCGGTGGACGTCGGTGCGGGTCGGGGACCAGTACAGGGGGAGCCAGCCGTCCGCGATGCGGGTGGTCTGGGCGATGTTCCGCGGGCCCTCCGCGCCGAGCAGGACCGGCAGGCCGGGGCGGAGCGGGTGGGTGATGGGCTTCAGGGCCCGGCCGAGGCCGGTGCCGTCCGGGCCGCGGTACGGGTGGGTGTGGAAGCGGCCGTCCAGGGTGACGGGGGCTTCGCGGCGCAGGACCTGGCGGACGACGTCGACGTACTCGCGGGTGGCGGTGAGCGGGCTCGCGGGGAAGGGGCGCCCGTACCAGCCCTCGACGACCTGGGGGCCGGACAGGCCGAGGCCCAGCATCATGCGGCCGCCGGAGAGGTGGTCGAGGGTGAGGGCGTGCATGGCGGTGGCGGTCGGGCTGCGGGCGGCCATCTGGGCGATGGCGGTGCCGAGGCGGATCCGGGAGGTGTGCGCGGCGATCCAGGTGAGCGGGGTGAAGGCGTCCGATCCCCAGGCCTCGGCGGTCCACACCGAGGTGTAGCCGAGCCGTTCGGCCTCGGTGGCGAGGGCGAGGTGGGCGGGGTCGGGGCCGCGGCCCCAGTAGCCGAGTGCGAGTCCGAGGCGCATGGCGCCTTCCTTCCGCCGAGCGGGCCTGACGGTGTGTCAGGTGGCGGGGTGACTGTAGGACAACGGCCCCCCGCCCGGAAGGGGCGGGGGGCCGTCGGGTGTTCGGCGGGGGCGGGCGTCAGCCGCGCTGGATGCCGGACGTGTCGTTCAGGACGCCGCGGCGGCCGTCCTGGGTCTGCGCGATCAGCGTGGACGGGCCGCGCTGGTCCACCGCCAGGTACCAGGTGCCCGGGGCGAGTTCGGCGATCGGGGTGGGGGAGCCGTCCTCGGCGAAGAGGGGGCGGGCCACCGGCACCGCGAACCAGAACGGGGCGAAGTCGGCCGCCGGGGCGGCGGGCGCCGCGTCCTGCGTCGGGCCCGGCGCCGGGGCGGGGGTGCCGCCGTACGGCGGGACCGGCTGCGGGGTGGCGCCGTAGCCGGGCTGCTGCTGGCCGCCCGGGTAGCCGTACCCGTCGGGCTGGGGCTGGCCGCCGAACGGCGCCGGCGCGGCGGGCCGGGACTCCGGCACCAGCGGTCCGGCGAGCGCCGGGACCTTCGCGCCGGCGACCGCGACGCCGGCCAGGACGAGGGTGGCGAGGAAGGCGATGATGCAGCCCGCGCCCAGGTCGGCGCCGCTCGGGCTGGTGATCAGCGACCAGAGGGAGGACCAGGCGGCCGCGACCGCGAGCACCGTCCCCCACGCGGACAGCGGCAGACCCGCCAGCTTGCGGGACTCCGGCAGGAACCGGCCGCCGACGATGAGGCCGGCGGCGATGAAGCCCAGCAGGAAGATGGTCGGCAGCGCCAGGCGGTATACGTCGGTGTCCCACACGCTCGGCAGGTCCAGGCCGGTCGCGGAGTAGAAATCGAGGAACGAGGCGATGAACAGCAGCACCGCTGCTCCGATCACCACGCCGTCGCCTCGAGTGAGGGAGCGGATGTTCACGTCTTAGGTGTCCTTCTCGGTCTCGGTCGTCTCGTGGTGCCGCGTCGCGCATCCAGGAGCGGGGGGCGGGCTGGACCATGGTACGGAGGTTTCCCGCAACCGAGAGGATCGGGGCGGGCGGGCGTCCTCTCGGGACTACCCGCCCAGGAAGCCGACGATGCCGTCCGCGATGCCCTGAGCGGCCTTCTGCCGCCACTCCGGACTGGTCAGCAGCGCCGCGTCCTTGCTGTCGCGCATGTTGCCGCACTCGACGAACACCTTCGGCTGCGTCGAGAGGTTGAGGCCGCCGAGGTCGTCGCGGACGACCAACCCGGTACCGGCGCCGAGGTAGTTGGCGGGCGCGGAACCGGTGGTGCGGGCGAAGTTCCCGGCGATCCGCTCGCCGAGGGTCCGGGACGGGCCGACGATCGGCGCGGTGTCCGCCGCGCCGCCCTTGACCTTGGCCGGGAGGATGACGTGGTAGCCGCGGCTGCCCTCGGAGACGCCGTCCGCGTGGATGGAGACCACGGCGTCGGCCTTCGCCTCGTTGCCGATGCGGGCGCGCTCGTCGATGCAGGGGCCCCAGGGGCGTTCGCCGTCGTGCGTGAACACCACCTTCAGGCCCTTGGCTTCGAGGGCGGGGCGCAGCCGGCGGGCCACGTCGAGGGTGAACTCGGCTTCCTTGTAGCCGGAGTTGGTGGTGGTGCCGGTGGCGTCGCACTCCTTGGTGGTGGTGCCGATGTCCACCTTCTTGTTGATCTCGGCGGTGTGCTTGAAGTTGCCGGTGTTGTGTCCGGGGTCGATGACGACGGTCTTGCCGGCGAGGGCGTTCCCGGCGGCGGTGCCGGGCGTCGTACCGGGTGAGGCGGACGGGGCGGGCGATGCCGGCGGGGCGGGCGATGCCGGCGGGGTGAGCGAGGCGTTGGTCGCGCCGGCCGCCGGCATCACGATCCGCGGCGGCCGCGCGTCGTCGGCCCCGGCGCCGGTGGCCACCTCGACCAGGACCCACCCGGCCAGGGCGGTCGGGGCGAGGACGGCCGCCGCGACGGCCAGGGTGGAGCGGCGCGCGAACCGGCGCCGGTCCGGGCTGACCGCGGAGGCGGACTCGGGGGGCGGGGGGCTGTCGTCGTAGTGGTGGCGCACGCCGCGAGCCTAGAACGGGGGCCCGCCGGGAGGCGGGCACTGGGCCATCCGAGGGCGCGGTGCGATAGTCGTCACATACGCCCGGAAGACCGGCCCGTCCGGGCCGCGCCCCACGGCCCGGTGCCCCACGGCCCGGTGCCCCACGGCCCGGTGCCCCACGGCCCGGCGCCGCCCGGACCGCCGTCGCGGCGCCCGCGGGTTACAGGCCCGGGCCGGTCCGGCGCAGGACGCGCAGGGAGTCGGTCACCGAGACCTCCTCGAAGGCGCCGGAGGCCATGGCGCGCAGGTAGATCCGGTACGGGGCCTGGCCGCCGTCGGCCGGGTCCGGGAACACGTCGTGGATGACGAGGGTGCCGCCCACGGCGAGGTGCGGGACCCAGCCCTCGTAGTCGCCGGTGGCGTGCTCGTCGGTGTGGCCGCCGTCGATGAAGACGAAGCCGAGCTCGCCGCCCCACACCGCGGCGACCTGCGGGGAGCGGCCCACGATCGCGATGACGTGCTCCTCCAGCCCGGCCCGGTGCAGGGTGCGGCGGAAGGCGGGCAGGGTGTCCATCAGGCCGACCTCGGGGTCCACGACGGACGGGTCGTGGTACTCCCAGCCCGGCTGCTGCTCCTCGCTGCCCCGGTGGTGGTCGACCGTGATCGCGCTCACCCCGGCCTCGCGGGCGGCGTCGGCCAGCAGGATCGTCGAGCGCCCGCAGTACGTGCCCACCTCCAGCAGCGGCAGCCCCAGGGTCGCCGCCGCGGCCGCGGCCCCGTACAGGGCGAGTCCCTCGGTGACGGGCATGAACCCCTTGGCGGCCTCGAAGGCGGCGAGGGTCTCCGGCTTGGGGGTGGCGGGGGCCATGGGTTCCTCCTGAGCTGCGCGTGAGCGGCCCATGCTGCCCTACCGCCCGGTAGGGCGCCACGCCCGGGTCGGTCGCTGCGTGCCGGGCGGTCGCCGCGTACGGGTCGGCCGTCGCGTACGGGTCGGTCGCCGCGTACGGGGCGGGCGTACCGCTAGACCGGCTGCACCGAGGCCGTACGGGCCGGGACGGGTTCCGGATCCCGCTCCCGGTCCGGGGCCGGCTGGAGGAGCATGGCGCCGGCGTGGTCCACGAGATGCCGTAGGACCGGCAGGTACCGCTCGTCCCCGCCCAGTACGCCGAGGATGCGATGGGCGTCGGCGCGGAAGGCCGCCAGGTCCGCGGCGTAGCGGTGGAGCGCGGCCGGGGAGAGCAGGATCCGGGCGAGTTCCGCGCGGGCCGGACCGGAATTCCGGGCGGCGGCGCTCAGGGCGAGCAGGTGTTCCCGGGCGCCGGGTCCGCGGGAATCCTCCAGGGTGCAGGTCAGCAGATATGTGGCCGTCCCGTTGAGGAGGTCCTCGTTGCGGCCGGAGAGGATGTCCTCCTGGTCGTTGAATATTTGCCAGAGTATGCCGAAGACGTACCCGAACTCGCGCCAGAGCCCCACTCTCGTGCTGTCGGACCCGGCCAATATCGCCGCCATGGCGGTGATCATCGAGAAAGGTCCGCCGGATTTGCCGCGGTAGGCCGTGATGACCGACTGCGGGGTGGCGCGGGCGGGGTCGGAGTCGATGTCGGTCAGCTGGCCCTCGGTGCCCACGGCCCAGCCGGTGGCGATCTCGGCCGTGAGCAGGTCGTGCACGGCCGTGGGCGCCGGCAGTGACCGGATGATCCGCAGCGGCAGGACGGTGCCGCTGAGGACGGATGCCAGCAGGCCCTCGTTCCGGTCGATGGCCGGGGGTGGGGGCGGGGCGGCTTGCGGGTCGGCCTTCGGGGCGTGGGCGTCGGCCAGGTCGTCGAGATAGCAGGCCGAGGTCCACCACAGCACGTGCAGGGCGGACAGTGGGACGGCGGGAGCGGTATTTCCCGTCTCGATTCCGTGCACCAGCATCGGGAGCACGGAGAGCGGATGCCTCAGCTTTTGATGGCGCAGGAGTTTGGTGACCGCGCTCTTGGCCGCGCTCTTCGTCGTGCCCGCTCCGGACGCGGGGACGAGCCCCGCAATGGCGGCCTGTATTTCCGCCTCGATGTCCAGTGATACCCGGCGGTGCAGATCCGCGTACGTCATGCAATTCACGGGTGATTTCCCTTCTGGAGTCGAATTGTAGGGGGTGGCGTGAACGCCCCAGATTCGATCATTCGGGGCGGAGGTCAGCTAGAGCGTTTTTCGGCCGTGGCCGGTTCGCCTCGGCCGCCCGGGCATCCGCTCATCTGACCTTCCGTCAGAATGAAACGTGTTCTACTCTGCCCGCGTTCAGGGACCGCCGGGCGCTCGCGCCCGGGCCGGCGCCGACCGGGGGACGTGGAGAGGCGGCAGGGATCCGTATGGGCATCGCCATCACGCAGGAGCAGCGGGACCTCGCCGAAGCCGTACGCGGCTGGGCGGCCCGGACCGTGCCGTCCGAGGACGTCCGCAAGCTCCTCGACAGCCCGCCCCGGACCGGGGTCCGGCCCGCCTGGTGGGACGCGCTCGCCGCCTCCGGGCTCCTCGCGCCCCACCTGGACGGCGGCACCCTCCTCGACCTCGCCGTCGCGGTCGAGGAGGCCGCCCGGGCCGCCGTGCCCGGGCCGTACCTGCCCGGCGTCCTCGCCTCCGTGCTGCTGCAGCGGGCCGGAGCCGCCGGACTCGCCCGCGCGCTCGCCGACGGCACCCGGATCGGGGCCGTCGCCCTCGGACCCGGCGGCCTGACCGCCGCCCCCGCCCCCGGCGGCGGGTACCTGCTCGACGGGCTCGCACCGCCCGTCCTCGGCGCCGGGGAGGCCGACCTGGTGCTGCTCGCCGCCGGGGACGGGGGCGGGGACGGGGGCGGCGCCTCCGGCGGCGCGGCCGGCACCGGCGGCGGGGCCTCCTGGTACGCCGTGGACGCCGCCGACCTGGAGATCCGCCCGCACGCCGCCGCCGACCCGACCCGGCCCACCGCCGAGGTCCGGGCGCGCGCCGTCGCCGTACCGCCCGGCCGCCGACTGGCCCTGGACGGGGAGCTGGTCCGGGACCTCGCCTGCGCACTCTTCGCCGCCGACGCCTGCGGCACCGCCGCCTGGGCCCTGCACACGGCCACCGCGTACGCGAAGGTCCGGGTGCAGTTCGGCCGGCCCATCGGGCAGTTCCAGGCGGTCAAGCACCTGTGCGCCGACATGCTGGTCCGCCTGGAGCAGGCCCGGGCCCTCGCCTGGGACGCCGCCCGGGCCGCGGACGGGCCCGCCGGTCCGCGCTCCCTCGCGGCAGCCCTCGCCGCCGGGACCGCACTGGACGCCGCCTGGTCGTGCGCCAAGGACTGCATCCAGATCCTCGGCGGGATCGGCTTCACCTGGGAGCACGACGCGCACATCCACCTGCGGCGGGCCCTCGTCGCCCGGCAGCTCCTCGGCCCCGGCGACGAGCACCGGCTGCGGGCCGTGCGGCTGGCGTCCCGCGGGGTCCGGCGCGAGCTCAGGCTGGAGCTCCCGGAGCAGGCCGAGGCGTACCGGCCCGCCGCCCGCCGCGCCGCAGAGGCCGCGCGGGGCCAGGGCCCGGCCGCGGCCCGCCGCACGCTGGCGCCGACCGGCTACGCGGCCCCGCACCTGCCGCGCCCGTACGGCCTCGGCGCCGGCCCCGTCGAACAGCTCGTCGTCCAGCAGGAGCTGGCCCGGGCCGGCGTGCGGCTCGCCGACCTCGGCATCGCCACCTGGGTCGTGCCCTCGCTGCTCGCCTACGGGACCCCCGGGCAGCGGGAGCGGTACCTGCTGCCCGCGCTGCGCGGGGACACCGCCTGGTGCCAGCTCTTCTCCGAACCGGGCGCGGGCTCGGACCTGGCCGGGCTGCGGACCAGGGCCGAGCGGTCGGAGGAGGACGGCACCTGGAGGATCAACGGACAGAAGGTGTGGACGAGTTCCGCGCACACCGCCGACTTCGGGATCCTGCTGGCCCGCACCGACCCGGACGCCCCGAGGCACCGCGGGCTCGGCTACTTCGTCGTCGACATGCGCCGCACCCCCGGCATCGACGTGCGCCCGCTGCGGGAGATCACCGGCGAGGCCCTCTTCAACGAGGTCTGGTTCGACGACGCCGTCCTGCCCGCCGACGCCCTGGTCGGCGCCGCCGGCGACGGCTGGAAGGTCGCCCGCAACACCCTCGGCAACGAGCGCGTCCACATGGCCGACCAACTGGCCTTCGCCTCCGGCGTCGAAGCCCTCCTCGACCGGGCCGCCGGACTCGGCGAAGCCCACCGCGCCCGCATCGGCGCCCTCGCGGCCGAGGCGCACGCCCTCGCCTGCATGGGGCTGCGCACCACGCTCCGGCAGGTGTCCGGGCTGGAGCCGGGCGCGGGCGCGTCCGTGCGCAAGCTCGTGCAGACCCCGCACCAGCAGCGGACCGCGGAGCTCGCCCTCGAACTGCTGGGCCCGGCCGGCGCCGTACGGGAGGGGGCGGGGGAGCGGGCGGTCCACGGGCTGCTGATGTCCCGCTGCCTGACCATCGCCGGCGGCACCACCCAGGTCCAGCTCAACGTCGTCGCCGAGCGGATCCTCGGCCTCCCCAGGGACTGAAGGGACAGAGGAGTTGAGGGTATGAAGTCGTACATCGTGGGCGTCGGCATGACGCGGTTCGAGAAGCCGGGAGCGCGTGACCGGCCGTACTGGGACATGGCGAAGGAGGCGGGCGAGGCGGCGCTCGCGGACGCGGGCATCGGCTACGGACTGGTCGAGCAGGTGCCGGTGGGCCACTGCTTCCAGGCCTCCACGGCCGGCCAGCGGGCCGCGTACGGGCTCGGGCTGACCGGGGTCCCCGTCTACAACGTGAACAACAACTGCGCGACGGGCGCGACCGCGCTGATGATGGCCCGGCAGTTCGTGGCGGGCGGCCTCGCCGACTGCGTGCTCGCGCTCGGCTTCGAGAAGATGAAGAAGGGCGCCCTCGGCGGCGGGGCCGACGGCGGCGACCTCGCCGCCTCCCCGGTCGCCCGCCACTACGGGATCATGGCCGCCCGGCACGGCTTCGCGGTGTCCCCGCCCACGGCCCAGATCTTCGGCAACGCCGCACGCGAGCACATGGAGCGGTACGGGACCACCCCCGCGCAGCTCGCGGCGGTCGGCGCGAAGAACCACCGGCATTCGGCGAACAATCCGAACGCCCAGTTCCAGGACGCGTACACGGTCGAGGAGGTCCTCGCCGCGAAGCCGATCCACCCGCCGCTGACCCGGCTGCAGTGCTCGCCGACCTCGGACGGGGCCGCGGCGGCGGTGGTCGTCTCGGAGCGGTTCCTCGTCCGGCACGGGCTGCACGCCAGGGCCGTGGAGATCGTCGGCCAGGCGATGGCGACGGACACCGCGGAGTCCTTCGCCTCCGGCTCCTGCATCGACGTCGTCGGCAAGCCGATGAGCGCGGCCGCGGCCCGGCAGGCGTACGAGGCCTCCGGCCTCGGCATCGAGGACGTCGACGTGATCGAGCTGCACGACTGCTTCTCCGTCAACGAGCTCCTGACGTACGAGGCGCTCGGCATGTGTGCGGACGGCGCGTCCGGGAAGCTCGTCGAGTCCGGGGCGACGACGTACGGCGGCCGGTGGGTGGCCAACCCGTCCGGCGGCCTGATCTCCAAGGGGCACCCGCTGGGCGCGACGGGCCTCGCGCAGGCCGCGGAACTGGTCTGGCAGCTGCGCGGCGAGGCCGGCCCCCGCCAGGTCGGCGGGGCGCGGGTGGGCCTGGCCCACAACATCGGCCTGGGCGGGGCGGCGGTGGTGACGCTCCTGCGCCGCGACGCCTGAGCGCTCCGCGGGACGGGCGCTGCCCGACCTGCCGGCCGGCGGGGGCTGCTCGCGCAGTTCCCCGCCCCCCTGACGGGGCGCGGTTCAGGAGCCGGTGCGCAGGGCCGGGTCGACCACCGTCTCGCCCTGCGCCGCCCGGCGGATCGCGTCCGCCAGGTCGTCCGGCGGGCCGTCGCGCAGGACCAGGCCGGAGGCGCCGGAGGCGAGGACCGCGTCCAGCAGGCCGGGGTGGGCGGAGCCGGTGGTGACCAGGACGCGGCACTCGGGGTCGTCCGCCATCACCTCGGCCACCGCCGGGACGTCGTCCACCACGGCCACCGCGGGGCGCTCCAGCGGGGAGGACACCACCTCGATGTCCGGCTGGAGCCCCAGCAGGACCGCGAGGGCCGGGTCCGGCGGCCAGAGGAGGACCCGCAGGGAGCGGGACGGGCGGTGCGAGCGGGGCATTTCGTCCACCCGGCCAGGGTAGGGGCGGGGCGGCCGGAAACCGGGCAGGACGCTTCACCCGAAAGGATCTGACGTGACGTCAGGAGCCTTCACAAGTGCTGGGGCGTGCGTTATACATTCCCTCACCGGTTTCTGGAACGCGTTCTAGAACGCCCGGCCGGGGCGGTGGCCCCGAAGCCGGCCGGAGCGTCCCGGAGCGTCCCGGACCGGTCCGCACGCGACCTCGGTGCGGCCGACGGTGCGGACGACCGCGCCGAGGTCTTCCACGGACAAGGGAGCAGCACCCTCATGCCGATCGACGCCGCCAGGGCCCTGGCCGCCGAACCCCGCCTCAAGAACATCGCCTGGGACCACAAGGACATCCAGCTCTACCACCTCGGCCTCGGGGCCGGGATCCCGGCCACCGACCCGGACGAGCTGCGCTACACCCTGGAGTCCCGGCTCCACGTCCTCCCCAGCTTCGCGACCGTCGCCGGCGCCGGCATGGCCATGTTGGGCGGCCTCGCCGCACCGGGGATCGACGTGAACCTCGCCGCCGTCCTGCACGGCGGCCACTCCATCGAGCTGCACCGGCCCATCCCGGTCAAGGGGCGGGCCCGGTCCGGCAGCAAGGTCGCCGCCGTGTACGACAAGGGCAAGGCCGCGGTCATCGTGCTGCGCTCCGAGGTCGCCGACGCCGACGGCCCGCTGTGGACCAGCGACGCGCAGATCTTCGTCCGCGGCGAGGGCGGCTTCGGCGGCGACCGCGGGCCCTCCGCCCGCTCCGAGACCCCCGAGCGGGAGCCCGACCGGGTCGAGGAGCGCATCGTCCGTGAGGAGCAGGCGCTGCTGTACCGGCTCTCGGGCGACTGGAACCCGCTCCACGCCGACCCCGAGTTCGCCAAGACGGCCGGCTTCGACCGGCCCATCCTGCACGGCCTGTGCTCGTACGGGATGACCCTCAAGGCGGTCGTCGACACCCTGCTCGGCGGGGACGTGTCCCTGGTCCGCGCCTACCGCACCCGCTTCGCCGGGATCGTCTTCCCCGGCGAGACCCTGCGGATCCGGATGTGGCGGGAGCCGGGCCGGATCCGGGTCGAGGTCGGCGCCGCGGAACGGGACGGCGCGCCGGTCCTCGCCGACACGGTCGTCGAGCACGCCTGACCGCAGGGAAGAACGCTCGGCCCGAAGCCCCCGAAGCCCCCAGCGAAAGCCCCCGAAGCCCCCGAAGCCCCAAGCCTCACGAAGCCCCAAGCCCCGCGAAGCCCGAAGCCAAGGAGCCGCACCGTGCGCGCAGCGCTGCAGAGCGAGATAGGCCAGGACAAGCTGGAAGTCGTCGACGACATGGAGGCCGCGGGCTTCGGCCCCGGGAAGGTCCGGATCCGGATCAGGGCCACCGGGCTGTGCCACTCCGACCTCTCCGCGATGAGCGGTGTCCTGCCGCAGCCCGCCCCTTTCATCCCCGGCCACGAGGGCTCCGGCGAGGTCGTCGACGTCGGCGACGGCGTCACCACCCATGCCGTCGGCGACCGGGTCCTCGTCTGCTGGCTGCCGCCGTGCGGGCACTGCCCGGCCTGCCGGCGCGGCCAGGGGCACCTGTGCCTGGAGGCCTTCGGGAACGTCGCCACCCCGAACTTCCGCCGCGCGGGCGGCGGGGACGTCTTCGGCTTCGCCGGCACCGGGACCTTCGCCGAGGAGATGGTCGTCCCGGCCGCCTGCGCCGTGAAGATCCCCGACGACCTGCCGTACGACATCGCCGCCCTGATCGGCTGCGGCGTCACCACCGGGCTCGGCGCCGCCATCAACACCGCCGGGGTGGAGGCCGGCTCCTCGGTCGCGGTCATCGGCTGCGGCGGCGTCGGCATCTCCGTCGTCCAGGGCGCCAAGGTGCAGGGCGCGGCGCAGATCGTCGCCGTCGACCCGGTGGAGTCGCGGCGCGAGGCGGCGCTGCGGTTCGGGGCGACCGAGGCGGTGGCGCCGGAGGCCTTCGCCGACGCCCGGAACCGGATCACGGCCGGCGAGGGCTTCGACTACGTCTTCGAGGTCGTCGGCAAGTCGGCCACCGTGCAGACCGCGTACGGGATGACCCGGCGCGGCGGCTCGGTCGTCGTGGTCGGCGCGGGCGCCCTCGACGACACCTACTCGGTCAACATGTTCTCGCTGTTCTTCGACGAGAAGAAGATCCTGCCGTCGATGTACGGGGGCGGGGACGTGCTGCGGTCGTACGAGCGGACCATCGCCCTGTGGCGGGCCGGGCGGGTGGACCTGGCCGGCCTGATCACGCACCGGGTGCAGCTCGGCGAGATCAACGACGCCCTGGACCAGATGCGCACGGGGACCGCCCTGCGCACCTGCATCGACATCTGAGAGGAGCCCCGCACATGACGCTCCCACTGGAGGGACTGTCCGCCATCGTCACGGGCGCCGGCCGCGGGCTCGGCCGGGCCGAGGCGGTCGAGCTGGCCCGGCTCGGCGCGAGCGTGGTCGTCAACGACTTCGGCCGGCCCGGCCGCGACGGCTCCGGCGAGGCCTCCGCCGGGCCGGCGCAGGAGGTGGCCGAGGAGATCCGGGCCGCGGGCGGGCAGGCGGTCGCGCACGGCGGCGACGTCGCCGACTTCGCGCAGGCGCGCGGGCTCGTCGAGCTGGCGGTGAGCAGCTTCGGCAAACTCGACATCCTGGTCAACAACGCGGGCATCCTGCGCGACCGGATGGTGTTCTCGATGTCGGAGGAGGAGTGGGACTCGGTGATCCGGGTCCACCTCAAGGGCCACTTCAACACCACCCGCTTCGCCGCGGTGCACTGGCGCGAGCGGTCGAAGGCGGCGGGCGGCCCGGTCCACGGCCGGATCGTCAACACCTCCTCCGAGGCCTTCCTCGGTGGCTCGGCCGGGCAGCCGAACTACGCGGCGGCCAAGGGCGGCATCGTGGGCCTGACCACCTCGACCGCGTCGGCCCTGGCCAAGTACGGGGTGACGGCCAACGCCATCTGCCCGCGGGCCCGTACCCGGATGACCGAGGACGTCTTCGCCGGCTTCCGGGAGCCGGTGGACGGCGGGCTCGACCCGCTCGCCCCCGAGCACGTCTCGCCGCTGGTCGGCTACCTGGCCTCGCCTGCCGCGGCCGGGGTCAACGGGCAGCTGTTCGTCGTGCACGGCGGGATGGTGGCGGTGATGGAACGCCCCAAGGTGGCCGCGAAGTTCGACGCCGCCAAGGAGGCCTTCTCGTACGAGGAGCTGGACGCCCTCCTCACCCCGCACTACGCGGCACGCCCGGCGGACGAGACCTTCGCCGCGCCCGAGGTGCTGGGCCTGGCCCGCGGCTAGGCAGCGCCCCGAAGGGGCGCGGGGAACTGCGCGACCGGCCACAACGGGCCCGCAGCCGATCGCCGGCCCGGCACAGTACCTCCCGCGGAGCGCTCGGCGGGACCCGTGGTCAGACCCGAGCGGGCTGCGGGAGCGGCACCTGCTGCACGGGCACCTGCTGCACGGGCACCTGCTGCACGGGCACCTGCTGTACGGGAGCCTGCTGTACGGGCCCCTGCGGCCGCGGTGTCTGCTGCGCGGGCCCCTGCTGGAGGGGTGCCTGCTGCAGCGGGACCGGGCGGGGCGCGGCTGCCGGCGGCGGGTCGACCTGGACCGGGGCCGGCGCCGCCGCCACCGGCATGGCCAGCCCGGCGATCCCGCAGGGCACCTCGGGGGTGGAGTACGGCAGGTGCAGCCGGCCCTCGGGGCTCCACAGCCCGGTGCCGAGCCAGCCGGCGGGCGCGGGAAGGCGGAAGACGCGCCGGTCGGCGGGCCGCCACAGGCCGAGGCCGCCGTCCTCCAGCCGGAGCGCGACCGCGCAGGTCTCCGGCATCAGGGCCTGCCCCGGCTGGACCGCAAACGGGACCCCGGCCTCGCCGCGCAGGCAGTCCGGGAAACGCACCGGCAGGGAGCTGCCCAGGACGCCCCAGCCCAGGCGGGACGTGCCCGGGGCGTCCGAGCGGATCAGCAGCAGCCCGCTGTCGGGGTCGGCCAGCAGCAGCCGGTCGTTGCTGCCGTCCGCGATCTGCAGCAGCGGGGAGGCCGCGCCGCCCCCGCCCAGGTCCACGGCGACGGCCTTGACGATGCCGCCCTGTTCCCGGTCCAGGGCCAGCATCCGGCCGCCGCGGTCCAGCCAGACGCCGCCCGTGCACCGGCCCGGGATCCTCGCGGCCTGCCCGAACGGGCCCCCGGCCACCCGCCAGACGGTGGTCTCGGTGTCCGAGGCGGCCAGGGCGAAGGCGCCCAGCCCGTCCGGGGACGGGGGCAGCAGGGACACCCGTACGCCCTCCCCGGCGGGCTCCACCGAGCCCAGCGGGAGCTCCCCGGTCCGCCAGCCGGCCCTGGTGCTGCCGGTCGGGTACAGCAGGGCGAAGGCGTGCCGCCGCGCGACCCGGCGGTGGATCAGCACCCGCCCGTCGGCCAGCGGCAGGACCTCGCTGTCCGCCTCCTCGGGCTGGGCCAGCGGCAGCGGCACCGCGTACGGCTCGGGGCCCGCGAGGGTCCAGCGCTCCGGGTAGCGCGCCTCGCCGGCGCCGGCCAGCCTGGCAGCGTACGACCCGTCCGCGGCGATGGTGAACGGGGCAGCCGTCGTGATCTCGATGGCACAGACAGTCATCCGTGCGTCACCTCCGGTGAGGAAGCTAGTTTTCGAGATTCCGGGCGGACAACGCGACCCCCGGTGCTTCACACGTACGGGTGGCCACCCGGCGGTTCTGCTGAGGTCGAGGAGGAGCGTGTGCCTGTACGGGCGCCCGTGGGGTACCCGTGCGGCAGAGCCGACCGGGGGTGCGGGCGGGGGCGGGGCCCGGGCGGTCCGGGGCACGGGCCGGGGTGCGGCCGGGGTGCGGCCGGGGGCGCGGGCCGGGCGACTCCCGCCGTCCCGCACGGACGGTAGCCTTGGCCTGTGCCACGTCTCTCTGAAGTCATCGCCGCGCTGGACGCTCTCTGGCCCCCCTCGCGGGCCGAGCAGTGGGACGCGGTCGGAACCGTCTGCGGCGACCCCGACGCCGAGGTCACCCGGGTCCTGTTCGCCGTCGACCCGGTACAGGAGGTCGTCGACGAGGCGGTGAAGCTGGGCGCCGACCTGCTCGTCACCCACCACCCCCTCTACCTGCGCGGCACCACCACGGTGTCGGCCGGCACCTTCAAGGGCCGCGCCGTGCACACGCTCATCAAGAACGACATCGCGCTGCACGTCGCCCACACCAACGCCGACACCGCCGACCCGGGTGTCTCCGACGCCCTCGCCGGCGCCCTCGACCTGCGCGTCACCGGCCCGCTCGTGCCCGACCCGACCGACCCCGAGGGCCGCCGCGGCCTCGGCCGGATCTGCGAACTCGACCACCCCGAGACGCTGCGCGAGTTCGCCGCCCGCGCCGCCGCCCGGCTGCCGCGCACCGCGCAGGGCATCCGCGTCGCCGGCGACCCGGACATGACGATCCGTCGGGTCGCCGTCTCCGGCGGCTCCGGCGACAGCCTGTTCGCGCAGGTCCGGGAGGCCGGCGTGGACGCCTTCGTCACCGCGGACCTGCGCCACCACCCGGCCTCCGAGGCCCGCGAGCAGAGCCCGCTCGCCCTCGTCGACGCCGCCCACTGGGCCACCGAGTGGCCCTGGTGCGAGCAGGCCGCGGCCCAGCTCGACGCCATCTCGGAGCGCCACGGCTGGGGCCTGCGCACCCATGTCTCGCGCACCGTCACCGACCCCTGGACGGCGCACGCGCCGTCCGCCGACTCCCCGACTACCCCTGGAGCCCCCAACTGAACGCCGAGCCCGCCGACCAGATCCGACTCCTCGACGTCCAGGCGCTGGACCTGCGGCTGTCCCAGCTCGCCCACAAGCGTGCGTCGCTGCCCGAGCACGCCGAGGTCGACTCCCTGACCAAGGACCTGAGCCAGCAGCGCGACCTGCTCGTGGCGGCGCAGACGCAGGCGAGCGACGCCGCCCGCGAGCAGACCAAGGCGGAGCAGGACGTCGACCAGGTCCGCCAGCGCGCGGCCCGCGACCAGCAGCGGCTGGACTCCGGCGTCGGCATCTCGGCCCGCGACCTGTCGAACCTGCAGAGCGAGGTCGTCTCCCTCGCCAAGCGCCAGGCCGACCTGGAGGACGTCGTCCTGGAGGTGATGGAGCGTCTGGAGGCCGCCCAGGAGCGGGTCACCGAGAACACCGAGCGCGTCTCCGCCCTGGAGGCCAAGCTGGCCGACGCCACCGCCCGCCGCGACGCGGCCACCGGCGAACTCGACGCCGAGGCGGCGAAGGCCACCAAGGACCGCGAGATCGTCGTCGCGTCCATGCCGGCCGACCTGATGGCCCTGTACGAGAAGATCCGCCTGAAGCAGGGCGGCGTCGGCGCGGCCCGCCTCTACCAGCGCCGCTGCGAGGGCTGCCGCCTGGAGCTCGACATGTCCGAGATCAACGAGATCAAGGCCGCGGCCGCCAACCAGGTGGTCCGGCACGACTCCTGCGGCCGCATCCTGGTCCGTACGGCGGACTCGGGCATCTGATGCCGCGGCTGGTCGTGGAGGCGGACGGCGGTTCCCGGGGCAACCCGGGGCCCGCCGGCTACGGCGCTGTCGTCCTCGACCCGGCGACGGGCGAGACGCTGGCGGAACGCGCCGAGTACATCGGCGTCGCCACGAACAACGTGGCCGAGTACAAGGGACTCATCGCCGGCCTCACGGCCGCCCGCGAACTGGACCCCGACGCACAGGTCGAGGTCCGGATGGACTCCAAGCTCGTCGTCGAGCAGATGTCGGGCCGCTGGAAGATCAAGCACCCGGACATGAAGCCGCTCGCGGCGGAGGCCGCCCGGATCCTGCCGCGTGCGCAGGTCGGGTACGAGTGGATCCCGCGCGAGCAGAACAAGCACGCCGACCGGCTCGCCAACGAGGCGATGGACGCCGGCCGGCAGGGCCGGCAGTGGGAGCCGTCGGCCTCCACCGCCGCCCTCGACGCCTCCGCCGCCCGCGCCCTGGCCACCCCGCCGCCGTCGGGCCCGCCCGGGGACGCGGCGGCCGGCGCCGCCGCGGTCCGCGCGGCCCTCTCCGCGACGACACCGGCACCGGCCGCAGGCTCGTCTCCCGGGCCCTCCAAGGGCGGAACCCAGGGCTGGGGCCCGGACCTGGGCCCGCCGGCCACGTTCGTCCTGCTCCGCCACGGCGAGACCGCCCTCACCCCGCAGAAGCGCTTCTCCGGAAGCGGCGGCAGCGACCCCGAACTCTCCCCGGCAGGCCGCCGCCAGGCCCACGCCGTGGCCGAGGCGCTCGCCGCGCGCGGCACCATCCAGACCGTCGTCAGCTCCCCGCTGCGCCGCTGCCGCGAGACCGCGCAGACCGTGGCCGACCGCCTCGGCCTCGACGTGACCGTCGAACAGGGCCTGCGCGAGGTGGATTTCGGCGCATGGGAGGGCCTGACCTTCGCCGAGGTGCAGGAGCGGTTCCCCGAGGACCTCCAGGCCTGGCTGGACTCCCCGAAGGCCGCCCCGACCGGCGGCGGCGAGAGCTTCGCGGCCGCCACCCGCCGGATCTCCGCCACCCGCGACCGGCTCCTGGCCGCACACGCGGGCCGCACGGTGCTGCTGGTCACCCACGTGACCCCGGTGAAGATCCTCGTCCGGTTGGCCCTCGGCGCCCCGCCGGAAGCCCTGTTCCGGATGGAGCTCTCCGCGGCCTCCCTCACGGCGGTCGCGTACTACGCCGACGGCAACGCCTCGGTCCGCCTCCTGAACGACACATCCCACCTGCGCTAGCCGCTGGGCTGCGGGGCGCCTCGCGTTCAGCCCCGCAGCTCCTTCAGCATCACCGCGTAGAGCGGGGAGTCCGCGAAGGGACGCTGTTCGCCTACCTTGGTGTAGCCCCAGGATTCGTACAGGGCCTGCACCTTCGGGTGCGCAACGTCCACCAGCAGGACGGCCAGATCCTCCGCGCGCTCCATCAGAAGGGCGTCGTGCAGACCTGCCGAGTAGCCCTGCTTGCGCCGTCGCGGCCGGACCATGACCTCGGACACCGCGAAGGTGGCCGTGTAGCCGTTGTTCGACTGGTAGCCGGTGGACCGCCACCATTCCCTACCCGGCTGGAGCGGGGCGCCATAGGCACATCCCACAGGTTCGTCCCCGTCGTGGGCAACGACGCACGAGAAGCCCTCCCTCGCGGACCAGTGGTCCACGAACCACGGGAACCTCTGATGAAAGGGATCATCCATTTGATCCGCGTACGCGTCGGCATGAACGTCGATGAGCAGTTGCCTGAAGCCCTTGGGGAGGTCTCCGTGCTGAAAGTGGCGCACGTCATTCACGCTCGGCTCCATTCGGTTCGCGTGCGGTCAGACCACTCTTGCGTGTAGATGGCAGTGGGCGCCAGGACGAACAACTCGCGATGGAAGTCGCCGATCAGCGTCCGCATACGGCCCGGCAGCGGCGTCCCATCCATGATCGCGAAAATCTCGCCCGCGGTGGTCGTTGCCTGTTCGATTTCTTCCTGGCGAAGTTGGGCAAGGGCAAGCTGCGCGGTGGCGAGGGCCCGGTTCCGTCGAAAGGCCGATGGGATCTTCGGCAGGGCGCGATGCGCCATGGCCTCAGCCTCTTCGGGCCTGCTGCGGCCGTGCACGGTCGCAGCCAAGTGGTCCAGCTCCGCCGGTCCGTAGAACGCAGTCCATCGAGGCCGCAGTTCTTCAGGTGCTTTGGACAGCGCCTCTTGCGCGGCTCCGGGAAACCGCAGAGCGGACCGCTGATCTCCCATGGCGGCGTACGACAGGGCAACGCGAACCCGACCGAGTGAGCCGAAGAACGGATCTCGTCGAGCCGCACTTGACGCCTGGGCCGCCCGCGCGGCAGCGAGGGCGTCGGGCCAGTTTTTGCGCTGGTAGGCAACCATGGACTGGTTGACCCACACGCGCATCGCCGTGGGTCCGTCCTGGGAGAGGCCGGCGTACGTCGTGGACTCGTGCAGGTAGCTCTGGGCGCGGTTGAGCCGGCGCACATCGATGCACGACCGGGCCGCAATGGTGGTGTACTCGGCTGCCAGGGCGAACAGCGCCCGGCGTACCTGCTCGCCGGCGTTTTTCTTGCTGGACCAGTGGATGCCCGCCTTCCTCGCCCAGCTGGCTGCCCCCGGCGCCCAGCTCGTCCGTGCCGCGACGAGCGACGGCACTCTGCTCTTGTATCTCTTCTGTATCTCTTCGATCCGGAGCGTGAGTCCTTCGCCGAGTTCCTCGCCGAGGACAACGGCTGGACCGTCCGTCAAGGTGGTCCCGTAGCCCTGTGGGATGACGTCGAGCGGGCACTCACTGCGTGGCAGGACATGGGCAGGCCCGACATCACCGCCGTACAGCTCCGGATCACCAACCGAGCCCACACCTACTCGATCGGCGACAACCCGGCACTGCGTTGGGAGCACCTTCTCGCGTGACCGTCCGCGCGATCCTGCCCCGGTGGGGTGGTGGCGGGCGGTAGCCTGCCGGGCGGACTGTCCCCGATGCGAGGATCAGCAGGATGGACGACGAACCGCTGTCGGAGTGGGTGGAGCGCCGGGATGCGAAGATCGGCCGGCTCCGGGCCGTACCGGTCGTCCCGGGCGACGGTCCGAAGGGGGCGCACCTCAATCCCGACGCGCCGCGCGTCATCGAGCGCTGGAACGGGCATGCCTGGGAGCCCCACGCCTGCGCGGCCGGCCTCGCGGACGCCCAGCGCATCTTGTATCCCGAAGCCGGCAACACCCCGGCCTCGCCTCCGGGCGAGGGGAGGCAGCCGCTCGCCCCGGGTACCGGCAGGCACCGCAAGCCCTGAGGTGTCAGGTTCCGGTTCCGGCTCGGAACGGCTCGGGCCCCGCACACGTGCTGTGTGCGGGGCCCGAACCGAATCCGGTGCAGAACAACGCCGGCTGTACGCCGGGTTCTGTCACCCGGTGACCTCGCGGTCGCCGGGGAGACGGCCATCCATCTAGGACCGGTGTTGCCACCGGCCTCGTGCGGTCTACCCGCGAACTCGGGCGGGCAGCCCTCGATCGTCCGCGCAGAGCCGTCCGGAGACGACTCCTCTTGACCTTGCTCCGAGTGGGGTTTACCTAGCCGCCTGGGTCACCCCAGGCGCTGGTGGTCTCTTACACCACCGTTTCACCCTTACCGGGAGCCGAAGCCCCCGGCGGTCTGTTTTCTGTGGCACTGTCCCGCGGGTCACCCCGGGTGGGCGTTACCCACCACCCTGCCCTGTGGAGCCCGGACGTTCCTCGGCGGGGCCGGAGCCCCGACGCGGCCGTCCGCCGGCGTTGTTCTGCGAACGACCATGCTACCCGCCGCCGCGCCGCCGCTTGACCTTGCCGCAGCGTCAAGGTTTCTACTGGCTCCATGCGGATCGGAGAGATCGCCGCGATCGTCGGGCTCACCACCCGGGCGATCCGGCACTACCACCATGTCGGACTGCTCCCGGAGCCGGAGCGGCTGCCCAACGGCTACCGCGCCTACACGGTGCGGGACGCCGTCCTGCTGGCCCGCGTCCGCCGGCTCACCGAGCTCGGGCTGAGCCTGGACGAGGTCCGGGACGTGCTCGGCGACGACGCCGGCCGCGACCTGGCCGACGTACTCGAAGAGCTGGACGCGGACCTGGCCCGGCAGGAGGCGGAGATCCGGGCGCGCAGGGAGCGGCTCGCGGCGCTGCTCGCCGCGACGCAGCCCGGCCCCGGGGAGGACGCACCGGGCGGGGCGCTCTCGCCGGGCCTGGCCGCGCTGCTGGCGAAGGCGCCGGAGACCGGGTCGCCGACGGCCCGCAAGGACCGGGAGCACCTGGAGCTGCTCGACGCGACCGGCGGCGGCGAGGCGCTGTACGCGGCGGTCGGGCCGCTGGCCGCGGACCCGGCCGTACTCGCCCTGTACGAGCGGCTCGACGCCCTGCACGGTGCGGCCGCCGACGACCCCCGGATCCCGCAGCTCGCCGAGGACCTGGTGGCGGCCGTGCCGGACGAGGTGTTCGCGGCGATCCCGGCCGGCGGCGGCCCGGTGGCCGCGGGCTTCAAGGAGGCCCTGCTGGCCGAGTACGAACCCGCGCAGGCCGAGGTGGTCCGCCGGGTGATGGAGGCGTTCGTGGAGAGGGGACGGGGATGAGCGGGCTGCGTGCGGCGCGGAGGGCGGCGGCCGCGGTGATACCGGGCGAGCTGCTGCTCGTGCTGTGTCTGGCGGCCGGGATGCGGATCCCGCCGTGGGCGGCGGTCGCCGCCGAGGCGGCGGTGTTCGGCGTGCTCGTGCTGGAGGTGTGGGTGCTGCGCGGCCTGTACGCCGCCGGGCGCGCCCGGGGTGCAGGGCGCGGCCCGGCCCTGCGGGAGGCCGTGCGGGCCGTGGTGCCCGTGCAGGTGCGCCGGCTGCTGGTGCACGAGCTGCGGGCTCTGGCCTCGCTCGTGCGGTGGGTGCTGCGCCGCCCGCCGCACGGGGTGGGGGACGGGGACCTCGCCGGCTGCTACACCGGGCCCCAGACCGCCATGATGTACGGCTTCCTGTTCGTGTCCGTCGTCGAGACCGTCGTGCTGGCCCTCGTCATCCCGTGGCCGGCCGTGCACCGGGCGCTGCTGGTCATCGACGTGTACGGGGTGCTGCTGGTCCTCGCCCTGCACGCGGCGTGCGTGACCCGGCCGCACATCGTCCGCGGCGACGGATCCCTGCGGCTGCGCTACGGCGCCCTGTTCGACCTGGAGGTCCCCGCGGACGCGATCGCCTCGATCCGGGTGGACCGGCGCTACCCCGAGGGCCGCCTGGTGCAGCTCGGGGAGGACGGGGTGCTGGACCTGATCGTCGGCAGCCAGACCACGGTCACCGTGGAACTCGCCCGGCCGCTGCCCTTCGTCCGGCCGCTGGGCGCCTGCGGCGAGGCCACCGGCCTGCGCTTCCACGCCGACGACCCGGCCGCGGTCGTCGCCGCGGTCCGGGACGCCGGCCGGGAGTCCGCTACGGCAGGCTGAAGAGGACCTTGTCCTCCCCGGGGTGTCCGGGGTCCGCCCGCTGGAGCGTGGCCCGGACGCTCGCGCCCAGCTTGAGGTCGGTCCCGGCCCCGGCTTTGACCCTGCCCAGCACGGCGGGGTCCGCCAGGTGCAGCATGCCGTCCTGCGGCCGGCCGGACTCCGCGTCCGTGTTGATGACCGCGGCGTCGAACACCTCGCCCACCCGGTTCATGAGCACCGCCGCCTCCGCCAGGTCCACGGAACGCCGGTCCGCCCTGCCCCCCTTGCCCCGCGCCATGTCGCACGGCAGGCCGTACAGGGCGGTCAGCACCCAGTCCGGCGGGGCCTGGCCCGCGCAGGCGGCCACGCACAGCTCACCGGTGTACCGGTCGATCAGACGGCGCAGCGGAGCCGTGCAGTGCGTGTACGGGGCCGCGATCGCCGCGTGGACCGTGTGCTCCGGGACGCGGTGGTCGCGGAAGGGCGTGTACTCCGCCCTGAGCAGCATGGCGGTGGCCTCGCTGAGGAACGCCGCGTGCTTCTGTTCCCGCGGATCGAGGCGGCGGACCAGGTCGGCGTACGAGACGTGGTGCGGCCAGTCGATGCCGAGGACCTCGGCGATCGCCCGCACCCGCGTCACCACATCGGGCTTGGCCGTCTTCTGCGTCCGCAGGATTCCCGTACCGCTGTCCAGCATCATCCGGGCCGCGGCCATCCCGGTCATGAGGGAGACCTGCTCGTTCCAGCCCTCCACGGGCAGCGCGGCCCGGTAGCTCAGCCGGAACGATCCCTCCTCCAGGGTCACCTCCTGGTCCGGCAGGGACACCGAGATGCCGCCGCGCGCGACCTCCACGGCCTCCCGCAGCATGCCGATGTCGCGCAGCAGGGCGACCGGCTCCTCGGCCGTCCCCGCGTCGACGGCCTGCTGCACGCCCGCGTAGTTCAGCTTGGCCCGGCTGCGGACCAGGGCCCGGCCCACATGGGAATGCGTGACCTGGCCGTCGGCGTCGAGGTCGTGCCGCCACAGCAGGGCGGGGACCGTCCGGTCCGGCAGCAGGCTGGCCGCGCCCTCCGAGATCACGGGCGGGTGCAGGGCCACCTTGCCGTCGGGGAAGTACAGCGTCTCGACCCGCTCGTGGGCCTCCGCGTCCAAGGCGCCGCCGGGCGTGACGAACGCGGCCACGTCGGCGATCGCGTAGTGGACGCGGAAACCGCCGCCAGACCGACGCTCCAGGTACATGGCCTGGTCGAGGTCCTGCGAAGCCGGCGGGTCGATCGTGAAGAACGGCAGGTGGGTCGCGTCCTCGTCCGGCAGGCGGGGCGCAGCCGCGGCGGCATCGGCCGCCGCGAGCACGGGCGCGGGGAAGCCCGGGGGAACCTCCAGCTCCGTCCGGAGTTGCTTCAGGGCCGCGCGGAGGGCGGCCGCGGCCGCATCGGACATGTGCACGATGTGACGGGGCATGCCCCGAGCGTAGGCCGGTGGCCCCGGACCGGCGCGGCGAACGGGACCGGGCGGGGCAGCGCCCCGCAGACGATCGCCGGCCCATCACAACCCCTCCCGCGGAGCGCTTAGGCTGGCATGTCGGGGCCGCACCCCCGCGCTCGAAGCGAAAAAGGAGAATCACCGTGCTCGTGCTGCTGCCGCCGTCCGAAGGAAAGGCCGCCGGCGGCTCCGGCGCACCCCTGCGCCCCGAAGGGCTCTCCCTGCCCGGACTGGCCGGGGCCCGGGCAGCCGTCCTGGACGAGCTGGTCGAGCTGTGCTCGGCCGACGAGCCGAAGGCGCGCGAGGTACTGGGGCTCAGCGAGGGACTGCGCGGCGAAGTCGCCAAGAACGCCTCGCTGCGGTCCGCCGCCGCCCGGCCGGCCGGGGAGATCTACACCGGCGTACTGTACGACGCCCTCGGCCTGGCCGACCTGCCGGACGGGGCGCGGGCCCTGGCCGAGCAGTCCCTGCTGGTGTTCTCCGGGCTGTGGGGCGCGGTCCGGGTGACCGACGCGATCCCCTCCTACCGCTGCTCGATGGGCGTCAAGCTGCCCGGGCTCGGCGCACTGGGGGCGTACTGGCGGGCGCCGATGGCGGAGGCCATGCCTGAAGCCGCCGGCGACGGGCTCGTCCTCGACCTGCGGTCGGCGGCGTACGCGGCCGCCTGGAAGCCGAAGGGGGAGGTCGCGGGGCGGACGGCGACGGTGCGGGTGCTGCATGCGCAGGTCGTCGACGGGGTCGAGAAGCGGTCCGTGGTGAGCCACTTCAACAAGGCGACGAAGGGGCGGATGGTGCGGGATTTGCTGGTCGCCGGGGCCGTCCCGGCCGGGCCGGGGGACCTGGTGACCGCGCTGCGGGATCTGGGATACGCCGTGGAGGTTGAGGCTTCTGCGAAGCCGGGCAAGCCGTGGTCCCTCGACGTGATCGTCACCCACATCCACTGACCGCCCGTTCCGGGCGCCCGCCGCTCCCGCTGCGCGGAGCCGTTTCCCCACCCCGCCCCTTCCCGAAACCGGGCTCCGCCCGGACCCGGTGCGCTCAAACGCCGCGCGGGCCGGATGTTCCAGCCTCGCCGGCGTTTGAGGCGCGGAGCCCCCAGCTTCGGGAAGGGGCGGGCTGGGGAGAGGCTCCGCGCAGCGGGGCGGTGGCGTCGACGGCGGCGGCGGGTCAGTGGTGGAGGGGCCAGGGGGTGGCTTCGGTGGAGCCGGCGTGTGCGGCGCAGGCGTCCGTGAGGGCTTCCAGCAGGGTGAGGGGATCCGGCAGGGCGTGCTCCATGCCGCGGATCCACGTCACCGCATGCCCACCCGGCAGCACCGCCGGCGGCACCAGCACGTAGCTGCCCCGGCAGTGCCACCGCAGCCCGGGGTGCTCGTCCATGGTCTCGGGGTGGCAGTCCAGTGCGCAGGGCCACCACTCGTCTTCGTCTTCGGGGGTGCCGCGCGTGGCGGTGAAGAAGAGCATGCGGGCCTGGTCGCCGGTGCCGCCGGATTCGGCGACGGGGCCGACGTCGACCCCCGCCGCGAGGAGGCGGCTCAGTGCGCGGGTTCCGGCTTCGAGGGGGACGTCGAGGACGTCGTGGAGCATGCCGGTCGCGGTGATGAAGTTGGCCTGGGGCTGGTTGCGGGCCCAGCGTTCGATCTGGGCGCGGTCGGTGGTCGACTGGGTCTGCCAGGCGAAGGAGAGGGGGTGCCGCGCGGGGGTGGGGCAGCCGATGCGGTCACAGGAGCAGCGGTAGCCGGTGGGGTGGGCGGCGGGGGCGAGCGGCAGGCCGGCGGCGGCGACGGACAGCAGGAGTGTCTCGCGTACCCGGGCGGGGTCTTCGGGTGAGGGTTTCGGGCGTCGGCGCAGCCATTGCGAAATCCTGCTTTGCTCGCCGCGTTTGACGCGGCCGGACTCGGACCCCATCTATCCCCTCACCTCACCGTTGGCCACCGGCAGACCCTCACATCGTCCCACCATCCTGAGGTCCGGATGACCGCTCTCCCCGACCGGGGGGTGGGGGTGAACTCTGTGCGAACGGCAGCCGAACGGAAGGAATATCCCCATTTGGGGCGGGAAATGGGGTGATTGTTTCCGCTGGTGGGCGTCTTGCCGGGGCTGCGGTGACCTTCGCCACCCGTCAGGTCCGGAGGCCGGACAGGACTGCGTCGACCAGGGCGTCGGCGTAGGCGTGGGTGAGCGGTGCGGTGCGCAGGAGCCAGCGGTAGGTGAGCGGTCCGACCAGCATTTCCACGGTCAGGCGGAGGTCAACGTCGGCGGCGAGCCGGCCGGTTTCCTGGGCGCTGCGCAGCCGTGCCTCGTAGAGGGCGAGCTGCGGTTCCAGGAGCCGTTCGGTGAAGCGGGCGCCGAGTTCGGGGTCGGTGGCTCCGGCGGCGGTGAGGGCGCGTGCGGGGGCGGCGTACTTCTCGTCGTTGAACTCGTCGACGGTGGCCCGCAGTACGGACTTCAGGTCGGCGGCGAGGTCCCCGGTGTCGGGGAAGCCGGTCCAGCCGCCTTCGGTCTCGGGGTCTCCGGCGAGGGCGAGGGAGGCGTCGAGCAGGACGGCGGCTTTCGACGGCCACCAGCGGTAGATCGTCTGCTTGCCGACGCCTGCGCGGGCGGCGATCGCCTCGATGGTCAGCTTGTTGTAGCCGACCTCCCCGACGAGGGCGAGTGCCGCGTCGAGGATGGCTCGCCGTGAGCGGTCGCTGCGGCGGCTGGCGTCGGGGGCCTTCGCGTCGGGGTTCTTGCTGGTCATTCGGACAAATTACCAACCGAAACGTCTCGTCTTTGAGTCATTCCGCAAACCACCCGGACAGTTCACTGCGCGGTTCCCCCGGGGGAGAGACGATTCTCTCCACAAGTCCGTGAGTCGTGAGGAGCCTTCTTTGCGCAGAGACGCCACACCCCGGCGCTACCTGATGTGCCCACCGGCACACTTCAAGGTCACGTACTCCATCAATCCGTGGATGGATCCCACGAAACCGGTGGACCTGCCCCTGGCCCACGCGCAGTGGGAAGACCTCAGGGACCGCTACCTCTCGCTCGGCCACACCGTCGAGACGCTCGAACCGGACCCGGGGCTGCCCGACATGGTGTTCGCCGCCAACGGCGCGCTCGTCATCGACGGCCGGGTGCTCGGCGCCCGGTTCGCGCACCCGGAGCGTGCCGCCGAGGCGGAGATCCACCTCGACTGGTTCCGCTCCCACGGCTTCCGGGACGTCCACGAGCCCTCGCACGTCAACGAGGGCGAGGGCGACTTCGCCGTGACCGCCAGCTGGATCCTGGCCGGGCGCGGCTTCCGCTCCAGCCCGCTCTCGGCCGACGAGGCCCAGGAGTTCTTCGGCCGCCCGGTGATCGGCCTGGACCTGGTGGATCCGCGCTACTACCACCTGGACACCGCGCTGTGCGTGCTGGATGGCGACGAGGTGATGTACCACCCGGAGGCGTTCTCGCCGGGCAGCCGGGCCGTGCTGCGGCGGCTGTTCCCGGACGCGCTGCTCGCCGACGACCGGGACGCGGCGGCGCTCGGCCTGAACGCGGTGTCCGACGGCCGCCACGTGCTGCTGCCGCAGGCGGCGACCGGGCTGCTGGAGCCCCTGCGCGACCGCGGGTTCGAGCCGGTCCCGATGGACCTGGGGGAGCTGCTCAAGGGCGGCGGCAGCGTGAAGTGCTGTACGCAGGAGCTGCGGATGTAGCGGCAGCCGCGAGCTACGGGGTCACGGGGTTACGGGGCCGTGGGGTCGGCCGGGGGCCACTGCTCGCCCCACTCCGCGTCCCGGGCCGCCTTGTACAGGTCGCCGTGGCGCTTGGTCACGGTGGACCGGGTCAGCCCCTCGTCCTGCGGGCCGCACAGGTCCAGCAGGACGAGCCCCTTCCGGATCTGCGGCTTGCGCGTGA
The DNA here is from genome assembly GCF_044769385.1 of Streptomyces sp. NPDC090445. NCBI lineage: Bacteria > Bacillati > Actinomycetota > Actinomycetes > Kitasatosporales > Streptomycetaceae > Streptomyces > Streptomyces sp. NPDC090445. The sequence goes on along the minus strand of NZ_JBIVXV010000002.1, from coordinate 365,485 downwards.
TCCGGGAGGGGACCGGCTCCACCGGGAACCGGGTCGCTGCCACGTAGCTGAACTTCTCGTCCTCGTACGCCAGCGAGCCGCCCTTGACCTGCCGGTGCAGGGAGGAGCGGCTGACCCGGGCCGAGAAGTGGCACCAGTCCTGCCCGACCTCGATCGGGCAGGTCCCGTCGTGCGGGCAGGGTGCGGCGACCTGCAGCCCGGCCTCGATCAGCTGGTCCCTGGCCTCGCGGATGCGCAGGTACCCGTCGGGGGTGCCGGGCTCGATCAGGACCACGGCCTGTCCGGCCCGGGCGGCCTCGGCGACCACGGCCCGGCGGGCCTCGGGCGTGAGCTCGTTCAGTACGTACGACACGGTCACGAGGTCGGCCTCGGGCAGGGTGATCCCGGCGCCGATGACGGCCCGCCGCCACTCGGCGGAGCGCAGCACGGGCGAGCCGGAGGCCCCGGCCAGTTCCCGGCCGAGGGCGAGGGCGGGCTCCGCCCAGTCGAGGACGGTGGTGGTGCGGGGGCCGTCCCAGGTGGCGTCGACCGCCCAGGTCGCCGCGCCGGTGCCGCCGCCCACGTCCACGTGCGAGGCCGGGGCCCACTGCGGTGCCGCCTCGGCGAGTCCGGAGAGGGCGCCCCGTACGGCCTCGAAGGTGGCCGGCATCCGGTACGCCGCGTACGCCGCCACGTCGGAGCGGTCGCGCAGGACGGGCGCGTCGGTGGGCGTGTGCCCCCGGTAGTTGGCGATGAGCCGCTCGACGGCGGCCGCGGCCTGCTTCGGCGGGAGTCCGTCGAGCAGCCCGGCCAGTGCGGACCGGAGGGCTTCGGCGGTGGTGGGGGCGGAGGCGTTCACCTGCGAAGTTTACGGCGCGCCGGGGGCCGGCCTCACGCGTCGGCCGCCGCGGAGGCCGCCGGCTCCCGGTGCTGCCACGGGCGGCCCATGCCCAGGAAGCAGGCCAGGGCGAGCAACGCGCACACGACCTGGACCACCGCCATCGGCACGGCCGTGTCCTCGCCGGCGATCCCGACCAGCGGTGAGGCGACTGCGCCGACGAGGAAGGAGGCGGTGCCGAGCAGGGCCGAGGCCGATCCGGCCGCGTGCGGGGTGCGCATCAGGGCCAGCGCGTTGGTGTTGGGCAGCACCAGGCCGAGCGCCGACACCAGCACGAACAGCGCGGCGGCGACCGGGACGAGGCCGGCCGGCCCGAACACCCCGGTGGCCATCAGCAGCAGGGCGACGGAGGCGGCGGTGACGACGGTGAGTCCGCCCGCCAGCACCTTGTCCAGGCTGACCCGGCCGACCAGCAGCTTGCCGTTGATCTGCCCGGCGGCGATCAGGCCGACCGCGTTGAGGCCGAACAGCAGGCTGAACGTCTGCGCGGAGGCTCCGTATATCTCCTGCACCACGAAGGGTGAGGCGGATATGTAGGAGAAGAGGGTGGCGAAGGCGAAGCCGCCGGCGAGGGTGTAGCCGGCGAAGACGCGGTCGGCGAGCAGCCCGCGCATGGTGCGCAGCGCGTGGCCCATGCCGCCGGTGTGCCGGCGGTCGGGCGGCAGGGTCTCGGCGAGGCTGCGCCAGGCCACCAGGGTCAGGGCGAGTCCGACGGCGGCGAGGACGACGAAGATCCCGCGCCAGTCGGCGAACAGGAGCACCTGGGCGCCGATCAGCGGGGCCACGATGGGCGCGGCGCCGGAGACGAGCATCAGCGTGGAGAAGAAGCGGGCCATCTCGACGCCGTCGTACAGGTCGCGGACGACGGCGCGGGCGATGACGATCCCGGCGGCTCCGGCCAGGCCCTGGAGGAGGCGGAAGCCGATGAGGAGTTCGGTGCTGGGGGCGAGGGCGCAGACGGCGGTGGCGAGGACGTAGAGGACCATGCCGGCCAGGAGGGGGCGGCGGCGCCCCCACTTGTCGCTCATCGGGCCGATCACGAGCTGGCCCGCCGCCATGCCGGCGAGGCAGGCGGTGAGGGTGAGCTGGACGGTGGCGGCCGGGCTGGACAGGGCGGAGGTGACCTGCGGCAGGGCCGGCAGGTACATGTCCATGGACAGCGGCGGGAGCGCGCTGAGGCCGCCGAGCACGAGGACGATGAGCAGTCCGGTGCGGCGCGCGGCGGTCGTCTGCGGCGCGGAGGCGGAGGCGGAGGCAGAAGCGGAGGCGGAGGCGGAGGCGGAGGCAGAGGCGGAGGCAGAAGCGGGGGCGGGGGCGGGCGGTGGAACGGAGGGCGTCGGGGCCGACGGCTCGTGCGAAGCGGCCGTCGCAGGGCCTGTCTCCGGCATGCGGGACTCCTGTCTCTTTCGTCGTCTTTTCACACCCCTGACCGCCCCATGTTCTCAGCCGGCGGAACGTCCGTGGACGCCCGCGGCATGTGACGTACCCTGCGGGCCCATGGACGCAAGTGGGAACAAGACCGCCGTCGTCACCGGGGCCGGCTCCGGCATCGGCCGTTCCGTCGCCCTGGCCCTCGCCGCCGCCGGCTGGACGGTGGCCGCCGCCGGCCGCCGCATCGAACCGCTCCGGGAGACGGCCGGGGCCGCCGAGGCGGCCGGACCCGGCGCGGACGTGCTGTGCGTACGGGCGGACGTGAGCGAACCGGACGACGTGGCCGCCCTCTTCGCGGCGGTGCGCGACCGGTACGGCCGCCTCGACCTGCTGTTCAACAACGCGGGCACCTTCGGCCCGAGCGGCGTCCCGCTGGAGGACCTCCCCCACGAGGCCTGGCGCTCCGTGGTCGACGTCAACCTCACCGGGGCCTTCCTGTGCGCGCAGGCGGCGTTCCGGCAGATGAAGGAGCAGGACCCGCAGGGCGGCCGGATCATCAACAACGGCTCCATCTCCGCCCACGTGCCGCGGCCGCACTCGATCGCCTACACCGCGACCAAGCACGCGGTGACGGGCCTGACCAAGTCGCTGTCGCTGGACGGGCGCCCGTACCGGATCGCCTGCGGCCAGATCGACATCGGCAACGCGGCCACCGACATGACCGAGCGGATGCAGCAGGGGATCCTCCAGGCCAACGGGCAGCTGGCGGTGGAGCCGGTGATGGACGCGGCCGACGTCGCCCGGACCGTGGTGCACATGGCGGAGCTGCCGCTGGACGCGAACGTGCAGTTCGCGACGGTGATGGCGACCGCGATGCCGTACATCGGGCGCGGTTGAGCGGTGGGCTTCCGCCGACACGTGCCCGGGTGCGGGCCCCGGGGGGGGTTGATCGCGCGGTTCCCCGCGCCCCTGGCCGGGCGAACGCCGGCCGGGCGGGGGCGGGAATGGCCGGGACCGGGCCCGGGTTGGGGCGATCATGACGACCGAAGTACTGCGCTACACCGCCTTCTCCGACGACCCCGCCGGCGGCAACCCCGCCGGGGTCGTGCTCGACGCGAGCGGCCTGGACGACGCCGCGATGCTCCGGATCGCGGCCGGACTCGGCTACAGCGAGACCGCGTTCCTGACCGCCCCGCCGTCCGGGTTGGACGGTGCGCCCGGCCGGGCGTTCACCCTGCGCTTCTTCAGCCCCAAGGCGGAGGTGCCCTTCTGCGGGCACGCCACGGTGGCCGCCTCCGTCGCCCTCGCGGAGCGGATCGGCCCGGGCGAGCTGGTCTTCGCCACCCCCGCCGGAACCGTCCCCGTCTCGGTGGCGACGACCGGCGGCGGTGGCCTGCGGGCCGTCCTGACCAGCGTCGCACCGCACACCGAGGAGATCGCGGACGCCGACCTCGCCGAGGCGCTCGCCGCCCTGGACTGGCCGGCCGCCGACCTCGACCCGGCGTTCCCGCCCCGGATCGCCTTCGCCGGGGCCCGCCACCTGGTGCTCGGCGCGGCCACCCGGGCCCGCCTCGCGGACCTCGACTACGACTTCGCCCGGCTGGAGGCGCTGATGCGCCGCCTGGACCTGACCACCGTCCAGCTCGTGCACCGGGCGGGCCCGGACACCTTCCACGTCCGCGACCCGTTTCCGGTCGGCGGCGTCGTCGAGGACCCCGCCACGGGAGCGGCGGCCGCCGCCTTCGGGGCGTACGCCCGCGAGCTCGGACTCGTCCCCGAGGAGGCCGTGCTCACCCTCCACCAGGGCGAGGACATGGGCCGCCCGGGGGCCCTCACCGTGGAACTGCGGGCGGGCGACCCCCGGGTGCGGGTCGGCGGCTCCGGCGTCCGGATCCCCGGATGACGATCGTCACCCACCCCGAGGCGGAGCTGCCGGCGGAGCTCGCGGCCCAGGTCATCGAACTGGAGGAGGAGGCCTGGCCCGGCAACCGCCACGGCCACGATCCGGCGCTCGCCCCGCTGATGATGATGCTGCTGGACGCCGACGGGACGGTGGCCGCCTCGCTGGCGCTGCTGTACAAGCCGGTCCGGCACGCGGGGCGCACGTACCGCGCGGCCGGGCTGAGCGCGGTGGTGACCCGCCGGGCGGCGCGGGGCCGCGGCCACGGCGGCCGGCTGGTGGCCGCGGCCCGGGCGGCGCTGGCCGCCGACCCGGCCGTGGACGTGGTCCTGTTCAGCTGCAACCGGCCGCTGGTCCCGTTCTACGAGGCGGCCGGCTTCACCCGGCTGCCCGGCGCGGTGTTGGTGGGCGGCACGCCCGAGGAGCCGCTGGCCACCGACGCGCCCGGGTTCGACAAGGAGGTCATCGGGGACTTCCCGGCCGGGCGCGCCGAGGCCGCCGCCTTCACGGGGACCCGGATCGCCCTGTACCCGGGGCTCGTCGACCGCCTCTGGTGATCCCGGGGCCGCGCCGCCCGTACGCGGGGAACGCCCGTACGCGCGCGGGGCCCGTACGCCCGTACGCGCGGAAGGGCCCCGGACACACGGTCCGGGGCCCTTCCGGCGACGGGCGGTGCGGTCTACGCGCCGGGCTGCGCTTCCGCGCCCGGGTCCGCGGCGACCTCCCGGGCCGGGGCCTGGGCCTGCGCGGGCTGTGCCGGGCGGCCCGGGCCCTGTACGAGGAAGAGGGCCAGCGTGGGCACGAGGTAGAGGACCCACACCCCGACCTGGAGCCAGGTCGGGTCCGGCTGGAAGTTGAACGTGCCCTTCAGCAGGGTCCCGTACCAGCTGTCCGGCGGGATGGTGCCGCTGATGTCGAAGGCCTTGTCCGCCAGGCCGGGCAGGAACTCGGCCTCCTGCAGGTCGTGCACGCCGTACGCGAGGACTCCCGCGGCGACCACGACCAGCATCGCGCCCGTCCAGGTGAAGAACTTGGACAGGTTGATCCGCAGCGCGCCCCGGTAGAACAGCCAGCCCAGCAGGACCGACGTACCGAGGCCCCCCAGGACGCCGATCAGGGGCGCGGAGCCGTCACCGGCGGCGTCCACGGACCGCCACACGAACAGCGAGGTCTCCAGCCCCTCGCGGCCGACGGCCAGGAACGCCGTCGCCACCAGGGCGCCCGTGCCCATGGCCAGGGCCGCGTCGAGCTTGCCGTGGAGCTCGGCCTTCAGGTGCCGCGCGGTGCGCTTCATCCAGAAGACCATCCACGTCACCAGGCCGACCGCGACGATCGACAGGCTGCCGCCGATCGCCTCCTGCGCCTGGAACGTCAGCTCCGAGGTGCCGAATTCGAGCGCGGCGCCGAAGGCGAGGCTGATCGCGGCCGCGAGGCCCACGCCCAGCCACAGCGGGAGCAGCTTGTCCCGGTTCTCCGTCTTGACCAGGTACGCGACGAGGATGCAGACGACCAGGCTGGCCTCCAGCCCCTCGCGCAGGCCGATCAGATAGTTGCTGAACACGCAGGTTCTCCTCGTCCTCGTCCTCGTCCTCGGACCCGTGTCACGCGAACAGGGCCCGGCCCCACCAGTCGTCCTTGTCGCGGACGCCCGGCGGGACGGCGAAGATCGCCGAACCCACATGCTGGATGTACTCGTTGAGGACGTCGGACTTCGCCAGCTGCCGCTGGATCGGGATGAAGCCCTTGCGGACGTCGCGCTGGAAGGCGATGAAGAACAGGCCCGCGTCGAGGCGGCCCAGCCCGTCCGTGCCGTCGGTGAAGGAGTAGCCGCGGCGCAGGATCGTCGCCCCGTTGTTGCTGTCGGGGTGCGCGAGGCGGACGTGCGCCTCCGGCTTCATCGCCTTCAGGAACGGCTCGTCGCGCTCCTTGGACTTGCCGACCGGCGCGCCCTCGCCCTTGTCGCGGCCGAAGATGTCCTCCTGCTCCTGCAGGGGGGTGCGGTCCCAGGTCTCGATGTTCATGCGGATGCGGCGGGCGACCAGGTACGAGCCGCCCGTCATCCAGGCGCTGCCGTCCTCCGCGCCGACCCACACGTGCTTGTCGAGGGCCGCCTTGTCGGTGCCGGAGATGTTCCGGGTGCCGTCCTTGAAGCCCATCATGTTGCGCGGGGTCTGCTCCTCGGGGGTGGTCGAGGAGGTCTTGCCGAAGCCGAGCTGCGACCAGCGCATCGCGACCTTGCCGAAGCCGATGCGGGCGAGCTGGCGGACGGCGTGCACGGCGACCTGCGGGTCGTCGGCGCAGGCCTGCACGCACAGGTCGCCGCCGGAGCGGGCCGCGTCCAGGTTGTCGCCGGGGAACAGCTCCAGGTCCACCAGGGCGGCCGGGCGCTTGTCCTCCAGGCCGAAGCGGTCCTTGGCGAACAGGCCCGGGCCGAAGCCGAAGGTCAGCGTCAACCGGGACGGCTTGAGGCCGAGGGCCTCGCCGGTGTCGGTCGGCGGGGCCTCGGGCAGGCCCTCGTAGGCGTCGCCGACGGGCCGGCCGGCCGTCATCAGGCGGGCCGCCTCGGTCCAGTCCTTGAGCAGCTTCTCCACCTCGGCGCGGTCCTTGGTCTTCACGTCGAAGGCCGCGAAGTGCAGGCGGTCCTGGACCGCGCTGGCGATACCGGCCTGGTGCGCGCCATGGAAGGGCACCGCCCCGCCGGCGGACGCCGCCGGCGCGAGGTCGGAGGAGGGGGCGAGGACCGCCGCCGCACCGCCGGCCGCGGCGGCGCCGAGCGTCAGCCCGGCCCCGCCCCAGCCGAGCACGGAGCGACGCGAGGGGCGGCCGCCGGCCTCGGCAGGCTCAGATTCAGTCATTCCGGGTTCTCCCGCCTGGTGTTGACGTTGCCGGATTACTTGGCGACCGCGGCGGCCAGCTTCGAGAGCGGCTCGGCCAGGGCGTTGACGCCGTCCGACAGCTCCTTGCGCTCGGCCTCGCCGACCTTGTCGTAGGAGGTGAACTCGTAGGTGTTCTTGTCCGCGCGGTACTTGTCCAGCAGCGTGTTCAGCGCGGCGAACTGGGTGTCGAGCTGCTTGGCGAGCTCGGCGTCGTTCTTCGCGGCGACCGGCTTGAGCAGCTCGTACGCCTTCTGCGCACCCTCGACGTTGGCCTTGAAGTCGACCAGGTCGGTGTGGCTGTAGCGCTCCTCCTCGCCCGTCACCTTGCCGGTGGCGACCTCGTCGAGGAGCTCCTTGGCGCCGTTGGCGATGGAGGTGGGGGTGATCTCCGCCTGGCCGACCTTCTTCTGCCAGTCGGTCAGGTCGGTGATCAGCTGGTCGGCGAGCTTCTTCTCCTCGTCGCCGATCTTGCCGTCGGCCCACAGCGCCTTCTCCAGGCGGTGCCAGCCGGTCCAGTCCTTCGCCGGGTCCTGGCCGGCCTCCAGGCCGTCCTCGCGGACGTCGACCTTCGGGTCGATGTCGCCGAAGGACTCGGCGACCGGCTCGGTGCGCTCCCAGCCGATGCGGGAGGGGGCGTACGCCTTCTTCGCGGCCTCCAGGTCGCCCGCCTTGACCGCGTCCGCGAACGCCTTGGCCGCGGGGAGGGTCTCGTCGGCCTGCTCCTGCACGTACTTGCGGTAGCCGGCGACGGCGGCGTCCAGCTCGGGGCTGCGCTTCTCGGCGGTGCCGTTGCCGGTGGCCTTGACCTTCTGGCGGATGCCGTCGCCCTTCATGCCGGGCTTGCAGGCGATTTCGTAGTCGCCGGCCTTGATCTCGGCGGTGATGGTGGCCTTGGTGCCCGGGCCGATGTTCTCGCGCTCGGTGACGATCCGGTCGTCCGGGAAGAGGACGTACAGCTCGGTGACCTTCGAGCCCTTGTTCTCGACCTCGATCGTGACCTTGCCCGCCGGGAACTCGGTCTGCGAGACCTCGCACGCGGTGTCGGAGGCGGCGACCTTGACGGCCTTGCCGTCTGCCGACCCGCCCTTCTCTGCGCAGCCGGTGACGGCCGTGAGCGCTGCCGCGACGGCGGCCGCGGTGAGGACGGTGAGGCGGGCGGGACGCATGGGGGCTCCTGGTGTCGGGTCGGGCTGATGACATGCGCCAGACGGCCGCCCCGGGGGCGGGGCGGTTGGAGAGGCGGACCTAACTTAGCTGAGCCTTACTTGGCTCATACCCGTCCGTCCAGTGATCTGACGCACACATTCGGGCTCCGGATACGGAGCCGTCACGGGGGCCTCACGAGGGCCCCATGGAAGGGTCAAGCGGACGTCAAGCCGAAGTGGCCGTCCCGTACGGCGGACCGGTCTGCATCGCGTACGGGGAGCACAAGCGGAATCCCGGATTGCGGATGTGGCAGCACTTCCACGGGCTGCCGGTAGACCCGGCCGATCAGATCCGCGCGCAGCACCTCGGCCGGCGGCCCGTCCGCCGCGATGCGCCCGCCCTCCAGGATGGCGATGCGATCGGCGTAGGCCGCGGCGAGGCCCAGATCGTGCAGGACCGCGACCACCGCGTCCCCGGCCGCGGCCCGCTCCCGGCAGATCCGCAGCACCAACTCCTGGTGGCGCAGGTCCAGGGCCGCCGTCGGCTCGTCGAGCAGCAGTAACGGGGCCTGCTGGGCCAGCACTCGGGCCAGCGCCACCCGGGCCCGCTCGCCACCGGACAGCGCGGTGAAGGGGCGGGCGGCGAAACCGGACACCTCCGTGGCGGCCATCGCCCGGGCCACCGCGGCCCCGTCGGCGCCGGCGCCGGCGCCGGCGCCGGCCGCACCGGTGGCGGCCCAGGGCGCGCGGCCCATCGCCACGACCTCCGCCACGGTGAACGGGAAGGACAGCTCCGCGGCCTGCGGGAGCACCGCACGCCGCAGGGCCAGCTCCGCGGCCGTCCACTCGCCCGCCGGGCGCCCGTCGATCCGTACGGTGCCGGACGCGGCGGGCAGGTCGGCGGCGAGCGCGGCCAGCAGGGTGGACTTGCCGGCGCCGTTCGGGCCGACCAGGGCCAGCACCTCCCCGGCCCGGGCGGCCAGGCCGATCCCGGCGAGGACCGCGCGCCCGCCGAGGCGGACGTGCAGGCCGGCGGCCTCGGCGACGGCGGTGCCGGCGGGGTGGCGTCCGGGGGCGGCGGGTCGGCGCCGCCGCAGGAAGCGGAAGCCGGAGGATCCCGTGGTGGTCATGCCCAGCCTCCTTGCCTGCGACGGGTCCGGCGCAGCAGCCAGAAGAAGAACGGACTGCCGATCAGCGCGGTGAGCACCCCGAGCGGCAGCTCCGCCGGGGCGGCTGCGGTCCGGGCGGCGAGGTCGCCCGCGAGCAGCACCGCCGCGCCGGCCAGGGCGCTGCCGGGGACCAGGAAGCGGTGGCCGGGGCCGTTCGCCATGCGCAGCAGGTGCGGGACGAGCAGCCCGACGAAGGTGATGACGCCGGCCACGGCGACGGCGGCCGCGGTCAGCAGCGCGACGACGACGATGAGCGCGAGCCGCAGCCGCTCGACGTCCACGCCCAGGTGGCGGGCGGACCGCTCGCCGAGGGAGAGGAGGTCCAGCCGGCGGGCGTAGCAGGGGGCGAGGACCAGTCCGGCGGCGGCGCAGGGCAGGACGGCGAGCACCTTGGGCCAGGTGGCCTGGGCGAGGGAGCCGAGCTGCCAGAAGGTGATCTGGTTGACCTGCCCGCTGTCGGCGAAGAAGACGAACAGGCCGATGAGGGCGCCCGCGAAGGCGTTGACGGCGATGCCGGTGAGGACGAGGGTGACGACCTCGGTCCGGCCACCGGTCCGCGACAGCAGGTACACGGCGCCGACGGTGACGAGCCCGGCGGCGAACGCGCAGACGGTGACGGTCCAGTTGCCGAGGAAGCCGAGGCCGAGCGCGATGGCGGCGACCGCGCCGACGGCCGCACCCGCGGAGATGCCGATGACGCCGGGCTCGGCCAGCGGATTGCCGAACACCCCCTGCATCAGGGCTCCCGCGCAGCCGAGGCTGGCTCCGACGAGCAGCGCGAGGACGACGCGGGGGAGGCGTACGTTCCACAGCACGCTCTCGCCGACCCGGTCGAGGGCGGCCCCGCCCAGGCCGAGGCGGTGCTGCACGGAGCCGAGGACGTCCCCGAGGGGGATCTCGTACGCCCCGACCCCGGCGGAGACGAGCGCGAGCACGGCGAGGACGGCGGCGAGCCCGGCGGTCAGCCGACCGCTGCGGCCGCCCCGTCCTGACGGGGTGGCGACGGCGGTTGCGGTTGCGGTCGTGGGCTCGGTCGTGGGCTCGCATGCGGATGCGGATGCGGACGCGCTTGCGGGTTCGGGTTCGGCTGCGGGGTCCGCCGTCTCCGAGGCGGCGGGTTCCGTGGTGCGGTCGCCCATGTCAGGCCTTGCCGTGGAGCTGGGCGATGAGCGAGGCGAGCACCTGGTCGGTGCGGGGCCCGTAGTTGAGGAGGACGCCGTCGTCGATGCTGATCACGCGGCGGTCCATGCCGGCCGGGGTCTGGGCGACGCCCGGGATCTTCACCAGGCCGTCCGGGCCGCCGACGGACTCCAGGCCCTTGGACATGACGAGGAGTGCGTCGGGCGCGGAGGCCGCGAGGGCCTCGCTGGTGATCGGGGTGAAGTCCTTGCCGAGACCGGACTCCTTGCCGGTGTCGACGGCGCCCGCGGCCTCCAGCAGCGAGGACGCCCCGGAGTCGGAGCCGCCCATCAGGTACACGGACGCGGAGCCGCGCAGGTAGAGGAACGCCACCCGGGGCCGCTTGCCCGGGGCTGCCTGCACCGGGGCGGCCGCGCGGGCCGCGGCGATGCGCTCGGCGGTGCGCTGGTTCAGCCGGGTCCCGGCGTCCTTGACGCCGAGCGCGGCGGCCACGGCGTCGATCCGGCGGGGTACGTCGTCCAGGGACTTGGCCGGGGCGACCACGAGCAGCGGGATGCCGGCGTCGCGGATCTGCCGGATCGCCTCGGCGGGGCCGGTGGTGCTCTCGGCCAGGACCAGCGTGGGGCGCAGGGACAGCACGCTTTCGGCGGAGACCTCGTGGCCGCGGGTCACCACGGGGAGCGGTGCGGCCTGTTCGAAGGTGGCGGTGATGTCGCGGGCGACGACCTGCGGGCCGAGGCCGAGGGTGTGGACGATCTCGTTGAGGCTGCCGGTCAGCGGTACGACGCGGTCGGCGGAGGCGACCGTCACCTGGCCGCCGTCGGCCGAGGGCACGGTCACGGGGAGGGCGGGCGCCGGGGCGGGGGAGAGGGGCTCCACCCGGTCGGGGGGCGCGGCGGCGGTGTTGCGGGCGGACGGGCCCGCGCCGGGGGAGTCCGTGTTCGCGCAGCCGGTCACGGCGGCCGCCGCCAGGGCGCAGAAGGCGAGGGCGAGGCGGCCGGGGGATCGGCGGCGGCCGGGGGAGCGGCGGGGGGAAGGGGTGGTGGCCGCGGCGGGCGTAGGCACGAAGGCACCGTCCTGGTGGTCCGGCTGATGGTCCGTCGGGTGCGGGGTTCCGCTCCCGACCGGGATAGCTTAGGTTAGCCTAACCTTACTGACCAGGTCCTGGAGGGGACATCGATGTCCGCACGCCCCGTCCGCCCGTTCGCCGTCGCCCTCGTGGCAACCCTGGCGGCCCTGCTCGCGGCCCTGCTCCCCGCCGCGGGAGCCCACGCGGCGAGCCGTACCGTGCAGGGCGGCAGGCTCGACTGGGGCATCAAATCGTCCTTCCAGAGTTACGTCACCGGCCCCGTCGCAAAAGGCGGTTTCCAGCTGAAGAACGGCGCCGCCACGGTCGGCGGCAGCCTGTTCCGCTTCCACTCGGCGACCGGCTCCTACGACCCCGGCACCGGCGCCTTCGAGGCGGCCTTCAGCGGCGGCGTCGCCTTCCACGGCCACCCGAAACCGGACGGGGGCAACGAGCTGGACCTGACGATCAGCCGGCCCGCGATCCGCATCGAAGGCGGCAGCGGCACCCTCTACGCGGACGTCGTCGCCAAGGCCAAGGACACCGGCCAGGTCGCCAGCCGCTCCCGGGTCCCCTTCGCCACCCTCGGCCTCGGCGGCATCAACATGAAGGGCGGCGGCAGCCCCCTCGCCCTCACCAACGTTCCCGCCACCCTCACCGAGCAGGGCGCCCAGGCCTTCGCCGGCTACTACCCGGCCGGCACCCCGCTCGACCCCGTCACGCTCTCCGTCGACGTCCAGTCCGCCCCGGCCGCAGCGTCCTCGCCGTCCCCGAGCGCCGCGGCCGGGGCCTCGCCCGGCACGCAGACCCCGGCAGGGCAGGGCGCGTTCGCCGACGCAGCCGTCGACTGGGGGGTGCGGCGCACCTTCCGCGAGTACGTCACCGGCGCCGTCGGCCAGGGCAAGTGGACCCTCGCCGAGGGCGCCCGGGACGGCGGCGCCCTCTTCCGCTTCCCGCAGGGCAAAGGCCTCTACGACGGCCTGAAGGGCACCCTCGACGCCGCCTTCGCGGGCACGGTCCACTTCACCGGCGCCCACCTCGACCTCAAGCTCGGCAGGGTCGCCGTCAAGGTGGAGGGCGGCAAGGGCGTCCTCACCGCCGACGTCACCACGGGCGGGGCGACGAAGGCCGCCGTGCCCCTCGTCGAGTTCGACGCGGCCGGCCTGAAGACCGAGGGCGCACTCGCCACCCTCACCGAGGCCCGGGCCACCCTCACCGAAGGCGGCTCCCAGGCCTTCAACTCCATGTACAAGGCCGGCACCGAGATGGACCCGATCTCCCTCGCCGTCGCCCTCGACGCCACCGGCCGCCTGCCCGCCCTGCCCGACCTGGGCTCCGCCCCCGCGACGCCCGCCCCGCAGGACACCGCCTCCCCGGCCGCCGGGCCGTCCCCCGCCGCCGCACCGTCCGGCGGGTCGTCCGACACCGGGCTGTACGCCGCCCTCGCCGCGGCCCTCCTGGTCCTGGCCGGCGGCGCCGCCTGGCTGCTGGCGCGGCGACGCCGTACGCGGGCTGCCGCCCCCGGCGAACAGCCGGGCCGGCCCGAGCCGGAACAGCCGGGCCACCCCTGAGCCTCCCGTCCCGCACGCCGCACACGGCTGCACGCCACCCCCATTCCCTTCAGGAGAACCAGCCCATGTCCTCATCCACCCCCCGCCGCTCCGTGTCCCTCGCGGCGGCCGTCGTCACCGCCGCCGCGCTCGGCGCCACCGTCCTCGCCCTGCCCGCCACGGCCGCGGGCCCTGCGCCCGCCGCCACGGTCGCGGGCGCAGCTCCCGCCGCCGCGCCCCTGCCGATCGTCAACGGCACCCTCGACTGGGGTGTCCTGGCGCGCTACCGGACGTACGTCACGGGCGCGGCCAAGGGCACGATCACCGCGGCCGACGGTGCCGTGGCCAACGCGGACGGCACCACCTTCCGCTTCACCTCCGCCACCGGTACGCACGACAAGGAGGGCAGCAACGTCGCGACCGCGGCCTTCAAGGGCAGCGTCACCTTCGACTCGCCCGCCCACGGCTTCAAGGTGACCCTCGCCAACCTCCGGATCGACACGGGCACGAAGAAGCTCACCGCCGACGTCACCAAGAACGGCGCGCTCACCCGCGACGTCCCGCTGGCGAACGTGGCCTTCACCGGCTCCACCATGGACAAGCTGGCCACCACCCTCACCAAGGAGGCCGCCGACCAGCTCGGATCCCCCCAGTACGAGGGCATGGCCGGCGACCCGCTCAGCGCGGCCCTGGAGTACGGCGAGGCCCCTTTGCCTTCGCCGTCCGCGCCCTCGCCGTCCGGCTCGACCGCGCCCTCCCCGTCGGAGTCGAACGGCGGGCCCGCCCCGACCCTCGCACCCTCGCCGGGTGCGAGCTCCCCGGCGTCGTCCGGCCCGCAGCAGCTGCTGGGCGGACGGCTCACCTGGGGCGTGAAGGAGTCGTTCCGTTCGTACGTGGTGAGGGGCGGCGGCTCCGTCGCCCCGTCCGGCGGCGCGATGGCCGCCGGCAACACCTTCTCCTTCGCCTTCGGCAAGGGCGAACTCGACGTGCCCAAGCAGAAGCTGAACGCCTCCTTCGCGGGCAGCCTCCGCTTCCGGCACCCCAGCCACCAGATCGACATGACCTTCACCAACCCGCGCGTCAACGCCGAGGGCAAGAAGGGCACCCTCGTCCTCGACATGAAGACGCCCGAGGAGACCAAGGCGGACATCCCCTTCGCCACCCTCGACCTGTCCAAGGCCGAGTACCGCACCACCGGCGGCGTGCTCACCCTGGCGTCCGTCCCGGCCGCCTTCACCGCCGAAGGCTCCGCCGCGATCGGCAACGGGAACGAGGCCTACGCACCGGGCAAGCCCACCGACCCGGTCACCCTGTCCGTCACCGTCGACAAGGACGCCGTCCTGCCCGGCACCACCCCCACGACCGGCCGGACCGGCGGCACGACGACCGGCGGCACCACGACCACCGGCACCACCGCCACCACCGGAACCGGAAGCACGGTCGGAGGCGGCACCGGCGGCTCTGCCGGCGGGACGCTCGCCGCCACCGGCGCCGACGTCCCGGCCGGGGCGCTGCTCGCCACCTCCGGCGTGGCCGTCGTGGCCGGCGCGGGCGCCCTGTCCCTCGCCCGCAGGCGGCGCACCGCCCGCTCCTGACCCGGCCGACCGGGTTCGCCCGGGCCGGGGCGAAACGGAGCTGAGCCGGGGCTTAACCGGGCCGTGCTTGAATGCCCGCGTGAACGATCTCGACGTACTCAGGGTCTTCTGTGCGGGCGACGGCCGCTTCGGCAACGTGCTCGGTGTCGTACGCGACGGCCGGACCTGCCCCGACGACACGTCCCGGCAGGCCCTGGCCGCCGAACTCGGCTACAGCGAGACGGTGTTCGTCGACGACCCCGAGCGCGGGGTCGTCGACATCCGCACCCCCGGCACGCGGATGTCCTTCGCGGGGCATCCGCTGGTCGGCGTCGCCTGGCTGCTGGACATCGAGGAGCTGGAGCCGCCGGCCGGCACCGTATGGGCCCGGTACGACGGAGAGTTCACCTGGATCACGGCCCTGCCCGAGTGGGCCGAGGGTAAGCGCACCGAGCAGTACGCCACCCCCGCCGAGGTCGACGCGCTGCCCGCCCCGCCGCCGGGCGAGGGCTGGCTGTACGCGTGGGCCTGGGAGGACGAGGCCGCGGGCCGCATCCGGGCCCGCGGCTTCCCGCGGCGCCCGGACGGGGTCATCGCCGAGGACGAGGCCACCGGCTCGGCGGCGGTCCTGCTGACGGCACAGCTGAACCGCGCCCTGAACATCACCCAGGGCGCGGGTTCGCAGATCCTCACGGCCCCCGGCCCGGACGGCACCGTCGAGATCGGCGGCCGCGTCCGCTTCGACACCCCGCCGCAGGCGCGCCCGGCATACGGCCGCATGGGCGGCCCGGTGCGCTGACCCGGACCGGGGACCGGAGGAAATGCCGGACCGGAGACCGGAGGAAAAGCCGGACCGGAGACCGGAGGAAAAAAGGGGGTCGGGCTCAGGCGCTGAGCGGGAACTCCTCGCCCAGCTGCCGGAAGACGGCCCCGTTGTAGTCGAAGGCGCGCTTGCACTCGTCGATGATGCGCTGCTTCTCCAGGTCGTCCGCGGCGATCGCGTCCAGCAGCTCGCGGTAGTGCCGCTTGAACGCGGCCGGGTTGGCGATCTCCGTGAAGACGTAGAACCGGACCCCGTCGCCCTTGCGCTCGAAGCCCCAGGTCCGCTCCGCCTTGTCGCGGATGATCTGGCCGCCGGAGAGGTCGCCCAGGTAGCGGGTGTAGTGGTGGGCGACGTACCCGCCGGGCCAGGTGGCCGCGCACGCGGCGATCCGGGCCGCGTACGCCTCGGTCGCGGGCAGCGCCACCAGCGTCTCGCGCCAGGAGGGGCCGCGCAGGTGCGCCAGGTCGCGCTCGATCTCGGCGACGCGCATCAGCTCGGGCTGTATGAAGGGGCCTGCGACCGGGTCGTCCGCGAGGGACCCGGCCGCGTCCTCCAGCGCCCGGTAGACGAACCACAGCTGCTCGGTGTAGCGCGCGTACGCGTCCACACCGAGCCGGCCGCCGAGCAGGTCGCTCATGAACGTCGAGGTCTCGGCCTCGGTGTGCTGCTCGTGCGAGGCGACACGGATGACCGTGGAGAAGGCGTCCAAGACAAGACCTCCGTCGGGCGTGGATGCGGGGCACGGCGGCACGGTCGGTCGCCGCCATGCCCGATCCTCTTACTTAGGCTTACCTAAGTCAATGTGTTCCCGACGTGTTGTCGGTAAAACGTCCCCGGGGGCAAAACCTCCGCGCCGCGACGCCTACGGCAGCGTGAGGATCTCGGCGCCCGTGTCCGTCACCACCAGTGTGTGCTCGAACTGCGCGGTCCGCTTCCGGTCCTTCGTTACCACGGTCCAGCCGTCGTCCCACATGTCGTACTCGTGGGTGCCCAGCGTCAGCATCGGCTCGATCGTGAAGGTCATCCCGGGCTGGATCACCGTCGTGGCGTGCGGGCTGTCGTAGTGCGGGATGATCAGGCCGGAGTGGAAGGACGAGTTGATGCCGTGCCCGGTGAAGTCCCGGACCACGCCGTAGCCGAAACGCTTCGCGTACGACTCGATGACCCGGCCGATGACATTGATCTGCCGGCCCGGCTTGACGGCCTTGATCGCGCGGTTCAGCGCCTCCCGCGTCCGCTCCACCAGCAGCCGGGACTCCTCGTCCACGTCCCCGCACAGGTAGGTGGCGTTGTTGTCGCCGTGCACGCCGCCGATGTACGCGGTGACGTCCAGGTTCACGATGTCGCCGTCGCGCAGCACGGTCGAGTCGGGGATGCCGTGGCAGATGACCTCGTTGACCGAGGAGCACAGGGACTTCGGGAAGCCCCGGTAGCCCAGGGTCGACGGATAGGCGCCGTGGTCGCACATGTACGCGTGCGCCACGCGGTCCAGCGCGTCGGTGGTCACCCCGGGGGCGATCAGCTTGGCCGCCTCCTCCATCGCCTGCGCGGCGATCCGGCCGGCGATGCGCATCGCCTCGATGATCTCGGCCGACTGCACCTCCGGTCCGGTGTACGGGGTGGGCGCGGGCTTGCCCACGTACTCGGGCCGGCGGATGTTGCCGGGAACGGAACGGGTCGGAGAGAGCTCGCCGGGGACGAGCAGCGACTGGCCAGACATGCAAGCGAGTGTATCCAGCGGGGATGGGGCAGCATGGCGGCAGAGAGCAGCGGAAAACGGCGCGGAACGGCGCGGAACACCGGAGAACCGGCGGCGAGCGGTCGGCGAGAGGAGCCCGAGGACGATGGCCCTGTTCAAGAAGCGTCAGGTGGGCAAACCGGGCGAGTGGTACTACTGCCTGGTGCACCAGAAGGTCGAGGAGGGGCCCGAGTGCCCGGCGAAGGACCGCTTCGGCCCGTACGCCACCCCCGAGGAGGCCTCCCACGCCATGCAGACCGCGCAGGAGCGCAACCTCGAATGGCAGAACGACCCCAAGTGGAACGACAAGTCCCGCGAGGACGACGAGGGCACGACGGAGACCTGACGGACTCCGCACCCCTGCCCGACGGCCGGACGCAGCCGGCTGGACACAGCCGGCCGGACAAAGACGGACGGGGCCCGGCCCGGGCGCCCCGCCCGTCCCCCGCCCCCTCCTGTTCGATACGAGGCGCGGGCGTCACGCACCGCACGGCCACCGCACGGCCGAAGCCTGTTCGATCGCCCGGGGCCCGGCATTACGCTCACCCCCATGACCTCCACTGACAGCACACAGAAGCCCCCCGCGAAGGACCCGTGGGACCTGCCGGACGTCTCCGGCCTCGTCGTCGGCGTCCTCGGCGGCACCGGCGACCAGGGCCGCGGCCTGGCCTACCGGCTCGCCAAGGCCGGCCAGAAGGTGATCATCGGCTCGCGCGCCGCCGACCGCGCCGCGCACGCCGCCGCCGAACTGGGCCTGGGCGTGGAGGGCGCGGACAACGCCGAGTGCGCGCGCCGCAGCGACATCGTGATCATCGCGGTGCCGTGGGAGGGCCACGCCAAGACCCTGGAGGCCCTGCGCGAGGACCTCGCGGGCAAGCTCGTGGTGGACTGCGTCAACCCCCTCGGCTTCGACAAGCAGGGCGCCTACGCCCTCCAGGTCGAGGAAGGCAGCGCCGCCCAGCAGGCCGCCGCCCTCCTCCCGGACTCCCGCGTCACGGCCGCCTTCCACCACCTCTCGGCGGTCCTGCTCCAGGACGAGTCGGTCGAGGAGATCGACACCGACGTCATGGTCCTCGGCGAGTCCCGCGCCGACACCGACCTCGTCCAGGCCCTGGCCGGCCGCATCCCCGGCATGCGCGGCGTCTTCGCCGGCCGCTTGCGCAACGCCCACCAGGTCGAGTCCCTGGTCGCCAACCTCATCTCCGCCAACCGCCGCTACAAGGCCCACACGGGCCTCCGCATCACCGACGTCTGACCGACCGGCGCCCGGGCGGGGGTGTTCGGGGTGCCTTTACGGGGGCACTGCGGGGCATGGGGGACACTGGTGGGGCTTGACCCCCACCCGTGTCGCCGAGGAGCCGTACCCCATGCCCCGCCTTGCCGTCTTCGCCACCGTCGTCTGCATCCTCTCCGTGGCGGCGGCCGTGGTCGCCTTCGTGGAGGGCAGCTTCCTGGGCATCGTGTGGGTGCTGCTCGCCGGCCTCACGTCCAACATGGCCTGGTACTACGTGCGCAAGGACAAGGCCCGCAAGGCCTCCGGCTCCGCCGGCTAGTCGGCGGCCAGTAGTCGGCCAGTCGTCGGCTAGTCGGCCTGGGGGACGGCGCACAGGCCGTCCGTCTCCTGCCAGAAGCGGTACAGGCTGTGCCCGCAGTACGTCTCCACGTCGGAGACGCCCAGCGCGGACAGCACGCCCTCGACCGCGCCGAAGAACGCCGCGTTGACCGCCGGGACCCACAGCAGCGCGAACACCGCGATCAGGCCGAACGGCGCCAGCGGCGCCACCTCGCGGCGCACCCGGTACGACAGCCAGGGCTCGATGATGCCGTAGCCGTCCAGCCCGGGCACCGGCAGGAAGTTCAGGATCGCCGCGGAGACCTGCAGCAGCGCGAGGAACGCCAGGGCGAAGCGGAACGCGAGCGGGACGCCGTCGACGGCGCCCAGCCAGAAGGGCGCGGTGCAGACGGCTGCGAACGCCACGTTCGTCAGCGGGCCCGCCGCCGAGATCATGCTGTGCTTCCAGCGGCCCTGCACCCGGTCCCGCTCGATGTACACCGCCCCGCCCGGCAGGCCCAGACCGCCCAGGATCACGAAGATCACGGGCAGGACGATGCTCAGCAGCGCGTGCGTGTACTTGAGGGGGTTCAGCGTCAGGTAGCCCTTGGCGCCGACGGTGAGGTCGCCGCTGTGCAGCGCGGTGCGGGCGTGCGCGTACTCGTGCAGGCAGAGCGAGACGATCCACGCCGACGTGACGAAGAGGAATACGGCCAGGCCCGCGCTCGACGAGTACCCCGTCCACACCGCCCACCCCGTGACGGCCATGATCGCGGCGATGCCGAGGAAAACGGAACTGACCTGCCGGTCGCTGCGCGTGCTCTGATGACCCATGCGGCGAAACCTATCCCGGGCAGGGGGGCCTCCGGGATACCGGTCCGGGGACAATGGGTCGGTGCGCTACGCGATCCTCGGCACCACCCAGGCCACCCGCGACGACGGGACCCCCGTCGCCGTCGGCGGCGCGCGGCTGCGCGCACTGCTGACCGCGCTCGCACTGCAGCCGGGGCGGGCGGTGCCGGCCGACCTGCTCGTGGCCGAGGTGTGGGACGGCGACCGGCCGGCCGACGCGTACGCCGCCCTGCAGGCGCTGGTCGCCCGGCTGCGCAGGGCGCTGGGCCACGAGGCCGTGCGGTCGGCGGAGGGCGGGTACCGGCTCGCCGCCGACCGCGAGGACGTCGACCTCTACCGCTTCGAACGGCTGGTCCGGTCCGCCGCGGCCGCCGCGGTGCGGGACCCGGCGCGGGCGGCCGCCCTGTACGACGAGGCCCTCGCCCTGTGGCGCGGCCCGGCGCTCGCCGACCTCCCGGACCCGGGGGCGGAGGCCGCGCGCTGGGAGGCCGTACGGAGGGACGCGCGCCGGGGGCGGCTCGCCGCGGCCCTCGACCTCGGGGAGGCGGCCCGCGTCCTGCCGGAGCTCGCCGCGCTGTGCGCGCAGCACCCGCTGGACGAGCCCCTGCAGGTGCTGCGGATACGGGCGCTGCGGGACTCCGGGCGTGCGGCCGAGGCCCTGGCCGCCTACGCGGAGGTCCGGCAGGACCTCGCCGACCGGCTGGGCGCCGACCCGGGACCCGCCCTGCGCACCCTCCACGCCGACCTGCTGTCCCCGCCCGACGCGCCGACCGCTGCCCCCTCCGGCGCGCCGACCGCTGCCCCCTCCGGCGCGCCGACCGCTGCCCCGTCCGACCTGCCGACCGCTGCCCCGTCCACAGGCCCCTCCGCCGGCCGCTCGGGAGCCGCGTCCGGCGCCCCCTCGGGCGTCCCGGTCCCGGGATACGGCGCCGGCCCCGGGCGGGAGCCCGCCGCGGGATCCACCCCGGGGCCCGTCGCCCGCTCCGGCCACCCGGTCGGTCCGTGGCAGGACTCCGCCGGGCCCGCGGCGGCCCCGTCCGTACAGCCCCCGTCCGTACAGCCCCCGTCCGCACAGCCCCCGGGTGACGGCCCCGGCGAGCCGGCCCGGGGCCGGGGGAACCTGCGGGCGCGGCTGACCACCTTCGTCGGGCGGGAGGAGGACATCCGGGCCATCGGCGCGGACCTCGGGCAGGCGCGCCTGGTCACCCTCCTCGGGCCCGGCGGTGCCGGCAAGACCCGGCTGTCGCAGGAGGCCGCCGAGGCGCACGCCCCGGCCGACTGCTGGCCGGACGGCGTGTGGTTCGCGGAGCTCGCCCCCGTGGACGATCCGGACGATGTCGCCGAGGCCGTGCTCACCGCCCTCGGGGCCCGCGAGACCAAGCTGCGCGGCGCCTCCGCGGAGGAGCTGCGGGCGCTGACCGACCGCGTCGGCGACGACCCGCTCGACCGGCTCACCGAGCACTGCGCCCGGCTCCGGCTCCTGCTGATCCTGGACAACTGCGAGCACGTCGTCGGCGCGGCCGCCGAGCTCGCCGAGCAGCTCCTCACCCACTGCCCCGGCGTGCGGATACTGGCCACCAGTCGCGAGCCCCTCGGCGTGCCCGGTGAGTTCCTGCGCCCGGTGGAGCCGCTGCCCGACCCGGTCGCGCTGCGGCTGCTCGGCGACCGCGGCGCCGCCGCCCGGCCCGGGTTCACCACCGGCGACGACCCCGAGGCCGCCGCCGAGATCTGCCGCCGCCTCGACGGGCTGCCGCTCGCCATCGAGCTGGCCGCGGCCCGGCTGCGGCTGCTCACGCCCCGCCAGATCGCGGACCGGCTGGACGACCGGTTCCGGCTGCTGACCAGCGGCGCCCGGACCGTGCTGCCCCGCCAGCAGACCCTGCGCGCGGTCGTCGACTGGTCCTGGGACCTGCTGGACGAGCCGGAGCGGACCGTCCTCGCCCGGCTGTCCGTCTTCGCCGGCGGCTGCGACCTGGCCGCCGCCGAGGCCGTCTGCGCCGGCAGCACGGACGACACCGCCGATGCCGCGCAGGACAGCGGCGACAGCGCCGACACCGCCGACCGTGCCGATGTCGCCCTGCTCCTCGGCTCCCTCGTCGACAAGTCCCTCGTCATCGCCGCCCCCACCCCCGACGGCATGCGCTACCGGCTCCTGGAGACCGTCGCCGAGTACGCCGGCGAGCGGCTGGACGAGGCCCCCGGCGACCGGGCGGCCACCGAGCGGCGCCACCTCGTCCACTACCGGGAACTCGCCCGCACCACCGAGCCGCTGCTCCGCGGCCACGGCCAGCGCGCCGCCGCGGGGCGCTTCGCCGCCGAGTACGAGAACCTCCGCACCGCCCTGCGCCGGGCCGTCGCCGCCCGCGACACCGACGAGGTGCTGTGCCTGGTGCACTCGCTCGTCTGGTACTGGCAGATGCACGATCTGCGCGCCGAGTCCCGGCACTGGGCGAACGCCGCCGGCGCCCTCGGCCCGGACCCCTTCCAGCCGCCCGTCACCCCCGCCGAGCCGGTGTACGAGCGCGTCGTGGACACGCCCCCGCCGTACAGTGGCGAGCGGCTCACCGAGGCCTGGCGCGGCATCCGCATGGTCCAGCTCGCCGCCCGCGACCAGAGCAACGAGAGCTGGACCTCCCCGGAGATCCGGCACCAGATCGAGGGGATCCTCACCGCGTACCGGCCCGGCCTGCCGCAGACCTGCCACGCCCCCGGCGCGCTGTGGGTCTACGCCGCGATGCTCTCCGGGGACACGGACCTGCTCCGGCGGGTCGTCGACGCCACCGTCGACACCGCCCGCGCGCTGGACCACCGCTGGGAGCTGGCCGGGGCCCTCCAGATGCGCGCGAACATCCTGGCGAACCGCGCCTCCTGGCCCGGCGACGCGGTCCGCGACGCCGAGGAGAGCCTGGCCCTGTTCACCGAGCTGGGCGACGACTGGGGCTGCGCGGAGGCGCTGTCCGCGCGCGCCGAGTCCCACGAGAAGCGCGGCCGGTACGCGTCCGCCGCCGAGGACTTCCGTTCCGCGATCGAGTACGCCGAGCGGCTCGGCGCCTCCTCCCAGGTGACGGTCCTGCGCGTGCGGATGGCCGGGGTGCTGCTGGAGAACGGCCGGGCCGCCGAGGCCGAGGAGCTGCTCACCGAGGCCCTGCGCACCCACCACTCGTACGGCAACGAGGCCCTGCCCGCCGCCCGCATGTTCCTGGCCTCCTGCTACGGGCGCAGCGGCCGCATCCCCGAGGGCCGCGCCCAGCTGCAGCGGCTGCGCGACGAGTTCGCCTTCGGCGCGTTCGCCATCTTCGACGGGTTCCTGCTCGGGACGATGGCCTGGCTGGAGAACCAGGACGGCCGGCCCGAGGAGGCGCTGGTGCTGCTCCGGCAGGCCATGGCCACCACCCAGGACCCGCTCGCCCTGATGGTCGCCCCGCAGATGCCCGCCGTGTACCTGATGACGGCGGCCCGCTCCCGGGCGGCCCTCGGCGGGCCCGGTCAGGCGTACGACGCGGCGCGGCTGCTGGGCGCGTACCGGGCCCTGCTGCCCGCGGGCTACCTCCCGGTCACCATCGAGCGGGAGGACTCCGCTCTGGCCGAGGAGCTGTCGCGGGCGGTCCTCGGTGATGCCGCGTACGAGGCGGCATATGCCGAAGGCGGCGGCCTCACCCTGGAGGAGGCCACCGCCCTCGTCTGACCCGGCCCCCGTGCGGGGCCCGTCCGGGACGCGATCCGGAGCGGACCGTCCGGCCGGATCAGGTCTTCTTGCGGAACTTCGCGACCGCCAGCGGCGCCGTGATCGCGGTGATCAGCACGGCCCAACCCAGCGTCATCCACACCGAGTGGGCGACCGGGCCGCCGTTGATGAGGTTGCGGGCCGCGTCGGCCAGGTTGGACAGCGGGTTGTAGTCCGTGAAGGACTGCAGCCATCCGGGCATCGAGGACGGCGGGCTGAAGATCGAGCTGCCGAACTGGAGCGGCATCAGCACGAGCATCGCCACCCCTTGGACGCCCTGGGCGGTCTTCATCGTCAGACCGAGCAGGATGAAGATCCACATCAGCGAGGCGCCGAAGACCAGCGACAGGCCGACCGCGGCGAGCAGGTCCAGCACCGAGGTCTTGATCTCCAGGCCCAGCAGGAAGCCCATGCCGAGGAGGATCGCGGTGGCCACCAGCATCCGGCCGATCTCGACCACGATCTTGGCGATGAGGACCGAGGAGCGGGCGATCGGCATGGACCGGAAGCGGTCCATGATGCCCTTCTTGAAGTCCTCGTTGACGCCGGTGCCCACCGCCATGGCGATGTTCAGGCCCGTCATCGCCATCATGCCGGGGACCAGGTAGTTGACGTAGGCGTCCTGGTTGCCCTTGCCCGCGATCGCGCCGCCGAAGACGTACGTGAACAGCAGGATGAAGATGATCGGCATCAGCACGACCTCGAACACCGACTCCGGATTCGCCTTGATCTGGAGGGCGTTGCGGCGCGCCAGGGCGCCGATGTGCCGCAGGTTGCCGCGCAGGCCGATCCGGCTGTCCGGGGACTGCGTCGCCTTCGGTGCGGGCGTTCCGGCGGCCGCGTCGCGGGCCGGGGCGGTAGTCGTCGTGCTCATGCCGCGACCTCCTCGGTCGTCGTGCCGGTGGGAACGGAGTCCTCGGGGGACGTGGCCGGGTGGCCGGTGATGGAGAGGAACACCTCGTCCAGGCTGGGCAGGTACGTGCCCAGGTCGGCGATGGCGTAGCCGCGGGCCGCCAGCAGCCCGACCACCGCGGTCAGTTGCTCGTCGCTGAGGATCGGGACCAGCAGCACGCCCTCGTCCGGTACGGCCTGGGAGCCGGCGACGCCGTCGAGGCCCGCCTCGGCCAGGGACCGGGCCATGCCCGGCAGCTCCGCCGGGTCCGCCGGACGGATCCGCAGGGTGCGGCCGCCGACTCGGGCCTTCAGCTCGTCCACCTTGCCGTTGGCGATGACCTTGCCGCGGTCGATGACCGTCAGCTCGCTCGCCAGCTGCTCGGCCTCCTCCATGTACTGGGTGGTGAGCAGGACGGTCGCGCCCTCGGCCACCAGCCGCTGCACCTCGTCCCACACCTCGTTGCGGGTGCGCGGGTCCAGGCCGGTGGTGGGCTCGTCCAGGTAGAGCACGGCCGGGTTCCCGATCAGGGAGGCCGCGAGGTCCAGGCGGCGGCGCATGCCGCCGGAGTACATCCCGGCGACCTTCTTCGCCGCGTCGGTCAGCGAGAACCGCTCCAGCATCTCGTCGGCGCGGCGGCGGGCGTCCTTGCGGGACAGGTCGAGCAGCCTGCCGATCATGTACAGGTTCTCCCAGCCGGACAGCCGCTCGTCGACCGAGGCGTACTGGCCGGTGAGGCCTATGGTGCGGCGCAGCTGCCGCGGCTGGCGGACCACGTCGTAGCCGGCGACCCGGGCGGTTCCGGCGTCGGGGACGAGGAGGGTGGACAGGCAGCGCACCAGGGTGGTCTTGCCGGCGCCGTTGGGGCCGAGGACCCCGAGGACCGTGCCCTCGCGGACGTCCAGGTCGACACCGTCGAGGGCTTTGGTCTCGCCGAAGTGCTTGACCAGTCCCCGCACCTCCACGGCGTTCCCGCCGCTCCGGGGATTCTTGTCGTTTCGCGTCATGCCCCCATGGGACCAGCCGCCGCCGACAAAGCACCGACAGCCGACCGACAGCCGACCGACAACCCGGTGGCCGCACCGACAACGCACGCACCGGCAACGCACGCACGGCAACGCACGCACGGCAACGCACGCACCGGCAACCGCAGGGACGGCGGACCGGCAGACCCGCCGACCCGCCGACCCGCCGACCCGATGGGGTCGGCGGGTCAGTGGGGTCAGTGGGTCAGTGGAAGCTGTGCTGCTCCTGCGGGAACGATCCGCCGACGACGTCCTCGGCGAACGCCTTCGCCGCGTCGGTCATGGTCGCGCGCAGGTTCGCGTACTGCTTCACGAACTTCGGCATCTTCCCGCCGGTCAGGCCCATCATGTCGGTCCACACCAGCACCTGCGCGTCGCAGTCCGCGCCCGCGCCGATGCCGACCGTCGGGATGTTCAGCGACCGGGTGACCTCGGCGGCCAGTTCGGCCGGTACGAGCTCCAGGACCACCGCGAAGGCCCCCGCGTCCTGTGCCGCCTTGGCATCGCGGAGCAGCTGGTGCGCGGCCTCGTCCCCGCGGCCCTGGACCCGGTAGCCCATGGCGTTGACGGACTGCGGGGTCAGACCCAGGTGGGACATGACGGGGATGCCGGACTGCACGATCAGCTCGGTCTGGCGCAGCGAGCGCTCGCCGCCCTCCAGCTTCACGGCGCCGACACCGGCCTCCTTCACGAGCCGGGTGGCACTGCGCAGCGCCTGCACGGCGCCTTCCTGGTACGAGCCGAACGGCAGGTCACCGATGACCATCGCCCGCCGGGTGCCGCGTACGACGGCCGCGGACAGCAGCGTCATCTCGTCCATCGTCACCGGGACGGTGTTCTCGTAGCCGAGGTGACAGTTGCCCATCGAGTCGCCGACGAGGATGACCGGGATGCCGGCCTCGTCGAACACGGATGCGGTCATCGCGTCGTAGGCGGTGAGCATGGGCCACTTCTCGCCGCGCTCCTTGGCGAGCGTCAGGTCGCGGACGGTGATCCGTCGGGTGCCCGTGCCTCCGTACAGGGTGGGGGAGGCGGCTTCGCGGGCAGGCGAAACGGCATGCGTCATTGCAACTGCTCCTTGATGTCATCTCGAGGCGCCCTCACGGCGTCCCCGGACTCACCCCCATGGTGGCACCTGCCCGGCCGGGCGCGAAAGTGGAGGGGACGACCGTCCTGTCGCACCCCACCGGGAGGTGCGCGCCCGGGTGCACGCCCCGTAGCGCGCTCCGGGCGTCCGCGGGGTGCGAAGGGGGCGCGCCAACCGAATGTGCGCGTTTCGTGACAACAGGAACCCGGGCCGTATGGCCGTTCGTCCTCCCGGACGTACGGCCGGATCAACGGCACGGAAGACTGCGTCCATCGCCTAGGGTCATGGTGGGGGGACGGAGCGCGAGCACGGCAGCGAGGGCAGTGGCATGGCACAGGCGTACATGGCGGAGACGGGGAACGGCGGCTCGGAGCCCGAGCCCCGCGGATCCCGCCTCCGCCGCCGCGTGGCCGAGCTGCGGCGCGATCCGGGCATCTGGCGGCGGGGGCTGGTGATCGCGGCGCTCGCCGTGCTGCTGGCGCTCGTCATGATCCTCCACGCGGAGCTGCCCAACAGCGTAGGCAACCTGGGCAGCCTCACCGAGACCTTCCTGCCCTGGCTGGGGGTGTTCGTTCCGCTGCTGCTCGCCGCCGCGGTCGTCCGCAAGTCCGCCACCGCGCTGATCGCGATACTGCTGACGGCCGTCGTCTGGGTGAACCTCTTCGGCGGCCTGGTCACCGACAAGTCCGGCACCGGCGGCAACCTGACGGTCGCCGCCCACAACGTCGACGCCGACAACCCCGACCCGCGCGGCACGGCCCGGTCGGTGGCCAAGGCCGGAGCCGACGTCCTGGCCCTGACCGAGCTCAAGGGCAGCGCCGTCCCCGCCTACGAGCAGGCGCTGGCGGGCACGTACAAGTACCACGCCGTGGAGGGCACCGTCGGCGTGTGGAGCAAGTTCCCGCTGAAGTCCAGCAAGCCCGTCGACATCAGGCTGGGCTGGACCCGGGCCATGCGCACCACCGTCGAGACCCCGCAGGGGCAGGTCGCCGTGTTCGTGGCCCACCTGCCCTCCGTCCGGGTCAAGCTGAACGCCGGCTTCACCGCCAACCAGCGCGACAAGAGCGCCGACGCGCTGGGGGCCGCGCTCGCCGCCGAGCCGCTGCGGAACGTCGTCCTGCTCGGCGACCTCAACGGCACCGCGAACGACCGCTCCCTGTCCGAGGTCACCTCGCAGATGCGCTCCACCCAGGGCGCCGCGGGCGACGGCTTCGGCTTCAGTTGGCCGGCCCCGTTCCCGATGGCCCGGATCGACCAGATCATGGTCCGCGGGATGAAGCCGGAGGCCTCCTGGACCCTGCCGCAGACCGGCAGCGACCACCTGCCGGTCGCGGCCCGGGTGACGGTGGCGAAGTAGCCGCTGCCCGCCCCGCGGACGCCCGGGTGGGGCGTGCCCGCGTCAGGCGTGCTCGCGCCAGCCGTTGGTGATGGGCAGGCGGCGGTCCTTGCCGAAGCCCTTCGCGGAGATCTTCGTGCCCGGCGGGTACTGGCGGCGCTTGTACTCGGCGGTGTCCACCATCCGCAGCGTCCGCGCCACGAGCTCCCGGTCGAACCCGGCCGCGACGATCGCCTCGATGCCCTGGTCGCGGTCCACGTACAGCTCCAGGATCGCGTCCAGCACCGGATAGTCCGGCAGCGAGTCCGTGTCCACCTGGTCCGGGCGCAGTTCGGCGCTCGGCGGCTTCACGATCGAGTTCTCCGGGATGGGCGGGGTCTCCCCGCGCTCGGCCGCGGCCCGGTTGCGGTACCGGGCGAGCCGGAACACGTCCGACTTGTACACGTCCTTGATCGGGCCGTACGCGCCGACCGAGTCGCCGTACAGGGTGGAGTAGCCGACGGCCAGCTCCGACTTGTTGCCGGGGGCGAGGACGATGTGGCCCTCCTGGTTGGACACCGCCATCAGCATGGTGCCCCGCAGCCGGGACTGGAGGTTCTCCTCGGCCAGGCCGGTCAGACCCAGCGACCCCATGTACGCGTCGAACATCGGCTCGATCGGCACCGTGCGGAGGTTCAGGCCGGTGCGGCGGGCCAGTTCGGCCGCATCGCCCCTGGAGTGTTCCGAGGAGTACTTCGAGGGCATCGAGATGCCGTACACGTTCTGCGCGCCGATCGCGTCGCAGGCGATGGCGGCGACGAGCGCCGAGTCGATGCCGCCGGAGAGCCCGATCAGGACGGAGCGGAATCCGTTCTTCTTGACGTACGCGCGCAGGCCCACGACCAGCGCGTCGTACACCTCCTCGTCGTCGTCGAGGCGGTCGGCGTAACCGCCGGGGACGGCCGGCTCGTACGGCTCCACCGGCTCCTCGGACAGGATCACGCGGTCGATCCGCAGCCCGTCGTCGACGATGCCCTCGGGGGCTTCGGCCGGCGCCGCGGGCAGGTCGAGGTCGATCAGGACGCAGCCCTCGGAGAACTGCGGGGCGCGGGCGATGACCCGGCCGTCGGCGCCGACGACGATGGAGTCGCCGTCGAAGACGAGCTCGTCCTGGCCGCCGATCATCGCGAGGTAGGCCAGGGTGCAGCCCGCCTCTTGGGCCCGCTTCTGCACCAGTTCGAGGCGGGCGTCGTCCTTCTTGCGCTCGTACGGGGAGGCGTTGACGGAGATCAGCAGGCCGGCCCCGGCCGAGCGGGTGGCCGGCACCCGGCCGCCCTCCTGCCAGAGGTCCTCGCAGATCGCCAGGGCCACGTCGACGCCGCGGACGCGGATCACCGGCTGGGTGTCGCCGGGCACGAAGTAGCGGAACTCGTCGAACACGCCGTAGTTGGGAAGGTGGTGCTTGGCGAAGCGGAGCACCACCTCGCCGCGGTGCAGGACGGCGGCCGCGTTCTCGGGGGAGCCGGCGGGCAGGCCCAGGCGCGGGGCGGCGCGTTCGGAGCGGTCGAGGTAGCCGACGATGACCGGCACCTCGCCCAGGCCCTCGGCCGCGAGCCGCTCGGCCAGCCCGAGCAGGGCGGCGCGGGAGGCCTCGACGAAGGAGGCGCGCAGGGCGAGGTCCTCGACGGGGTACCCGGTCAGCATCATCTCGGGGAACGCCACGAGGTGGGCGCCCTGCTCGGCGGAGTGCCGGGTCCAGTGGACGACGGAGTCGGCGTTGGCGGAGACGTTGCCGACGTGCGAGTCGATCTGATTGAGAGCGAGGCGTAGTTGAGGCACGGGGCCCAGTGTAATCGTCTTTCTGACGCGATGTCCTGGAAGCCCCGTGCCGCAAGGGTTCTGCCGGCCGCGGAAGCGGTGCCGCGGGTGCGGGTGCGGGTGCGGGTGCGGGTCCGGGTGCGCGTGCGCGTGGCGGGCCGTTGCCGGCTGCTGCCCGGACCGCTGCGGGATCAGCCGATCGGGCCTGCGAACTTGGCGCCGGGCATCAGAATGCCGGGGGAGATCGAGGCGCTGAGGCCGGTCGTGCCCTCGGGCACCTCGTAGGTGATGATCCCGCTGGCGGACTGGCCGGGCAGGATGTCGCCGCGGATGAACCTGGGCATGTCGCCGCCGTCGAAGGCGAGCTGGGCGGTCATGCCCTTGTCGTCGCGGACCTCGGGCACTGCGTGGATGACGTTGTGGTTCTCGGTGGAGCCGTTGGTGATGGTCATCGTGATCTGCACCGCGTTGCGGACGGTCGAGTACCGGTTCTTCGACACGTACTCCTTCGGGGCGGACAGGCTGACCTTGATGCCGTTCGGGTAGGTGTACGTCTCGCCGAACGGGAGCGGCGTGGTCATGCCGGGGCCCGTGGGCGGCGCGGAGCGCGACGGCTTCGGCGCGGGGAGCTTGGGGGCCGCGGACGGGTTCGGCGGCCAGGGCTCGTCGGCGCCGGGGTCGTGGTCGTCGTACCGGTCGGGGTCGTCGAAGCGGGCCTCGGCGGCCCGGTCGGCGAGGCGGTCGACCACGTTCTGGGTGACGAAGTAGCCGCCGACGGAGGCGGCGATGCCGAGTACGCCGAGGACGGTGCCGATGACCGACATCGTCTTGCGGCCGGCGCCGGCCGAGGCGCGGTTGACGGCGCCGATGCCGAGGCCGACGGCGGTCACACCGAGGATCGCGCCGAGCCAGAAGAGGAACGGGAGCGGGCCGACGGGCAGGGAGACCAGGCCGACGACGAGGGCGGCGACGGCCAGGCCGTTGGTGACGGGGGCGGGCTGCTGGAACCAGGGACCGCCGGCGCCGGGCGCCGCCCACAGTCCGGCCTGCGGCGGCACGGGCCCGCCGGGAACGCCGTATCCGGGCATGGCGGCGGTGTCGGGGGAGGGCGCCGCAAAGCCGTGCTGGGCAGCGTAAGCCGCCGTCGGGGCGGATTCGGGAGCCGGTGCGGATCCCCGGGCCGGTGCGGCCCAGGTGTCGGGCGCTCCGGCGGCAGCGGCCGGGGCGGGCTCGGCAGCGGGGACGGGCTCGGCGGCCGGGGCGGCGGGAACCTCGACGGTGGCCGCCGCGGGCGCCGCCTCCGGCGCCGGGGCGGGCTGCGGTTCCGGGGCCGGGGTCCTGGTGGGTTCCGGCTCCGGGAGCTTGGTGAGCGACAGCGGGGTCGGCTCGGTGTGCTCCGGCCGGTCCGGCTGTTCCGCGGGCGGCGCGGGTTCGGCGGCGGCGTCCGCGGGCGCGGTCGGCGACGGCTCGGCCGCCGGGGCCGGGGTCTTGGTGAGCGACAGCGGGCGGGTCGCGTCGTCCGGCTCCGGCCGGTCCGGGGTCGCCTCGGGCTTGGGGGTCGCGTCGGCCGCCGGGGTGTCCGCGGACTTGTCCGGCGACCGTGTGGGCGTCGGGGCCGCCTCCGGCTGGGGCGCGGGTGTGCCCTCGGGCTCCGCGGGCGGGCCGGGCGGGTTCGGAGGCGTACTCATGCGGCGCGAACGTCCTCGTCTGATCGAAGCAGGCGGTCTGATGATCAGACAGCCTGCCACGCAGCTCAGACATGGCCAAAGGCTTTCGGTCCTGCCCCATCCGGCAGGCGGGGGCAGGACCGGTCGGTCCCGTGGCGTCCCGTCAGACCGCGGTCCGCTCCACGGGAATCCACAGCTCGGTGGTCACGTCCGCCCCCTCCACCGACCGCGGGGCGCGCAGGATCTCCGGCCCGGGCCGGAGCGCGTACGGGTTGGAGGGGAGCCACTGGGTGTAGACGTCCCGCCACAGGGACTGCAGGGCCTGCGGGAACGGCCCGGTGTTCGCGAAGACGGCCCAGGTGCCGGCCGGGACGACCCGGACGTCCAGGTCCTCCGGGATCTCCGCGGCCCCGGCGCCGGTCACCACCGCGAGGTGGTAGTCCAGTTCGACGCCCTCCTCGCGGCTGTCGCCCAGGTGCTCGGTCACCGAGACGATGCCGGCCGGCTCCTGGTCGGACAGCCCGGATATCCGCTCGGCCAGCTGCGGCCCGACCGCCTCGACGAACGAGAGGATCGCCGGGTTCACCCCCTCGTGGACGAGCGGCACCCGCGTCTTCCTGCCGGCGATCCGGAACTCCGCCTTCTCCACGATCCGGTACTGCATGGTCGTACTCCCTTCGATGACGAGGCGGAAGGACATCCGGGGCTGTGCGCGCAGGACCGCGCCGGTGCGCCGCGCCTCGCCCGGGCCGATGCCGTGGACCGCGCGGAACGCGCGCCCGAAGGCCTCGGCGGACGTGTAGCCGTGGCGTACCGCGATGTCGAGCAGGGTCCGCTCGCCGGCCAGCACCTCGGCACCGGCGACGGTGAGCCGCCTGCGCCGGACGTACTCCGACAGCGGGATCCCGGCCAGCGCGGAGAACATGCGCCGGAAGTGGTACTCCGACGTCATCGCGATCCGGGCCAGCTCGGCCGCGTCCACGTCGCCGTGGAGGCGGTCCTCGATGTGGTCCAGGGCGCGGTTCAGCTGCTCCAGCATCCCGGCCTCCTTCCTCTGTTGCGGTCCCCACCGTAGGAACGGGTGGCCGGTCGGGACCCGACATTCCGTGCCCGCTTCGGTCGGGGTCGGGTCGGGGCGGGGTCCGGGCCGGGGCCGGGGTCGGGTCCGGTCCGGGTCCGGTCCGGGCCGGGTCCGAGTCGGGTCGGGTCGGCAGGATTCGGCGGCGCGGCGGTGTGGTCCGTCGCACTCGGGGCACGGCCGAGGCAACGCAAGCGGCCGGGGTCACGTCATCCAGGGCGTGGGACCGACTCGGATGGCCCAGGCGGCCGCCGACGGCCCGCGGGGCTGTGCGCGAAACGGGGCGCGCCGTGCCCGGAACCCTACCCCGGGCGGGTATCCGAGCGGAGGGCCGGTTCGGCCGTGTTAAGGATGATGGGGAACATGACCACAAAAGCCGCGAAGGTGAACGAAAAGGGGATGCGCCAGGCGAAACCGGGGGACCGAATAGGCAGCCGAGGGGCCCTCGGGAGCCACGGTGTCCCCGGGAGCCGCGGCGTCTCCGGGAACCCTGGTGCCCCCAAGAGCCCCAGTGTCTCCGGGGGCCACGGTGTCTCCGGGAGCCCTGGTGCCCCCGGAAGCCCCGGGAACCCCGGGGGCACCAGGCCGTCCAGGGGGCCGCAGATCATCGCCGTGCTGATCGGCCTCGCCGCCACCGCGTACACGGCCTGGGTCATGGAGGTCGTCCTCTCCACGGGCCTGAACCCCATCCAGACCTACGTCAGCGAGCTCGCCGCCCAGGACCAGCCGCTCGGCGGCCTCTTCCGGGCCACCGACTTCACCGCGGGCCTGCTCGCCTTCACCGGCGGCCTGCTGGCCCTGATCCGGCTCCGGTGGCACCACGACGCCCGCCGCCGCTGGTCCGTCGCCGGCTGGGCCGGGGTCACCCTGTTCGGCGCCGCCACCGCCGCGGACGCCTGGCTGCCGCTGAGCTGCACCCCCACCGTCGATCCGGAGTGCGCCGCGCTGGAGACCGCCAAGCTGGTTCCGGCCACCCACCAGGCCCACGCCGTGAGCAGCAGCCTCGCCATGACCGGCGCCCTCGTCGGGATCGTCGCCCTGACCGTCGCCGCCCGCCGCTACGGCCGCTTCGCGCCGCTCGCCGAGTACGGGCCCACCCTGGTCGTCCTGGAGCTCCTCGCCACCGCCTGGACCCTGATCTCCGTCTCCCTCTTCACCGCCGGGCACGGCACCTGGGCGCTGGGCGCCGGGCAGCGGATGCAGGTGCTGCTCGTGGCGCTCTGGCTGGGCCTGCTGGCGTACTCCGTGTACGAGGAGCGCCGCACATGACGGTCCCGGGCGCACCGGGTGCCCGGGGCGCAGCCTCGGGTGACTCGGCTGCCCTGGGTGACTCGGCTGCCTTGGGTGCCCCGGCTGCCCCGGCCGCCCCGCCGACCCCGGTCTTCGTGCGGTCGGAGGACGGGGTTCCGCTGCACGTGGTGGTGGAGGGCAGCGGTCCGCCGGTCGTGCTGAGCACGGGGCTCGCCATGGCCTGGTTCGACTGGGACCCGGTCGCGGCGCTGCTCGTCGCCGCAGGCCGGACCGTGATCCGCTTCGACCGGCCCGGGCACGGCCTCAGCGGCCCCGCCGCCGACCCGCCGACTGCCGCCGGGGAGGCCCGCCGGATCGCCGGGCTGCTGGACGCGCTCGGCCCGGTCGGCGGCGCCCGCGTCACCGTGGCCGGGCATTCCATCGCCGCCTTCCACGCCGAGGCCTTCGCCCGCCTGTACCCGGAGCGCACCGCCGCCCTGGTCCTCGTCGACGGCAGTGTGGAGGAGCAGCCCCACGCGGTCCTGCCCGCCGGGCTGCGTACCGGCGCGGCCCGCGCGCTGGGCCGGGCCCTGACGGCCGCCGGACTCCCGGCCGCGCTGGGGCCCGCCGCCCGGCGGGCCGCCGTACGCCTGTCCCGGACCGGCGGGGCCGATCCGGCCGCGCGGGACCTCGTACGCCGCTGCTACCGCACCGGCCGGGTGTGGCGCGGGATCCTGCTGGAGAACGCCCGCTACCCCGACATGGCCGCCGAGGTCCTCGCGCTGCGCTCCCGCCGCCCGCTGGCCGCCCCCGCCACGGTCCTCGCCGGGTACGACGGCTCCGGCTCGGCCACGGCCCTGCACTGGCTGGACCGCCAGCGGGGCCTGGCGGCCGCCCTCGGGGCCCGCTTCGAGACCGCCGCGCCCTCGGGGCACCTGGTCATGCTGGACCGCCCGGCCCAGACGGCACGGGCGGTCCTGAGCGCCGCCACCGGCGGCGGGGCGGCGCCGCCTCAGCGGCGGGCGTAGACCTTCTCCACGAATTCCGCGAGCTGTGTTTCCGGGAGGTGCTGGGCCAGGTCGGCTTCGCTGATCATGCCGACGAGGCGCTTGTTCTCGATGACCGGGAGCCGCCTGATCTGGTGGGACTCCATCTCGTCCAGCACGGCGGAGACGTCCGCGTCGGCGGCGATCCAGCGCGGGGTGCCCTCGCACAGGTCGCCGCAGGTGACCTTCGCCGGGTCGTGGCCCTTGGCCACGCACTTCACGACGATGTCGCGGTCGGTGATGATGCCGCACAGCCGTTCGTTGGCGTCGCTGACGGGCAGCGCGCCCACGCCGAGCCGGCCCATGAGCTCGGCGGCCCGGTCCAGGGTCTCCGTCGCGGGGATCCACTGGGCTCCGGGGTGCATGATGTCTGCCGCGGTGGTCATAGGGGAACCTCCTGAGCATGCCGTTGCGGCGGCCGGCGCGGTCGCGCCCGCCTCGGCGCCCTGGGGAGGCCGGTTGGTGGGAGGGCCGGTAAGGGCGCCCTCCCACCACCGTACGGGGGTGTTACGTCACCCGCGCGGTGCAGCCCCGCGCTGCCGCAGCATGTCCGCCATCAGGGTGAGCTCCGACTGCTGGGCGTCGACCATGCCCTGGGCGAGCGCCCGCTCGGCCGGGGTCCGGCACTGGGTCGCGCAGCCCCGGGCCATCGCGACGCCGCCCTTGTGGTGGTCGGTCATCAGCTGGAGGTAGAGCACCTCCGCGTCCCGGCCCTGGGCGGCGCCGAGCGCGGCCAGCTCCTCCTTGGTCGCCATCCCGGGCATGAGCGCGCCCGGCTTGGCGGCGACACCGCCCATGTCGTGCCCGCCGCCGTGGCCGCTGCCTTCCGTGCCGGCGCTGCCTTCCCCACTGCTGCTGCTGCCGCCGCTGCCGTGCCCGCTGCCGCTGCCGCCGCCCGTGGACATCCACGACATCGGCGGCTCGCCGGCCAGCACCTTCGGCAGGCCCCACAGGTCGAGCCAGCCCAGGAGCATGCCCCGCTGGTTGGCCTGGGTGTTGGCGATGTCGTAGGCGAGGCTGCGCACGGCCTCGTCCTGCGTGCGGTCGCGCACGATGAAGGACATCTCCACCGCCTGCTGGTGGTGCACCGCCATGTCCCGGGCGAAGCCCGCGTCCGGCGAGTACAGGGCGGGCGTCCGCTGCTCCCGCGCCGGGCCGGAGCCGGAGCTTCCGCTGGCGGCGGCGACCGTCGCCGCCACCGCGAACGCCAGCGCCAGCAGCACCGCCGTACCGGCCGCCCAGTACGTACGCCTCACTTGCCGGCCAGCCCGTTGGTGCAGGCCGCGCCCGGCTCGGGCGTCTGCGGGCCCTGCACGTACTTGGTGAAGAACTGCTTCACCCGGGCGTCCGACGCGCTGTCCACGGTGACCTGCTTGCCCCACGCGCTCAGCGTGATCGCCCCGGCCTGCTCCTTGACCGGGCTCATCAGCGAGTACGGCGTCTTCGCCACGGTCTCGGCGAGCTTGTCGACCTCGGCCTGCGGGGCCTTCTCGTTGTAGGTCACCCAGACCGCGCCGTGCTCCAGCGAGTGCACGGCGTTCACCTGCGGGACCGGCTCCTTGTAGACGTCGCCGTTGCAGTTCATCCAGCGGGGGCTGTGGTCGCCGCCGACCGGCGGGTTCATCGGGTACGTCACCGGGGTCTCGACGTGGTTGCGGCCCAGCGACTTCGCCTCCCAGGTCTGCTCCTGGGCGACCGGGGTCGTACGGGCGGCCTCGATCGCGGCGGCCGCGGCCTTCTCCTTGTTCTTCTGGTCGATCAGTACCCAGGCGCCGAAGCCGACGAGGCCGCCGACGACGGCCACGGAGGCCGTGATCGCGATGACCTTGTTGCGTCGCTCGCGGGCGCGTTCGGCCCGGCGCATCTCGGCTATGCGCGCCTGGCGGGAGTGCTGGTCGTTCCTGGTGGTGCCGGCCATGTGCCCTGTTCCTTTGCTGAGGGGGGTGGAGGTGTGGATCCGGTCGGGGCGCGCGGTGGGAGCGCGCCGGACCTGTCAGGTCCGCAACACCTGGAGGGCGTGGAGGTCGGGGGCCCGGGCGAGCGTGCCGTGCGGGCGGGCCCGCCCGGCGTCGGCGACACGCGCGACGGGATCCGCGGCGGCCGCCGCCACCGGCACGGCGGGCGGCGGGGCGGGCAGGACACCGGGGGTGACGTGCGAGAAGGGGGAGCAGCCGGGCAGATCGTCGTGCGACACGCACACGACACGCGCGGCCGCATACGGGGCGGCCGGATGCCCGTACGCGTGCCCGTGCAGGACAGGAGCCACGGGAGCGGGGGACGCTCCGGCAGCGGCGGTCACGGCATGCGGCTCACCCGGGCGTACGCACAGCAGCAGCGCACCGAGCAGCACGGAGAGGGCGACCGCGATGAGGGCACGCCGAGGCAGCTGCCGCCCGATGCGGCCGGTGCGCCCGATGCGCCCGATGTGCCCGACGCGCCCGTGCCGCGCGTGCTCCCGTCCCCCCATGGCCGCAGATGGTAGTGCTCATGACGGGTCCAAGGTCAGTGCGGGGGTGTCACGACCTTTGCGGGGTGCGTAATGTGGCGGAAACCACGACTGGCGATACTGGGCCCGCCCCCTGCGCACACACCCCTGGGGGCGGTGGTGCACAAGCCGTCTGAACTGCGAGGATGAAGGCATGGACAAGCAGCAGGAATTCGTCCTCCGGACGCTGGAGGAGCGCGACATCCGCTTCGTGCGCCTGTGGTTCACCGACGTGCTGGGCTTCCTCAAGTCCGTGGCCGTCGCCCCGGCCGAGCTGGAGCAGGCCTTCGACGAGGGCATCGGCTTCGACGGCTCGGCCATCGAGGGCTTCGCGCGGGTCTACGAGTCCGACATGATCGCCAAGCCGGACCCGGGCACCTTCCAGATACTGCCGTGGCGCGCCGAGGCCCCGGGCACCGCCCGCATGTTCTGCGACATCCTCATGCCGGACGGCTCCCCCTCCTTCGCCGACCCGCGCTTCGTCCTGAAGCGGATCCTGGCCAAGACCTCCGACCTGGGCTTCACCTTCTACACCCACCCGGAGATCGAGTTCTTCCTGCTGAAGGACAAGCCGCTCGACGGCTCCCGCCCCGTCCCCGCCGACAACTCCGGCTACTTCGACCACACCCCGCAGAACGTCGGCATGGACTTCCGCCGCCAGGCGATCACCATGCTCGAATCCATGGGCATCTCGGTCGAGTTCAGCCACCACGAGGGCGCCCCCGGCCAGCAGGAGATCGACCTCCGCTACGCCGACGCCCTCTCCACCGCCGACAACATCATGACCTTCCGCCTGGTCATGAAGCAGGTCGCCCTGGAGCAGGGCGTCCAGGCCACGTTCATGCCGAAGCCCTTCTCCGAGTACCCCGGCTCCGGCATGCACACCCACCTCTCCCTCTTCGAGGGCGACCGCAACGCCTTCTACGAGTCCGGCGCCGAATACCAGCTCTCCAAGGTCGGCCGCTCCTTCATCGCAGGCCTGCTGCGCCACGCGGCGGAGACCTCGGCCGTCACCAACCAGTGGGTCAACTCGTACAAGCGGATCTGGGGCGGCTCCTCCCGCACCGCCGGCTCCGGCGGCGAGGCGCCCTCGTACATCTGCTGGGGCCACAACAACCGCTCGGCGCTGATCCGCGTCCCCATGTACAAGCCGGGCAAGATGGGCTCCTCCCGCATCGAGGTCCGCTCCATCGACTCGGGCGCCAACCCCTACCTCACGTACGCAGTCCTCCTCGCCGCCGGCCTGAAGGGCATCGAGGAGGGCTACGAACTCCCGGCCGGCGCCGACGACGACGTGTGGGCGCTGTCCGACGCCGAGCGCCGCGCGATGGGCATCGAGCCCCTCCCGCAGAACCTCGGCGAGGCGATCTCCCTGATGGAGAAGAGCGAGCTCGTCGCCGAAACCCTCGGCGAGCACGTCTTCGACTTCTTCCTCCGCAACAAGAAGCAGGAGTGGGAGGAATACCGCTCGGAGGTCACGGCCTTCGAACTCCGCAAGAACCTCCCGGTCCTCTGACCGCAGCGGCAGACGTCTGCCGCACGCCGGAACCCCTGTGGTGCCCGCGGCCATCGGCCGCGGGCACCACGGCCGTTCAGTTCGCCATGAGGGGTCGCTGTCACTCAGCACGCTGAAGAAGTCCAATTCGGCGGCAGGAGCAGCTGACCGGACTGACTGCGTCAGTTCCGTCGGATCTTCGCGGCCAGATTCTCCGCGGCACCCTCCCAGGCGTCGCGACCGGTCAGGGTCTTCGCCTTGGCTACCAGATTGCCGCCGTTGTACTGGGCCGGCTCGACCAGCGTGCCGTGGAACGTGCTCCCGGCCCGGGTGAAGTCGATGTTCGCGGCCGCCTCCATCGCCTCCTTGATGGTCAGGTTGGCGCCGTGGGTGACCTCGCGCACCGCCGCCGCCAGCGCGTACAGCACGTTGGCGCTGGTCAGCCAGGTGGTCTCGCGCAGCTTGACGACACCGCTGGGGACCGACAGGGCGCTGGCTACGTCGGGCAGCATGCCAAACCCGGTCCAGAAATCGATCATCCTCTGGAGCGCGTCGTCGTGCCCGGTGGTGGCGATCTCGACCGCGACGGCCTCGTCCCACGTCCGGGACGAGCGGGCGCCGGTCCCCACCAGGAGCGTGCCCGTCGCATACCGCAGCGTCTTGAACCCCGTCAGCTTCGGCGAGAGCTTGCCGGGGGAGTCAGTGAGGAACTCGACTCGCTTGCCCCCCTCGAAGACCGGCACCTGGCCGTCCTTCAGCACGTCCTCCAACAAGATCTTGTTGATTGCCTGACGACGGTCCATCGACTGCGCGATCGAGGCGTTGAGCGGCTTGGCGTTCTGCTGCAGGTCGGTGAAGTCCTGCGCGCGACGTGCCTGGTCGTCGTCCAGCACCACGATCACGGGCTGGCCGTTGGCCTGCAGCCGCTCTAACACTTCGTCGCCGTGCCGGTGGGCCTCGATGACGTCGCCGTAAGCGGAAGTGCGGTGACCGCCGTCCCCCACCTTGGCCTTCGCGCCGGGCTGCACGTACAGCGTCCCCATGCTGATGGGGGCCTCGGCGTCGTCCGCCACGAACTTGGCTTCGTCGGGGCGGTAGTACACGAGGACCGAGTTGAGGACGTAGTCCTCGGTTTCCTCGATGTACTTGGCGATGGCCTGCCGGTGGTTCTTGTCCTCCTTGCGGTTGGTCCCGGTTCCCTGCAGCGGGTCCCAGTTCTCGCGCTCGCCGACGGTCCCGACGTAGGTGACCGGGCTCATCACGGTGGTCACCATCTGCCGGCTGCCCATCTTGTAGCCGATGGCTGGGTAGGCGACGCGCCCGTACGGAATCTTCGGCCGCGACGGTGCTGCGCCGCTGGCCTCGGAGGAGTCTTCCATGTTGGTTCCTTCGCACATGGACGTCGATTACGTCCGATGGGGGCGAAGCTACGGGGGAAGTCGTCGCGTAGTGCGTCGGTTCATCTCGGTAGGTCCGGCTTCTACGCAAGAAGATGTACGCGTGAACTCTGCGCCGTTCGTGGGCCGTTCGTGGGTGGGCGGGGTGTTCCGGGTGGCGGTGTCAGTGGCCGGCTTTATGCTCCGGCTCACTGGGATGCAGCGTGGGTGGGGGCGGTGTGGGGCAGGGGCGGCCGGAGTATCCGTATCGGGCGGTTGGCGGGTGGAAGCTGGGGCTGGTTGTCGTGGGGGCGCTCGGGCTGCCCGTGCTCAACAACTGGGTTTCCGGGCTGCCGTTGGCCTCGGCGGATGCGGGGAGCGGGCTCATGCGGATCCAGGATGTGTCCGCCTCGCTCACCGTGGGCCTGCTGCTGGCCCTTCCCGTCGTGGTCTTCGCCCGGGGCTTCCATCAGCGTCGGCTCAGGCGCCACGAGGCGGAGATGCGCAGGCTCGCGCGGGAGAACCGGGACATGCGGCTGCGCCGCGTCCTGGAGGAGGCCCGGCGCAGGGCGGCCTGGCGGGCCGGGCTCGGATCGGATCGCGCGGAGCGGCGGGCGGGGTACAGCCCCTCCGTCGAGGAGATCGACCGTGTGACCCCGGGCGAGTTCGAGGACGTCGTGCGCCGGCTGCTGGAGCGGGACGGTCTCAGGGCCCAGGTCATCGGCGGCAGAGGGGACCAGGCGGTCGACGTGCTGGCGTTCGACGCCGCCGGCCAGGCGATGGCGGTGCAGTGCAAGCACACCACCCGGGGCCGCAAGGTCGGTTCCGAGGTGCTGTACCGGATCAACGGCACGGCCGGGCCGGTCTACCGGGCCGGCGTGGCCATCGTTGTCACCAATGGGTCCTTCACCAGGGACGCCGCCCAGTGGGGAGACGCGCACGGGATACGCCTGATCGACCGCGAAGCCCTCGCGAGGTGGTCGGCGGAAGCCGACCACCTGTACCAGGTCGTCGAGCTGCGGCCGCCGCTCTGACACGGGTCCCGTTACGGCTGGGAGAGGACCGCGCGGTGCCAGGTGGGGTGGGTGGGGCGGGTGGGGGGTGTGGTCGTGGTGATGTGGAGGTTTGCGTCCAGGCCCAGGACTGCTGTGGTCGTTGCGCCCGTCTGTTCGACGGTGCCGGACGGGGCGCCCGCGTACAGCATCTTGGATTCCGTCCAGGCCGGGGGGCCGCCCAGGCTCGTCGTGCTGACCGCGCCCGTGCCCGTCCGGCCGGAGAGGAAGCGGCCCGCCACGCCGACCGCGCCGTAGCCCGCCCGGCCGCCCGCTTCGGAGACGCTGGAGACCTGCGGCTTCGTGCCCGTGCCGTGGCCCGGCGTCACCAGGGCCGTGCGGACCACGCCCGAGTCCGGGCGGCGGAAGTACAGGCGGATCCCCGTGCCCTCCGGGGCCGCCGTGAGCGGGACCGTGGTCGCGGGCAGGCCCGTGGGGAAGGGGCCCTCCAGGGGGGCGTTCGGGTTCGGGCGGATCCAGGCCAGGACGGTTTTCCCGGTGGTGGCGTACACGTGGAGCCGGCCGGCGGAGTCGGTCGCGGTCGCCGGGTCGCTCTGCAGGTCCTCGCCGCCCAGGTTCCGCCAGGGGCCGAAGGTGCCGTCGGGCTGCTGTTCGCGGGCGCGCAGGGTGCGGCGGGAGTCGCGTACGTACACGGTCAGGCGCCCGTCGGCGGAGACGTCCGCTGCCGGGGTGCTGATCGCCGAGGTGCCGTCCTCGTCGGCGGTCTCCGGGGTGCCGAGCGACTGCCACGGGCCGAACGGGCCGTCGGGCGCGGACTGGACGGCGTACACCGCCTCGCGCCGGTAGCCGGGGTGGAGGGTGGTGCGGGTGGCCAGGACCGCGAGGCGGCCGTCGGGGAAGTGGGCGGTGGCCACGCCCGGGTCGATGCCGCCGCCGGGGAGCAGGGCCGGGCCGGTCCACCGGCCGGGGGTGCCCTCCCGGGTCCAGACGGCCAGCCGGCCGTCGAGGGCGGCGAAGGCCCAGAGCCGGCCGGGGGTGCCGGCCGTCAGCCAGGAGGCGTTGTCGCCGTGGGCGTAGCGCAGGGACTGGGCCCAGTTGCGGCCGGTGGGGCTGCCCGCGACCTTGCGGTCGCCGCAGCCGGAGGGGCTGCCGCAGTGGTTCTCGCGGTCGTGCCAGGCGTACGTCTTGAGGAAGCCGATCTTCGTCTCGGCGGTCTGCGGGTCCAGGGAGTGGGGCAGGGAGCCGTTGTGGTAGCCGAGGTAGCTCTGCACCGTGAACCGCGGGCGGTCGGTGACCCGCTCGGCGTACGCGGCGGTGGCGGCCTGCACGAAGCGGGCGCCGTACATGTGGTCCTGGTGGTCGGTGTACTTGCCGGTGTCGGGGTAGCGGCCGGGGGTCGGGTCCTGCATGCGTATCGTCGTCGGCCGGTAGCGGTCCAGGATCCCCGCTATGGACTGTACTGCCTGGTCCTTCGTGTACGTGTACGGCTGCTTGACGGGGCTTCCGGAGGACAGCTGGGCGCCGAGCGCCGGTATCTTCCCGTTCCACAGGCCGCGCAGGCTGTCCGGGTTCTCGGCGGTCGGGTTGCGGGCCTCGCGCAGCTGCAGCCAGACGAGGTTGACCTCGGGCTTGGCGGCGAGGACGTCGAGCTCGGCGGAGCCGCCGCCCTCGGTGGGTATCGCTGTGCGCTTCCACGCGCTGGTGCGGTCGCCGGTGGCCATCTGGGCGTAGGCGGCGCGTATGCCGTTCTGGCGGGCCTCCGCGTAGTGGGCGTGGTCGGCGGGCTGCTCCGGGTCCCAGGCGGCGCCGCCGCGGGCCTCGTTGCGGCCGTCCGCCTCGCCGGAGGTCAGGTAGACGGTGGTGAGCGTGGTGCGGGCGTTGGCAGCGGTGAGGGTGCGGCTGAGGTCCGGGTTCATGAAGAACAGGTCGTCGTCGGGGTGGGCGACGATCTGGACGACCGAGCCGCTCGTGACGCTGGCCGGGAGCGCCGCGGCCGGCTTGCCCTCCTGGGTGGCCTCGGCCGACGTCTGCTCGCCGGTGGCGATGGCGAGCACGCCGGTGGCGCCGACGGTGAACACCGGGAGCAGGGCCGCGAGGAGGAAGCGGCGACGGGCAAGGGGCATCGTCAGGCCTGGCCTTCGGGTCGTTCCGGGCGGGGAAAAACCGCTGAGCAGTCAGTGAGAGTCCAAAACACGCGACTTGGTTCACCCTTTTCGCCGATCACTCCGATCCTGCGGGGAGGTGCGAGGGGTCTCCTGCGGTTGTGCGGCGCGCGGGGCGACGGCCGGACGGTTGTTCTTGTTGTTGCCGTTCTTGCTGCTGCTGCTGCTGCCGCCGCCGTTGCCGTTGCCGTTGGCGCCGATCGGCTGCCATGGCGTCAGGTACGGCTGTTCGGTCTCCTTGGTCTTCTTGTCCTGTGCGGCCCTATCGCCGCCGGGTGAGGAGGTCACGTACAGCCGCGCGTCCAGTCCGACGACGGCCAGGCTGACCGTGTTCCGGCCGTTCGGTGTGCCGGTGACCGCCGCCGACGGGGCGCCGACGAACATCAGCGGCGAGCGTGCCCACGGCCGTCCCCGGCCCAGGTCCGAGCCCAGCTGCCCGCCGGCCGCGCGGCCCGCCAGGACGTGCCCGCTCGCCGCGACCGCGCCGAAGCCCTGGAGCCCGCCGAGGTCGGTGACGGGGCCCGCCTTCAGGGCGATGGTGGCGGTGGCGGCGGTGGTGGTAGCCGCGCTGCCGCCGGGTGTGCCTGCCGGCTTCTCCTCGGCGGTGAAGAGGGTCGTGCGGACGTCGCCCGAGCCCGGCTTGCGGAACCACATCCGTACGCCGCCCTCACGCCCCTCCACCGTGAGCGGGAGCGTGGTGTCCGGCAGCCCGGTCGGCGCCGCCGCCCCCAGCGGGGCGCCCGGCTTCGGCTGCACCC
This sequence comes from Streptomyces sp. NPDC090445, assembly GCF_044769385.1. Taxonomy (NCBI): domain Bacteria; kingdom Bacillati; phylum Actinomycetota; class Actinomycetes; order Kitasatosporales; family Streptomycetaceae; genus Streptomyces; species Streptomyces sp. NPDC090445. Next base: position 321,681 of record NZ_JBIVXV010000002.1, on the reverse strand, counting down.
AGGCCGTCACCGACTTGGTCGTCGCCGCGAACACCATGCGCCGGCCGGCGGCGTCGGTCGCGGTGGCCGGGGTGCCGTGCAGGTCGGCGCCGCCGTGCTGCTCCCACGGGCCCCAGCTGCCGTCCGCGCGCTGCACCCGCCCGCGCAGGGTGTACGCGCCGTCGCGTACGTACGCCGCGAGCTGCCCGCTGCCGTCCACCGAGACGGCCGGGGCGCTGATGTCGGAGGTCCAGTTCTCGTCGGCGGTCTCGGGGGTGCCGAGGGACTGCCAGTCGCCGAACTCCTCCGCGCCCGGGCGCTTCTGGACGGCGTACACGACCTCGCGCCGGTAGTCCGCGGGCCGGGCGCCGAAGGAGGTGCGGGTGGTGAAGACCGCGATCCGGCCGTCCCGCAGCGCCACGGCGGACACGCCCGGGTCCATGCCGGTGCCGGGCAGCAGGCGCGGGCCGGTCCAGGTGCCGAGCAGCCCGGCCCGGTGCCAGACGGCGACCTGGCCGTCGAGCACCTTGAAGGCCCACAGGCCGTGCTCCTTGTCGGAGGCCAGCCAGGAGGTGCCGGAGCCGCGGGCGTAGTTGATGGAGGAGGTCCAGTTGTTGCCCTCGGGGCGGTCGGCGACCTTGAGGTCACCGCAGCCGGCGGTGCTGCCGCAGTGGTTCTGCCGGTCGATCCAGGCGTATATGCCCATGATGTCCAGCTTTTCCTTGGCTTCGTCGGCGGCGAGGTTGCCGGGCAGGGAGCCGTTGAAGTAGCCGATGTAGTTCTGCACGGCGAAGTGCGGGCGGCCGGTGACGCGTTCGGCGTACGCGGCGAGGGCGGCCTGTACGAAGCGGGCGCCGTAGAAGTGGTCCTGGTGGTCGGTGTACTTCTTCGTGTCCGGGTACCGGCCGGGGGTCGGGTCCTGGGAGCGGACGGTCGTCGGCTTGTACTGCTCCAGCACGCCGACGAGGGTCTGGACGACCTGCTCCTTCGTGTACGAGAACCGCTGCTTGACCGGGCTGCCGGAGGCGAGCACCGACTCCAGGCGGGCCGCCTTGCCGTCCCACAGGCCGCGCAGGCTGTCGGGCACGGGCTCGTGGACGGTGCCGGCCTCGCGGAGCTGGAGCCAGACGAGGTTGACCTCGGGCTTGGCGACGAGCACGTCGACCTCGGCGTGGCCGCCGCCCTTGGTGGGGACGGTGGTGCGCTTCCACGCACTGGCGCGGTCGCCGGTGGCCATCTTGGCGTAGGCGGCGCGGATGCCGTTCTGGCGGGCCTCGGCGTAGGCGGGCTTGTCGGGCGCGGTGGTGGCCTGCTTGCCGGCGCCGGCGTTGATGCCGTCGGCTTCGCCGGAGGTGAGGTAGACGGTGGTGACGCGGTGGCCGGCGGCGAGGGAGTACCGCAGGTCGGGGTTCATGAAGTACAGGTCGTCGTCGGGGTGGGCGACGACCTGGACCACCTGGCCGCCGGTCTCGGGGGCGATGGCTGTGCCGGTGCCGGTGCCGGTGCCGGTGCCGGTGCCTGTGCCTGTGGCTGTGCCTGTGGTTCCGGCTGAGGATCCGGATGCGGCTGAGGTCGAGGCTGAGGGGAGTGCGGGGAGGCCGGGGACTGCGGCCGGGTGCGCGGGGGCCGGCGTGGTCGGCCGGGCGGCACGGACGCCGGCGAGGGCGTCGCTGCCGCGCAGTACGAACATGCCGGTGGCGGCAAGGGCGGCGAAGACCCCGACGAGCCTGACCACCCGCCGCCCGTGAGGGCGGGCGGCGGGGGCGTCCGTACGGGTTCGGCGGCGCGTCCGGCTGCCTCGGCCGGACGGGTCCTCGGCGTCGGCGGCGTGTGCGGCCGTACCGCCGTCTCGCCGGGCGGCGGGCTGGGCGGGCTGCTGCCGGGTGGCTCCGGGTGCGGTGGGGTCGCCCGTTCGGGGGCGGGGGACGAACGGGGTCCCGGCCTGCTGCTGCCATGCCGGGTCAGTGGCGGGTATGCCGAAGTCCGCCGGTGCGGCCTGCCCTTGCCCGGGCGGGGGCGCCGCGTAGCCGTGGCTTCCGAGGGGCCAAGTGGCCGAGGGAGCGGGGCCTGTGGCGGAGCCACCGGGCCACTCGGGCTCGGCGGAGGGTATGCCGTGGCCGGGGGACCAGGCCCCGCTCTCCCAAGCCTGCGCCGCCTGTGCCGGGCCGGCGTGCCCGCCCGGGTACGGCTGTCCCTCCAGCGGCATGCCGAGCTCGTGGCTGTGGCTGTGGCTGTGGCTGTGGCTGTGGCCGTACCCGTGGCCGTGGGCGTGGCCTTGGCCGTCGTGTGTCCGGCCGTGGCTGTCCGGCGCGTGCCCGGGCGCGAAGGCCTGGCCGAACCCTTGGTCGGCCCCGTGACCCGGGCCCGGGCCGAGGTCCTGTGCGTGGCCCTGCTGCCCGTACCCGTACCCGTACCCGTACCCGTACCCGTAGCCCTCCCCGAACCCGTCGCCCTGTTCCGCATGCGGCGTGACGGGGGGCCAGATGGCGGCATCGCCCGCGGCGTTGGCCTGGCCGGGGATGGCCCCGGGGGCGTGGGCGTCCGGGCTGCCCGGCCGGAGCCACGGCGGGATGTCCGGGCCGTCGGGGTGGAGCCGGGGCGGGGTGCCCGGGCCGGTGTGCCCGTCGGGCATGCGGGTCCTCACAGCCGGTCGGTCGGCGGGCAGGCGCAGCCTCCCGCGCGGCGGCGGGCAGGGTGGGCAGCCGAAGGTGGTCAGTCTTCAGAGCGGAAAGACGGACAGAAAAGTCCGACAATCCGAGAATCTGTGAATCCGCGTCAGGATATGCAACGGTGCGCCACAACCGGCGCACCCACCCGCTCCCCGGTGAGTCGAACGCCTGCTCCGGATAGGCTCCCTCCAAGGCCCGCGAGGGCCGTGACGGTGAGCGACACACGGACGCGGGACGCGGGAGGCGACGGGATGACGGTCCCGGGACGCAGGAGCAGTACCTTCACGATGCTGCTGCGCAGCGGCTTCACCGACCCCTCGGCGGCGGCCCGGCTGCTCGAATCCGACGCGCTGGCCCCCGTACGCACCGACCCGGTGCTCCTCGACGCCCTCGGCGCCACTGCTGACCCCGACCTCGCCCTCCGCGGCCTGGTCCGCCTCGCCGAGGCACAGCCCGCCGGGGAACGGCCCGGCCTCCTCGACACCCTCGTCAGCTCCAAGCCCCTGCGCGACCGCCTCCTCGGCGTCCTCGGCGCTTCGGAGGCCCTCGCCGACCACCTCGCCCGCCACCCCCGCGACTGGCACGCCCTCGTCACCTACGAGGCCGCCGACCTGCACCCCGGCCTCGCCGAGTTCGAGCAGGGCCTGGCCGAGGCGCACGACCCCGTCGCGCTGCGCGTCGCGTACCGCCGGTGCCTGCTCTCCATCGCCGCCCGCGACGTCTGCGGCACCATCGACGTCGCCCAGACCGCCGCCGAGCTCGCCGACCTCGCCACCGCCACCCTCCGCGCCGCCCTCCGCATCGCGACCGCGGCCGCCCCGGAGGACGCGGCACGCTGCCGCCTGGCCGTCATCGCCATGGGCAAGTGCGGCGGCAACGAGCTGAACTACGTCTCGGACGTGGACGTCATCTTCGTCGCGGAAGCCGCGCAGGCAGCCAACGCAGCCAACGCAGCCAACACCGCCAACGGCGGGAACGGCGGGACCACCAACAGCACCGCCGACGAGTCCAAGGCGCTTCAGGCCGCCACCCGCCTCGCCTCCCACCTCATGCGCATCTGCTCCGAGACCACTGTCGAGGGCAGCATCTGGCCCGTCGACGCCAACCTCCGCCCCGAGGGCCGCAACGGCCCCCTCGTCCGCACCCTCTCCTCCCACCTCGCCTACTACCAACGCTGGGCCAAGACCTGGGAGTTCCAGGCCCTCCTCAAGGCCCGCGCCGTCGCCGGCGACCCGGACCTCGGCGCGGCGTACATCGATGCCATAAACCCCCTCGTCTGGCAGGCCGCCGAGCGCGAGAACTTCGTCGCCGACGTCCAGCAGATGCGCCGCCGCGTCGTCGACAACATCCCCGCCTCCCAGGTCGACCGCGAGCTGAAGCTCGGCCCGGGCGGCCTGCGCGACGTCGAGTTCGCCGTGCAGCTGCTGCAGCTCGTCCACGGCCGCAGCGACGCCACCCTCCGCTCCGGCACCACCCTCGACGCCCTGCACGCCCTCGCCGCCGGCGGCTACGTCGGCCGCGCCGACGCCGCCCAGCTGAACGACGCGTACCGCTTCCTGCGCGCCATGGAGCACCGCATCCAGCTGCACCGCCTGCGCCGCACCCACCTCGTCCCCGAGGACGAGGCCGACCTGCGCCGCCTCGGCCGCTCCCTCGGCCTGCGCACCGAACCCGTCGTCGAGCTCAACAAGGCCTGGCGCCGCCACGCCACCGTGGTCCGCCGCCTGCACGAGAAGCTGTTCTACCGCCCGCTCCTCGACGCCGTCGCCCAGCTCGCCCCCGGCGAGACCCGGCTCTCGCCGCGCGCCGCCGGCCAGCGCCTCGAAGCCCTCGGGTACGCCGACCCGGCCGCCGCCCTGCGCCACCTGGAGGCCCTCGCCTCCGGCGTCACCCGCAAGGCCGCCATCCAGCGCACCCTGCTCCCGGTCATGCTGGGCTGGTTCGCGGACTCCGCCGACCCGGACGCCGGCCTGCTCGGCTTCCGCAAGGTCTCCGACGCCCTCGGCAAGACCCCCTGGTACCTGCGCCTGCTGCGCGACGAGGGCGCCGCCGCCGAGAACCTGGCCCGCGTCCTGTCCGCCGGCCGCCTCGCGCCCGACCTGCTGATGCGCGCCCCCGAGGCCGTCGCCCTGCTCGGCGACCCCGAGGGCCTCCAGCCCCGTACGCACGAGGCCCTGGAGCAGGAGGTGCTGGCCGCCGTCGGCCGCGCCGACAGCGCCGAGGCCGCCGTCACCGCGGCCCGCGGCGTCCGCCGCCGCGAACTGTTCCGCACCGCCGCCGCCGACATCATCGCCTCGTACGGTACGGAGGACAGCCCCGCCGAGGAGGACCACGGCACCCTCGTCGACCGGGTCGGCCGAGCCGTCTCCGACCTCACCGCCGCCACCGTCGCCGGAGCCCTGCGCGCCGCCGTCCGCGACCAGTGGGGCGACACCCTGCCCACCCGGTTCGCCGTCATCGGCGTCGGCCGGTTCGGCGGCCACGAGCTCGGCTACGGCTCCGACGCCGACGTCCTGTTCGTCCACGAGCCGCGCGAGGGCGTCGACGAGCAGGAGGCCGCGAAGGCCGCCCAGGCCGTCATCGCCGAGATGCGCCGCCTGCTGCAGCTCCCCACCGCCGACCCGCCGCTGCTCATCGACGCCGACCTGCGCCCCGAAGGCCGTTCCGGCCCCCTCGTCCGCACCCTCGCCTCCTACGCCGCGTACTACCGCCGCTGGTCCCTGACCTGGGAGAGCCAGGCCCTGCTGCGCGCCGCACCCGTCGCCGGCGACCCGGACCTCGGCCGCCGCTTCATCGACCTGATCGACCCGCTGCGCTACCCCTCCGGAGGCCTCGACGACGACGCGGTCCGCGAGATCCGCCGCCTCAAGGCCCGCATGGAATCAGAACGCCTGCCGCGCGGCGCCGACCCGACCCTCCACACGAAGCTGGGCCGCGGCGGCCTCAGCGACGTCGAGTGGACCGTCCAGCTGCTCCAGATGCGGCACGCCTGGACCGAACCCGCCCTGCGCACCACCCGCACCCGCGAAGCCCTGGCCGCCGCCCGGACGGCCGGCCTGATCCCGGCCGAGGAGGCCCAGATCCTGGACGAGGCCTGGGTCCTGGCCACCCGCGTCCGCAACGCGGTCATGCTGGTCCGCGGCCGCGCCGGGGACACCTTCCCGACGGAGGCCCGCGAACTGGGCGCGGTCGGCCGCTACCTCGGCTACGCGGAGGGCACGGTCGGCGAAATGCTGGACGACTACCGCCGCACCACCCGCCGCGCCCGAGCCGTCGTAGACGACTTCTTCTACGCCGGCTGAGGCCGCGCCGGGGAACACATCCGCCAGGCCGGCCCGCCACTGAGGCGTCTGCTGCTCGGGGCGGGTGCGCACAGGAATGTCGCGGAGACCTCATCCACCCGCCGCGCGAACGATTCCTCAACCTCCGCCGTGTGTCTTCCGGCGCGTGCTGTCCGCGACAGCCCTCCTCAGTGGTCGGGAACGCTGACGAGCAGTTCTTTGAGGCCGATGCGCCCGGCGCCGTCGCCGACGAGGGTTACCTTGGCGAGAGGGGCTCGCCGCCTGGTCTCGGGCCGGGGCGGGTACCAGTGGAGCGCGGTCAGTCGGACCTCGACGTCGGGCGTGCCGACGGCTCGGAACGCCATACCGACCCGCGCCTCGCCCGTGAGGCTCTCAGCGACACACACCAACTCGTCGGCTGAACTCTTCGCGAGCTGGGTCACGTACAGCCGCGCCGCGGTCGGCGGCGCGGGCTGCTCGGCGATCGCCTGGATGATGAGTTCGATGTCCTGGGAGGCGGCGATGCAGAACTCCTGGTCGGTTTGACTGATGTCGATCGCGATATCGCGATACCCTTCTCCGCCCGGTCCGGCTTCGTGGACGAGCCTCGACGGCATAATCAACGAGTTCCTCCTTTCCTCGAAGAACCAGGTGATATTTTGCGGCGCATCTCGCACCACAGAGGTGAACATCTCCTTCAACTCCGGGTGTGGTTCACTGAAACGCCAAAGGAGTGAAGGTACCTGAATGAGCCCGGTGATACCGATTTCGCTCGTGGATCTGATTTGAGCCACGGGCGCGAATCGCTCAAGGGCGGCCTTGGCTCGGTGGAAGCGCGACATCGGTTCTGACATTCCTGTCACCGCCACTTCGTGTCCCTGCGCATCCGCCTCAATTCATCCAAGTCGGCTACGCCATCCAATCGTATGACCCGCTCAGAGTTCTGCGACCGCAGAGCCCGCTCGTAATCTCCTCGGGGCACTGGATCCGGGCTTAGGGTCGGGTCATATACGTATCGACCGTCAGTGTATACCTGATGGAAGTCCCAGTTCTCGATCTTGATTCCATTGGGCCCGGCCTCGGGAGTTCTGAGGTTCCCGGACGGGGTGAAGTAGTGGACGATTTTTCCTTCACCGTCCGCCCGTTTCATGATGAAATCTGAAATTTCGGTACAGTCGATATAGTCACCTTTCGGTGCTGCCTTCATGGCGTCGATCAGATTCTGCTTCGGGGGATGATCGGGGTTGGGCTTTCGGAAGTCAAAGGGGTCGCGCTTCGGGCACCCTTCCGGGGTCAGACCCATGGGGTCGGCCCAGGTGTGAGGGTTGTGGACGTACGTGGTCGGGTTGGGGGCGGGAGCGAGGCCGAGGGGATCCGAGGAGAGGAAGCGGGCGGTCTCGGGATCGTAGGTGCGGAAGTAGTTGTAGTGGAGGCCGGACTCGGGGTCGTAGTACTGCCCCGGGAAGCGGAGAGGGGTGTAGGCCGTCGCGTCGCGGTTCCAGGTTGTGGTGCCCCAGAGCGTGGTGCGGGTGTGCCACGCCGTGGTGCCGTCTTCTGCGATGAGGTGGGTGGGAGTGCCCACCAGGTCCGTGACGATCGTGAAGAAGCGATCGTCAACCTCGTCCTGGGTCATGCGCTCTGTCTGGGTGACGGGGTGGAGGCCCTGGTGGGTCCAGGTCAGGGTGACCGCGCCGCTGGCCTGCTCGCACAGGGTTGTGCCGTCCCAGGTGAACAGGGTCTCCTCGACGACCGCGCCGGTCTCCGACAGACGCTGCTTGGCCGTCCGGCGGCCCAGGGGGTCGTATCGGTAGCGCCAGCGGGTGCCGTCCGGGGTGGTCACCCCGACCAGGCGGTCTTCGGTGTTCCACTCGTAGCGCCAGGTGTCGGGCTTGCGCGAGAGACGGGTCTTCTGGCGAAGGGAAACGCGGCCCAGAGCGTCGTACTCGTAGCGGATTGATCCAGCGCGGGTGATGCGGGTGCCCGTGTAGGCGCGGTCGCCTCGGGCCTCCGCGCCGGGGTGCTGCGTTGGCCAAGAGGCGGTGGTCTGGTTGCCGGCCTCGTCGTAGGCGTAGCGCTCCGACCAGGAAGAGGCCTCGACAGTCGTGACCCGGGCCGCCGCGTCCAGAGTGAAGGTGCGCAGGCCGACAACGGAGTCGTCGATGCCGGTCAGGTAGCCGTCGGCGCGGTAACTGTAGCCGCGCCGCTGGAGGGTGCGGCCGTCCTGACCGGCGACCGACTGGGCGGTGCGGCGGCCCATCGCGTCGTACTCGTGGATGAGGGAGAGCGACGGGTTCAGAGTACGCCTCAGCTCCTGTCCCGCAGCGTCGCGTTCAAAGACCAGAGTGCGGCCCTCGGTGGTGAGGGCGCTGCGCCGACCTGCCGCGTCGTACGCCCAGAGGGATTCGGCGCCCCCAGGTGTCGTGCGGCTGGTGCGGCGCCCCAGCGCGTCGTAGCCGTACGTGAGGGTGCGGCCGTTCACCGTCTCCGAGAGGAGCCGGCCCGTGGCGTCGCGGAGCCAGGTGACCGTAGCCTCCGGTGAGGAAGCCGTCGCGAGGGCGTCGAAGACGTCGTACGCGTAGGTGGTGACCAGGCCGGCGGCGTCCTTGCGGATCGTTTGGCCGAGCTCGTTGCGCTCGTACGCCGTGGTCTCGCCTGCGGCGTTGGTACAGGAGGTCAGACGCCCCGAAGCGTCGTACCCGTAGGTGAGGGTTCGGTCGTCGAAGTCCGTCTCCGAGGCCATCCGACCCGCCTCGTCATAGGTGTAGCTCCAGGTGAGCCCCTGCGGGTTGGTGACCCCTGTCAGCCGGAGCTCCATGTCATGCGCGAACGTGTAGCGCGCGCCGTCCGGCCCGGTCCGGGCGGTGAGGAGGTCGAAGTCACCGTATTCGAAGACCGTGACTCCCCCGATCGCATCCGTGTGGGTCAGGCAGTTGCCCTCGCCGTCGTAGGTCCAGGACTCCTCGCTGCCGTCGGCGTTCACGCGGTGCTGGAGGCGGCCTTCGACGCTCCAGGTGAGGTGCGTGGTGTGGCCCAGCGGGTCCGTGATGGCGATCGGGCGGCCGAAGGCATCGCGGACGTAGGTCGTTGTCCCGCCCAGGGGATCCGTTGCCGAGGTGACCTGGCCTGCCGGGTCGCAGCGGACCATGGTGGTGCTGCCCAGGGCATCCGTCACCGAGGCGACGTGGCCGCGGGCGTCGTACCCGAAGTGGGTCGTGGCGCCGCCGGGGGTGGTGACGGAGGTGCGGTTGCCGTGTTCGTCGTATGTCTGGCGGGTCACCCTGCCGTCCGGGGCGATCAGCTTCACCGGCAGGCCGAGCGCGTTGTATTCCGCCCGTGATACGCGGCCGTCCGGCCGGGTCACGCTTGTCATCCGGCCCGCCTCGTCGTACGTGAAGCGGATGGTGTGGCCCAGGGGGTCGGTACGCGAGAGCAGGCGGTTGCGGCGGTCGTGCTCGAAGTGGGTGGTGGCGCCTGTGGGGTCGATCTCCGCGGTGATCTGCGCGCGGTCGTTGACGAGGAACTGTGTGGTGTGGCCGAGGGAGTCGGCGAGGGTGGTACGGCCCGGCTCGTAGGTGAAGCGGACGTTCAGGTGACCGTTGGTTCCGGACTGGGCTATGCAGCGGTGCCGGTCGTCGTAGACGTAGTCGAAGTGGCGTTCGTTGGTGTCGGTCCAGGAAGTGATCCGGCCGAGTTCGTCGTAGCCGAAACGGAGTGGGAGCCCGGACGAGTTGGTGACCTGGGTGAGGTTGCCGTCGGTGTAGCCGTAGCGGAGGACCTGGGTGCCGTCGGCCAGGGCGAGGCCGGTTATTCGGCCATCGGAGGTCTTAAGACGGACCTCGTAGCCGCCGCAGTGGGAGATGGCGGCAGGGGCGCCTGCTTCGTCGTACGTGTAGGTGATCCAGGCGCCGTTGCGGTCGTCGATCTGAGTGAGCAGGCCGTCCTCGGTGAAGTGTCGGACCTGGCCGGTGTCGGGGTCGGTGACCGTATAGCCGCCGTCTTCCTGCTGTTCCAGCGGCCAGCTGCGGCCCAGGTGTGGCAGTACGGGGGCGTCGGGCGAGGGGTGGGGGTAGCCGAGCAGGCTGCCGTCCTCGCTGACCAGGACCACGCCCTCGTCGTCGAACTCCAGCCGCTGGTCGACGGTGCAGGCCCAGGTGGGGCCGAACCATCGGCCAAGACGGTACGACGACTCGAACGTCCGGCTGAACACCAGCGGCAGGGAGCCGGGGAGTACCAGGTCGGTCTGGGGGAGCGTCATCCGGCCCGTGGCGACGTCGACCGGATCTTCCAGGCAGGTTTTGCAGTCCGATTCGCGGGACTTGTCGTGCGGGTCGTGGCGCAGCTCGTCGCCGGCGGACGGCGTGTCTGGCTCGTTCGGTCCCCTCGGGGGCTTCCGTGCATGCGCCATGTCGTCGGCGAAGCGGGTGGCTCCTGCTGCGGTGCGGGCCGCGCCCGTCAGCAGGCCGGACCCCCTCGACACAGCCGCTTCCGGTGCGAGCTTCCCGCCGAACTCGTACGGGTCCTTCATCGCACTGTCGATCAGGGCCTTGGCTGTGGCGTCGGGGGTGTTGGCGGCAGCGAGGAAGTCCGCCCCCATGCTGTTCAGGCCCATCCGGGCCACGGTGGGATGGTTGATGTTGTACGGGTCGTTGGAATCCAGTGCGCGGTAAGTGTTGACCATGCCGGCCGTGCCTTTGGCGACACCGCCGAGGAAGTGCTGGTACTCGGCGCCCCTGCGCACGACTTCGACCATGGCGGCTTCGGTGGCCGACACCTTCGGTGCCGCATCCCGCGCCTTCTCCAAAGCCTGGGCGGCCGAGCGAGCGACATCGTCACGCTGGCGCCGTACCTCGGCCAGCTTCTGCTGCGCGGCCTTGATGCCGTCGGCACCCGGATCGGTGAAGCCACCCGGGCGGGCGGGCAGCGGATTCTGCTCGGCCTTCACAGCCGCCTCGTAATCCTTCACCCACGTGTTGTAGGCGGCACGGGCGTTGTCCGACAGCTTGACCGCTGCCTTGTACTCGTCGATCGCCTCCTTCGCCTGGCCCTGCGCCCACGTCACGGTGTCTGCGAACCGGGCAACCGCGCCGGCCGCCGATTCGAAGGCGGCCGCGGCGGCGAACCAGCGAGGCGCCTTCTCCTGGACAGAGTCCCGGAAGGCGTCAGCCGAGGCGCCCTTGATGCCGTCCGTGCCGAGCTTCTTCAGGCCCTCCCCGGTGCGGGTGAAGGCCGCGCTGAAATCACGCAGGTGTCCGGCGGCCGCACGCAGGCTGCTAGCGCTGCCGTGGACCAGCTGCTTGGGGTCTTCACTCTGGCCGAGATCCACCTCGCCGACGTCGGCGCCCAGACGGTTCGCCGCGGAGTTCGCCGTGTTGCGGACGGCGTTGGCGCCCTCCTGCCAGCCCACGTCCTCCAGCGCATCAGCGGTCTTGCCACCGAGCCATTCGACAGCGTCTCCGGTGATGGCTGCGCCCTTCTCCAGCCAATTACCGTCGCCCATCAGAAGTTATCCCCTCATCACCGTGCTGATCACCGCTGTGAGCCACGCCCGGATGGCCGGCGTCCTGCTGGTTGCGAATGTGATCGAGCGTCTCGCGGTCCATGCCCTGTGCCTCGGCGACGTTCTCCAACATGCCGCCGCTGATTCCCTCGTTGAGCATGCTGTGCTTGGTGGCCGCCCAGGTGCGGTCGAAGTCCTCCCTGGCCTGGCGGGCCTGCTCCGGCGTCTCCCGTGTGAACGCGTGATCCGAAAGGATCGCGTCCATGGACTTCTTCTCGACCTCGTCCTCCGACGCGTGAGGGTTGCCGATACCGGCGTTGACCAGCACCTTGAAGGTGCCGTTGCGGTACTGGTCCTCCTCCCAGACCGAGCCGGCCGCAATCCCCAGCCGCTCGGCAAGCCCGCTCGTACTGATCACGAGGCTGGCCACGCCGAGGTCCCACCGTTCGCAGAAGCCCTCCAGGGCCGAGGCCACCGCCGGATGGCCGGCCTCCAAACCCGTCAGCGCGAGTCGGCTCATACCGGACCCGGCCACAGCCGAGGTGTCCGTGGCGAACTCCCGCAGCTCCCCCACCGCCGCCCGCAGCCCGTCCTGGATGCTCCGCACGGCAACCGGATCCATCTCCAGGTCTTTGCCGCCGCCACCACTCATAATCCCCACCCCCAAGAGTTCCAAGGAGGTTATGCGAGATGCCCGACAACGCCCTGGTTGCCGCAGGCAGGCATCCGGCCAGGTCAGCGGACAGACTTCGCCCCTGCCCTTCTTCGAGATCTCGCCCTCCGGCGCGTACGCATTCTGCATGATGTCCTGGTACGCGCTCGGCTTTGCTCTTCCGACACGCACAGAATGAGACAGGCATGCGGATCCAGGGCGGCCCCGAGTGCTCCCCTACCCGGTGTATCCGGCCGACGAGCCGGCGCCGTCTAGGGTGGTCGCATGCACCGTCCTTCCCCGCCACCGCCGTTGACCGAGGTAGAGGTCGCCGAGGCCGAGCGGGAGCTCGGGGTCTCGTTTCCTGCCGAGTACCGCGCGTATCTGGTCGGTGTCAGTGCCGGCGAGGGCATGGCGCGCCTCGAACGCGGCGAGCGGGGCTGGTGGTGGACCGGGAACGAGCAGGCTCGCACGGACCTGCTGCCGCTGCCGTTCCCGCACCCCGACTCGTACGCAGCCGCGGAGGCCGAGCTGGACGCGCGGGAGCCCCGGTGGGAGGACTTCCCCGACGGGCCGACAGCCGCGGCTGCCTGGGACGCGTGGGATGCGGAGTACGAGGAGTTCCAGGACCGGAAGACGGCCGGGAGCGTGGTCCTCCAGGAGCACGGCTGCGGCTACGCCACGCTGCTCGCGCTGTCCGGCCCGCTGGCCGGGACGGTGTGGTGGGACGGCCGGGCCAGCCACGACCTGATCGTCCCGCTGTCCCTCGACCACGCGGCCGGCGGCCGGCCGGCCACCTTCGCCGAGTGGTTGCAGCACGATGCGTGGGACCTGCTGCCCGACTGGGGCCGGCCCGGCCGGGTCCTGCCGGCCGAGCCCGAGCCCGAACCCGAGTCCGGGCACGGGTAGCGGCGCCGTCCGGTCCGACGACCCGCGTAGCCGGGCCTCCCCCGCGCGGGGGAGGCGGGTGCATGCGGGCGGGCGATTTGCTGCGGGGCGGGCTCGGACAGTCTGGTTCCGGGCGGGAGGCACGGGCCTCCGCCGCACCGGGACGAGCAAGGTGGGGGACACCATGGCACAGGCAGCAGCAGCAGCGGCAGCGACGACGACCGGCTCGCGCGGACGGCGGGCCGGTCGGTCCGGGTACGCGGGGTACGTGGCTGCGGTGGCGGCCCTCGCGTATGCCGCCCCGCACTTCTGGTGGGGCGCCGGGATCGGAGCGACCTTCCCCGGCGACTTCGCCGGGGCCCCGCACGGCACCTGGGAGGCGGCCGTCGGCTACTGGGGGATGGGCGGCGTCGCGGTCCTCGGCGCGGTCATCGCACTCGCCCTGGTCCGGCCGTGGGGCCGCCGGCTGCCGCGCCGCCTGCTCGCCGTTCCCGCGCTGGTCGCCTCGGTGGGCATGAGCCTGTGGGGCTTCACCTACTTCGCCCTGCAGTACCTGCTCGCCGCCGAGCGGGTCGTGTCGGCCCCGGCCTTCGCCGCCAAGGACGCCCACCCGCAGGCCGTGTGGGGGCTCTTCTGGTACGGGCTGTTCCTGGTCTGGGGCATCGCCCTCGGCGTGGCCGCCCGGCAGCGCCTGCGCCGTCGTTGAGCGGGCGCCGCTGTCGGGGCAGGCGGCAGAGCCACTCGACGAACTGTTGCCCGCTGTCTTCTGCGGGTGCGGGCGACAGCCGCGATGACGGCGGTGGTCAACTTTCCAGGTTCCGAGCAGCGTCCTGGAGGGAAGGGGAGTTCTTCGACGACCTCAGCGAACTTCTTCGGCGCCTTTCCACAGTGTGCACCTCGGAGCCTCTTCCCCGCCCTTGATGCCGTCCCGCATGTCGTCCGAAGCCCCCAGCACCTTTCCGGTCACTTCGTCGTTGTGTTTCTCCACGGTCACCTTGTTCAGTACCTCCTGGGGTACGCCCTTCGGCCAACACGTGTAGAGGTTCACCTTGGCACCTGCGAAAGACTTGGCAGGACCCAGAACAGCATGAGTGAGGTTCGCACTGTGCAATGACGCTCCCTCAAGGTGTGCGCCGCTCAGGCCTGCCTGGTACAGATTGGTGCCGATCAGTTCCGCGTTCTGGAGGTGAGCTCCGGTGAGGTCGGCTCCTCTGAGGTTGGTCTCCCTGAACCTGAAGCTCTCCAGGTGGGCGTCGCTCAGGTCGGCGTTGGGAAGCTCCTTGCCGCTGAAGTTGATGCCGTCAATGTTCTTGTGCTTAGGAGTGAAACCCGGTATGGAGCCGGCGATCTCGACGTTCGCCCTCCACGCCGCGTACTCCTGTGACTCTCCGAAGGACTGTTCCAAGAACAGAGCCGAGACCCCGATGGCAATGCCGGTCACAAGGCCCCCGCCAATTCCGGCGAGCACCTCAATCCGAGGTTCCGACTCCGGTTCTCTGACCGCCATCCTCCAGGCGAAGACCGCGCCCACGGCGCCGAGGACTCCGAGGAGGAGCAGTACACCGATCAAAGCCCATGACCACGCACCCGTCTCTGGCACGGGGACCATCCCCAATACACATGGACAAGACGAGGAATGCTCCTCTTCCTCTTCCTCTTTATCGCCGGTGCCAGGTGATCGCAACACGGGTCCCCGCAAGCGGGCCGTCAGCCCCGAAGACACGGTGTTTTGGAGTGGAGGGGCTGTTCGTCGTCCGAGGTCGTCCGAGGCGTCAGCCTCGGCGTGGCCGCCCGGCAGCGGCTGCGCCGCGGCCGTTGAGTCCGATTCGTCACTCGACGACTTGGACGGTGTCCGGCTTGGGGAACGGCATCATGCCCCAGCCCATGGGCCAGCCCTTCCACAAGGTTTCGCCGGGTTCGGCTTCGAGGATTCGCGGGATGCGCCATTCCCACCACCGGTGCGGCTCTTCGTCCCGGTCGGGCCAGGGAATCGTGGCCGCACGGAAGCGGGCGTCCAGCGCGTCGAGCTCGGACTGGCGAAGCGTCTGCACGCGTGGGGGCAGCAGCCGCCAGACGCCGGCCAGTGCGGTCCGGCACCAGAGGTCGTTGTCGAGCTCCGGCGCGCACCACCCGTAGCCCTCCTCCACTTCCTCCACGAGGTACTTCCACGCCTCCAACAGCGAGTTGAGCGTCCATGGTTGTCCGTCGTTCCGAAGCCCGGCGCCGCTGGCGACGGCTGCCTGCACGGCCGCGTACTCCTCGGCGGTCAGAGGTGTTTCGTCGGCAGGGGCGGGCGTTTGGGGGCTCATGCGGCGACTATCGCAGTGCCCGGGCCTGCCTGGCTACGCGACTTTCGTCGGGTCCAGGGCACGGGTGCAGGGTCCGCAGTGGCCGCCGCGAGTGGGCGCGCGGTAGGCCTTGCCGCAGGATTCGCAGCACTGGAGCGGGTGGATCGTCCGGTCCGGGCCCGGCGGGCGGATCGCCGGGCCGGCCGGGATCGGGGGTGGGATCAGCTCGCGGAGCCGGTGCGCCAGGAGCCCGTACGGGGAGTGGATCGGGGTCAGGGGCAGGCTGCGGGTCAGGGTGGCGCCGACCGCGCTCGGGGTCAGGCCGCGTTCCAGCCAGGCGGCCACGGCCGGGGCCAGCCGGGCCACGTCCCGCTCCGACAGCACCAGCCGGGGGTCCCGCAGCCGCAGCCGGGCCAGCAGCGAACGGGCCTCGGCGTCCGCCTCGGGGGAAGGGGCCGTCTCCGGCTCCGGGAGCGGCGACGGTTCCTCCCGCTGCGGGACCGGGGGTTCCTCGTCCGGGGGTGTGGGGCGGCCGCCACCGCCACCGCCACCGTCGTCGTCCGGCTCGGGCGGCTCCGGGGGTGGCTCGTCGCCCCTCCTCGCCTCCGTCCTGAGGGCAGGCGGGTTGTTGTACGACACGGTGTACGTCACGACCCGGCCCGACGGCAGCCGCTCCTGGTAACGGCCCAGGTAGCCGTGCTCCTCCAGCTCGCGCAACGCCGTGGCGATCCGTACCTCGCCCTCGGGGAAGCGCCCGGCCAGGTCCTTGATGGTCACCTTGGCGCCGGGCGGCAGCGACTGGATGTGCGCACCCAGCCCGATCGCGGTCAGGCTCAACTCCTCGTGCTGGGCGAGGTGGTTGCCGATCACCACGAACCGGGTGTGGTGGGCGCGGTTGATGTGTCGGATGCCCGACAGGGCGCGCGCAGGCGCGCTAAGCTGCTGGTCAGCCATGAGGAAGGCGTTCACTTCCGGGTGGTCAGGCCCTCGCGGCGGGATGGCAGTCCCATGCGAGGGCCGAATGCGTTTGTGGGGGACTTTCGTCCGAGGCCGACTCTGCACCGCGGATCGGCAATTGCGCCAGCCGGGTTGGCGCAATTCACCCGACCGGGTGAGAGGGGGAGGGGGGAGGTTGGGAAAGGTCATTTCCCCCGGTTCTTTATCCCTAGGCGTCGAGCGTTACCGGGGAGTGGCCCACCGGGTCGTGAAAACCTCGATCCGGTGAAAGCGGACCGGTTAGGTCCAATTCCGCCCACACCGTTTTCAGGGGTACGGGGCCTTGATCCGTTCCCCAGCGAGCAGCCAGACTCGACACCAGGACGAGCCCGCGCCCCGATTCATCCTCCGGTGACGGAACGTGGGCGTCTGCGGGCGGTACGGCCTCGGCCCGGGTGTCCGACACCTCGATACGGAGCGCAGGCCCGGGGTTGATGTACAGGCGCAGCCGGAAGCTCCGCCCTTGGACCTTCCCGTGCGTGACAGCGTTCGCGGCGAGCTCGGCGACGACCTGTGCCGCCTCGGTGAACGGAAGTCGATGCTCCGTGAGTTGGTGCACCGTGAGGGCACGGGCTGCGCGAGCGCCGCGCGGGGTTGCGGGGAGGGTGGCGTCGAGGGAGATTTCCTGATTCACGTGACTCAGCGTGGCCATCCGTGCGTAACCTGAACAGAGTTGAGGGCGCTGTGTACAGCGGTTGTCCAGGGCTGTCCCGTGCGGTCCTCCCGGTCAAATCGGAGGTGGAGAGTGAACGCAGACGGTGTCGACGAATCGAGCTGGGAACTCGATCCGGAGGACGAATCGGGGGCGGTAATCGCCACGGTGGGACGCCAGTTGAAAATGTGGCGCGAGGCCGCAGGCCTTGACGCTATGCAGTTCGCCAAGCGGATGGGTTACGGCCCCAACCTGATCTACAAGATCGAGCGTGGCACCCGCATTCCCCGCCCCGAGTTTCTGGACAAGGCGGATGAGGTCTTGGAGGCGGGAGGGAAAATCGCGGCGATGAAGGTTGACATCGAAAGGGCCCGCTACCCCAAGAAGGTTCGTGATCTCGCCAAGTTGGAGTCCCAGGCCGTGGAGATCGGCGCGTACGACAACGTCGTGGTGCCGGGCCTTCTCCAGACTGCGGAGTACGCGCGCGCCCTCTACGCACTGCGTCGGCCGGCGTACTCCGCAGATGAGATTGAACGTCTGGTTTCAGCGCGGCTGGCGCGTCAGGAGGTCATCTGCCGGGACTCGCCGCCGCTCCTCACAGTCGTCCAGGAAGAGGCGGTACTTCGCAGGCCGGTCGGGGGCAAGATGGTGCTGCGCGGCCAGCTGGAACACCTGCTAGAGGTCGGGAGGTCGCGAAACGTGGAGATCCAGGTGATGCCAACTGCAGTGGAGGAGCACTCCGGTCTCGCTGCGTCATTCAAGGTCATGCGTCTCGCGGACGGGACGACCGTCGGGCACAGCGAAGTTCAACTGGCCAGTCGACTGATCACCGAACCACGAGAAGTCCAGGTCCTGGACATGCGCTATGGCATGATCCGAGCGCAGGCCCTGACGCCTCGCGAGTCGCTGACGTTCATCGAGAAGGTACTGGGGGAGACATGAGCATCCAGCTGTCAGCCGAAGGTCCTTCCACGTTGGCATGGGTCAAGAGCAGCTACAGCACCGCGGACGGCCCCGACTGCGTCGAAGTCGCCTGGACCAAGAGCAGTTATAGCCCGAGTAGCAGCAACGAATGCGTCGAGGTAGCCCACCTGCCCGGCACCATCCTCGTCCGTGACTCCAAGGTCCCCGACGGCAGCCGACTCGCGCTGAGCCCCGCCGCCTGGGCCGGATTCGTGGCCGCTGCCGGTGCTTAGACTCCTGCCCCGCCAGCTTCGCCTGGCGGCGGCAGCCAAGGCAGTGCTTCGGCTTCGGCGGCCGAGCCCGGCGGCCTGGGGCACCATCGTCGAGGCCGCCTGCGGTGACGCGGAGGACTACTGGAGGGCCCGGGACGTGCTCGTCCAGGCCGGCCGAGCCGCGGCTCCGTACGCCGACCGGATCGCGGCTCGACTCGACGACCTGCTCCGCGACCCCCACGACTACCTGATAGGCCAGCTGGCGTTCCCTCTCGCCGGCGTGGGCGACGTACGGGCGATGCCCGCGCTGCACCGCCTCGCGGTGCGGGAACGGCTCTGGCGGGAGCGGAGCAACGCCCCCGCGCTCGCGGTGATGCCCGCGGCCGAGCTGCTGCCCCTGCTGCGGCGCGACCTGGGGGTGGATGCGGCCGCCGGGGGGAACGCCTGCGCCCTCGACGTCCTGGCCGCCTGGGGTCCTGCGGCGGCTCCCGCCCTGCCCGAGGTGATGGCGTGCCTGGAGGGGCCGTACGCCTACGACGCCGCCCGCGTCCTCGGCCGGATCGGTCCCCCGGCGGCAGCCGCCGCGGGCCGGCTGGCCGAGTTCGCCACCGGGTCGAGCCGACCGCCCGGCCCGTACGGGCCCGATCCCCGGGGATCCTGGTACGGGGTGCGGATGGCCGCCTGGGCGCACTGGCGGGTGACCGGCGACGACTCCCCAGCCCTCCGCATCTACGCCGCCGACCTCGACTCCGGCCTCGGCAGCCGCGTCCTGCCCTATCTGGCCGACTTCGGCCCGGCCGCCGCCCGGCACACCGGAGCCGTGCGGGCGCTCATGGACTCGCCCGGGGCGTGGGCCCGGGTGGCCGCCGCCCACGCCTGGTGGCGGATCACCGGCGATCCGGAGCCGGCGGTACCGGTGCTGCTGGCGGCCGTGGACCCGGAGTGGGACGGGCACATCGCGTACCCGACGCCGCGCGCGGTCCGGCACCTCGGCGAGATCGGAGCCCCGGCCGCCGCCGCAGAGCCCGTACTGACCCGGCTGCTGGAGCGCGAGACGCGGCTCGGCCACGGCTGGGAGAGGATCCGGATCCTCGCCGACGACGCCGTCACCCGCACCCTCACCGAGGCCCTGGCGGGCATCGGGCCCCGCAGCCCGGGATGACCGTCGGCCGACGCCAGGACGGGGTCAGCGAAGAGCGGCGCGTTCGTCGACGCGGCGAGTCGGTGTGCCCAGGAACAGGTCGGTCGGTGCCGGGCCGTTGGCGATGTTCAGTGTGTCGAGCCGGTAGGTCCAGTCGCCGCTGCATGTGCCCGCGAAGCGGTGGTTGACCTGCCAGCGGAGCCATTCGCCGCGGGCGAGGCGGACCGCTGGAGGACGTCGCCACCTGCGCGGCATGCCGAACGGCGTGACAGTCAGCTGGACCCGGAGGAGGCCGTCGGCTTCGTGCAGGAGCAGCCCGGTGTCCGAGCCGGAGTCGGGTAGACCCCTGAGCGTTCCGAAGCGAGGCTGGAAATCATCGGCTTCGTGCAGGACCACGTTGTGTACGAAGGGCGGCGCCATGGGCGGCAGAGGAAAGGCTGTGGGGGCCTTGTTCCTGCGGGAGGCCGCCAGTCCGCCGCGGGACTGCTTGGTCCATGACGTGCGGACCCACTGCACCACTGTTTCCATGCGCCTGATCCTCCGACGCGACGGGACCGGCCGCTACTGCGTTTGCGTGGTCCCGCAGATGCTCCGGCCGTCCCGCATCAGCACGTGTAACCGTGGGGGACCTGAAGCAGCGCCACGAAGACCCACACCATCACCGCTGCGCCGGCCGACCCGCCGAGCAGCGCGACCGTCGGGCTCCGCCGCCCGACGTACCTCACGACCACCCCCCACCACACCACCGCGGTCAGCGTGAGCAGCGACCCGTAGAGGACGAGGGCGAAGCTGTTGGCGGCCCCGTTCACGCCGACGTCGCACGCACGCCAGGCGGAGGCCAGCAGCACCGACCCGAGCACCCCCGTGGCAAACCCCGCCAGCGGCACCACCGCACAGCCCCACCTGCTCTGCAGCACGCTCTTCCCCTCTCCGGCTCTGTTCACGAGTTCCGGCTCTGGCTCAACTTCTGTGGTGCGGCGCAGCCGCTTGGCGTGCCGCGCCAACGAGCGAGGGAATCGCGCAGATCAGCGGCTTGCGACGAGTCGATCGCTCTCCCATAGAGCCCGACTCCACAGAAGTTGAGCCAGAACCCGAGTTCCGACGGCAGTCGTTCAGCACCCGCCTATTGGATGCTCCATCGGTGTGGGTGCCCGGGCTCGGTGGGGCAGGCGAAGATGTTCAACAGTCCGTCCCGGCCGATCGTGAGCTGCGTGGGGCGGGGCTCACGCAGGTGCTCCGCCACGTCCTGCTCCTCGGTGGGCATCCAGCTGCCACTACCGCCATCCCACTCACTGCTGTCGATGGTCAGCAGCAGGACCATGGGGGCGGCACAGGCCTCGCAGTTCATCGGATGCGGGTCGGTCGTGTGCCAGGAAGGAAAGCCACCCACCCGGCAACCCGGTGGAATCGACAGGTCGTGGTGGTAAGTGACCAGCTCGTCTTCCAGCCCGTACTTCTCCGCTTTCCGTTCCTGACGCTCCTCCCAGGCGTCGATCCTGGCGCCCAACCTGACCGGCAGCGATCCGGCGTACGGGTAGGTGACGACCTGCTCGGGGTGCAACACGCACGGCTCGGCGACCGAGCCCTCGAAACCGACCAGCGTCGGCTGCGGCGGCGCGTCCAGCGGCACGGAGACCCGGTCGGAACGGCGCCATCGTACGTGCGGGGCCAGGCCGTAGCGGCTCGGGCCGTGGGCCTCGAACGGGCACCAGAGGACCTGGAGCAGGTCGCAGCCGTCCGGGCCGGGCGGGAGGCCGGGCACGTCCCGCCGGTACAGCTGGACCAGGCCGACCAGCGGGATCGGATCGGTGTCGGTGACGTCCGGGTCGCGGTGCCTGCGGCCGAGCTCCTTGAGCAGCACCCGTTCCTCGTCGGTGGGCCGGTCACGGGCCCAGGCGTCCGCGAGCACCTGACGCCCGCGACGGATGTCCCCGATGCGGTGCCCGCGGCTGCGTTTGTGCGGCTCGGTGCACACCGGCCACGGTTCGTCGGCCGGCCACAGCAGGGGACCGCCGACCGAGCTGGCCGACGCGTCCGGACGCCCCGGCCGCGGGTGCAGGCGCGTCGTCATACCCCGATACGCCCGCAGCTTCGGAAAGAGCTCCTCGACCGGTACGGGGCGCGGCGGCGTAGTTCTGGTCATGGCGGAGACACTAAGCCACCAAGCCACCGCGTCTGCATCCTGGGGATAACCGCTGGCCGGGGGCCGTGGGCGCTGTTTGGATGCGGGGCATGAGCAACGAACTGCCCGACGGCTACGAGATGTCCACCGAACCCGCCCGGCTCGACGTCGGCCTGATCCACCGCTGGCTCTCCGAGGACGCGTACTGGGCGCTCGGCCGCAGCCGCCAGAAGCAGGAGGACGCCATCGCGGGCTCCCTGAACTTCGGCCTCTATGACCAGGCCTCCGGGGCCCAGCTCGCGTACGCCCGCGTCGTCACCGACCGGGCCACCTTCGCCTGGCTGTGCGACGTCTACGTCGACCCCGGCGCCCGCGGCAAGGGGCTCGGCGGGGCGCTCGTCGAGGCGGTCAAGGAGCACCTGGAGCCGTACGGGCTGCGCCGGATCCTGCTCGCCACCGCCGACGCGCACACCGTCTACGCCCGCTCCGGCTTCACCCCGCTCGACACCCCGCAGAAGTGGATGGCGTTCGGCAATCAGTAGAGCCGCCCGGCCCTTCGGGCGGTGGAGCGTCAACGGTCGCCGTCGGCCGGGACTAACCCTCGCCGAGGATGCGCAGGTTGTGCTTGTCCTTGAAGTATTCGTAGTCCTTGAGGTTCAAGGTGGCCAGCGGCAGGTCGTAGGTGAGGCAGCAGGCGGCGATCCACGTGTCGTTCGTCGGCTGCGGTCGTCCGTCCTGCCTTCCGGCAGCGGAGAGCTTGCCCCAGGTGGCGGCGACGGCTTCGTCGCCGGGGAGGACGGGGATGCCGGAGAGCCAGTCGGCGAGTTCCTGCCGGCGGAGGCTGCCCCAATTGCGGATCTCGGTCCACTGGGTCAGTTCGCCGAAAGTGACGAAGGTGATCAGAGGCTTGCGGCCGATCAGACGGGTGGCCAGTGGGCCGGTGAGCCTGCCCTTGTGGGTGAGGGAGGCGACGTCGGTGTCGAGGACGACGGGTTGCATGGCGGCGGCGCTCAGGCGACGTCGCGTCGGCGCTCGGCGTGGATGAAGGCGAGGAACTCGTCCAGTTCCTCGTCGGACTCGAAGGTGTCGGCCTTCAGATCGTCCAGGGAGGTGATCGGCTGGGTGTTCTTCGCGGCCAGTAGTTCCTCGACCGTCAGCCGTGGCCGGAGCGGCGGATGGATCGGGCGCTCGGATTCCGCTGCACTCATGGTGAGGACCTCCCCGCCGACACCGGTCATTGCCTGCCGAGGGCCATGATACGGCCGCTGGCACGCCCGCCGTGGGCGTCAGTGCAGGTCGGCCTGGAAGCCGTGGCGGTGGTCGGTCGGACAGGTGAAGATCCGCAGGTCGCCCCACCGGCCGACGACCACGCCCGCCTCGGAGTCGCTGGCCACCGTGAACAGCAGCGTCATGGCCGTGCCGCAGTCGGCGCAGTCGAATGCCGAGGGGTGGTTCAGCTGCCAGGTCGGCCAGCCACCCAGCTTCCAGCCGGCGAGGCAGGTGATGGCGTCACTCCCGTCACCGTCACCGGTCGCTTCGATCAGCTCCAGCAGCCCCGGGCGGAGTTCCTCGGGCAGCTCTTCCCAGTAGGGGAAGTCGGTGACGTGCTCGGCGGTGAAGGTGCAGGCCCGGGGCAGGTAGCCGTCCTCGTCGTACCGGGTCGGCGCCGGCGGGGTCGTCAGTCGGCTCGTCACGTCGGCGGTGCGCCGCCAGCGCAGCTCGACGGCGGGGGCGATGTCGGCCTGGTGGGCCGGCGGGTCCCAGTGCTCGTTGGGGCACCACAGGATCTGGAGGAGGTCGGAGTCGTCGGGCCACCACGGGCCCGGGACGTCGCGCCGGAAGATCTGGGCGACCGGCACCATGGGCGTGGCGGGCTCGCCGTCGGGGCCGCCGGTCTCGTCGGGCAGGGAGCACACGGGCCACGGCTCTTCGGTTGGCCACAGCAGGGGGCCGCCGACGGAGCTGTCCCCGCAGTCGGGTTCCCCGCGCTCGGTGTCGAACCGCACCGCGTCCCGTGCGTACGGGGCGAGCTCGGGCAGCGCGGCGAGTATCGCCTCGGCCGACGGCCTGGCCGACGGTCTGGGGGTGCGCGTCATCGGGCCTTCCGGGCAGCCGGGTGGAGGGGCTCAGCCCCGCGGGGTCGGGGTGCGGAACCGGTTCAGCAGAGCAGCGGTCGCCGGATGCGGGTCCGTGTGGACCGGGTGGCGGGGGAGGCGGTGCGGCATGTCGCCGTACCAGGTGCGGGACGCCGCGTACCCGAAGGCGAGGCACAGCATGCCGCCGGCCGCGTCCAGCCAGAAGTGGTTGGCGGTGGCGACGATGACGACCAGCGTGGCCGTCGGGTAGAGCAGGCCCAGGATCCGCGCCCACGGAGCCGCCGCCACCGCGTAGATCGTCAGCCCGCACCAGAGCGACCAGCCGATGTGCATGGACGGCATGGCGGCGTACTGGTTCGACATGTTCTTGAGGTTGCCCGAGGCCATGGAGCCCCAGGTGTGGTGGACGAGCACCGTGTCGATGAAGTTCTCGTTCTCCATCAGCCGCGGCGGCGCGAGCGGGAAGAAGTAGTAGCCGACCAGCGCCACGCCCGTGGTGGCGAAGAGGACGAAGCGGGCGGCGGCGTACCGCCCCGGATGCCAGCGGTAGATCCAGGCGAGCACGCCGAGGGTCACCACGAAGTGGAGCGTGGCGTAGTAGTAGTTCATGCCGACGATCAGCCACGTCACCGAGTTCACGGTGTGGTTGACGGTCTTCTCCACCGCTATGCCGAGGGTGTGCTCGATGTGCCACAGCCAGTCGGCGTTCGCCAGGGCGATCGACTTCTGCTCGGGCACGGCGTTGCGGATGAGCGAGTACGTCCAGTAGCTGACCGCGATGAGCAGGATCTCGAACCAGATCCGGGGGCGGCGCGGGGCCCGCAGGCGGGTGAGCAGGGTGTGCCGGGGTTCCGGACGGGCCTCTTCGTCGACCACGGCGGGTGACGAGACGTCCGTCCCGGTTTCCAGTGTCTTCACGCTCGCTTCACCCATGGGACGAGAGTTTGCCAGATGCCTTCCCGCCTTCGATCATCCCTCGGGCTTGTCTTGCCTGCAGCCGATCGGTCCTGGGTATGACACACCCCGGAGCGATCCCCGAGGCGAGCCCCGGCCGGGGCCCCAGGGGCCCGCCGGGGCAGCGGCTACGAAGGCCCCCGGTGCTGCTCGGGGCCGGACGCGGTGGACCCGCGGACCACCAGCTCGGGCAGGAAGACGAATTCGCTGTGCGGGGCCGGTGTGCCGCCGATCTCCTCCAGCAGCGTGCGCACGGCGGCCTGCCCCATGGCCTGCACGGGCTGCCGGATCGTGGTGAGCGGCGGATCGGTGAACGCTATGAGCGGCGAGTCGTCGAAGCCGACCACCGACACGTCCTGCGGGACGCGCCGCCCCTGCTGCCGGGCGGCGCGGATCGCGCCGAGCGCCATCATGTCGCTGGCGCACACGATCGCCGTGCAGCCGCGCTCCATCAGCGCCGTGGTGGCGGCCTGCCCGCCCTCCAGGCTGTAGAGGGAGTGCTGGATGAGCTCCTCGACGGCGGCCTCGTCCAGGCCGAGCCGCTCCTTCATGCCGAGCCGGAAGCCCTCGATCTTGCGCAGGACGGGGACGAACCGCTTGGGGCCGACCGCCAGCCCGATCCGGGTGTGGCCGAGCGCGGTCAGGTGGGTCACCGCGAGCTGCATCGCCGCCCGGTCGTCGGGGGAGACGAAGGGTGCCTGCACCTTGTCGGAGAAGCCGTTGATCAGGACAAAGGGGACGCCTTTGGCCCGGAGTTGCTCGTAGCGGCCCATGTCGGCGGTCGTGTCGGCATGCAGGCCCGAGACGAAGATGATCCCGGAGACCCCGCGGTCGACGAGCATCTCGGTCAGCTCGTCCTCCGTGGACCCGCCCGGGGTCTGCGTGGCCAGCACCGGCGTGTACCCCTGGCGGGTCAGCGCCTGGCCGATGACCTGGGCGAGCGCCGGGAAGATGGGATTGTCCAGCTCGGGGGTGATGAGCCCGACCAGGCCGGCGCTGCGCTGGCGCAGCTTCACCGGGCGCTCGTAGCCGAGCACGTCGAGCGCGGCCAGCACGGATTCGCGGGTGCCTGCGGCCACACCGGGCTTGCCGTTGAGCACGCGGCTGACTGTGGCTTCGCTGACCCCCGCCTGGGCTGCGATGTCGGCAAGCCGTGCGGTCACGGGATTGGACTGTACCGGTCGCACGCTACAAAGCCCACCAGGTGGACGAATCCGGGGGAAGACGGACGGTCCGGCCGTCCGTCTCGACGGGCGCGCTGGAAATTACGGGACGGCCCGGCGAGGGCAGTTCGAGCGGCTCGGTCCGGGTGTTGAGGGTGCAGGCGAAGCCGGGCCGGGTGAACGACAGCACCCCCTCCGGGGCCGGCTGCCAGGTCAGCGGGCCCGCGTCCGGGGAGCCGAGCCCCGGCAGGGCCCGGCGCAGCTCCAGGGCGGCCCGGTACAGCTCCAGGGTGGAGTGCGGGTCGCCGGTCTGCGCGGCCACGGTCAGGGAGCCCCAGCCGCGGGGCTGCGGCAGCCAGCTCCGGCCGGACGGGCCGAAGCCGAACGGCGGCTCCTTCCCGGACCAGGGCAGCGGGATGCGGCAGCCGTCGCGCAGCCCGTCCTGCCCGGCGGTGCGGCGGAAGGCGGGATCCTGGCGGACCTCGTCGGGGAGGTCGGTCACCTCGGGCAGGCCGAGCTCCTCGCCCTGGTAGAGGTACGCCGACCCGGGCAGCGCCAGCATCAGCAGTGCGGCGGCCCGCGCCCGGGCCAGGCCGCGGCGGCCGTCGCCGTTGCCGTAGCGGGTGACGTGGCGCACGACGTCGTGGTTGGACAGGACCCAGGTGGTCGGGGCGCCGACGGCGGTGGTCGCGGCGAGCGACTCCTCGATCACCGTGCGCATCGCCGGGGCGTCCCAGGGGCAGTTCAGGAACCGGAAGTTGAACGCCTGGTGCAGCTCGTCGGGCCGGACGTACAGGGCGAGCCGCTCGGAGGTCGGCGCCCAGGCCTCGGCGACGCCGATGCGCGGGCCCTCGTACGAGTCGAGGAGGAGGCGCCAGGAGCGGTGGATCTCGTGGACGCCGTCCTGGTCGAAGAAGGGGAGCGGCTCGGTGCCGATCAGGGTGGCCTGGGCGCCGCGGCCGATGTCGGGCAGGCCGGGCGCCTTGACCATGCCGTGGGCGACGTCGACGCGGAAGCCGTCCACACCGAGGTCGAGCCAGAAGCGCAGGACGGAGGCGAACTCCTCCGCGACCTCGGGGTGCTCCCAGTTCAGGTCGGGCTGCTGGGGGGCGAAGAGGTGCAGGTACCAGTCGCCGTCCGGGGTGCGGGTCCAGGCGGGGCCGCCGAAGACGGACTCCCAGTCGTTCGGGGGTTCGCAGCCGTCGGCGCCGCGGCCGGGGCGGAAGTGGTAGCGGGCCCGGGACGGGCCGCCCGGGCCGGCGGCGAGGGCCTCCCGGAACCAGGGGTGCAGGTCGGAGGTGTGGTTGGGGACGACGTCGACGATGACCCGCATCCCCAGGGCGTGGGCGGCGCGGACCAGGTCGTCGGCGTCGGCGAGGTCGCCGAAGAGGGGGTCGACGGCCCGGTAGTCGGCGACGTCGTAGCCGCCGTCCGCCTGCGGGGAGACGTAGAAGGGCGTCAGCCACACGGCGTCGACGCCGAGCCGGGCCAGATGCGGCAGGCGGGAGCGCACCCCGCGCAGGTCGCCGATGCCGTCGCCGTCGCTGTCCGCGAAGGAGCGGACGTACACCTGGTAGATGACGGCATCGCGCCACCAGCCGACCGTGTTGGCGACGGCACTTTCAGTGGTCTTGCTGGAAGCGCTTGCAAGACCGGGGGCGGTCAGCTCATGGGTCATATCGGTGTCAACGCGGCCACATGCCCCCTGGTTGCGGGCTGTTCACGGCCTGCTTGCAGGGCTGATGACCCGACGGGAGTTCGAACAACCAGCAAGCGGCGGCAACCGTCAGGACACGCGGTTGTAACGATCGGCCGTGCTTGCAGAAAATTGCCGCAAGCTCTTTCGGACGGCTTTCAGGCTTGTTACGTTCCCTGCAACTCGGGACCGCGAGGGAGCGGCCGGGATCATCGAAGGAGTTCATATGCGGCGTGGCATAGCGGCCACCGCGCTGGTCGCGACCCTGGCGCTCGCGGCGACGGCTTGCGGCGGTGACACCAAGGACGACAGCGGCACCCAGGCCGGCGGGGAGCTCTCCGGCACGGTCACGTGGTGGGACACCTCCAACGATGCCGAGAAGGCCAGCTTCCAGAAGATCGCCGAGGCGTTCACCGCGAAGCACCCGAAGGTGACCGTCAAGTACGTCAACGTCCCGTACGGCGACGCGCAGAACAAGGTCAAGAACGCGTTCAGCAGCGGCTCCGAGGCCCCCGACGTGATCCGCGCCGACGTCGGCTGGGTCGCGGACTTCGCCTCGCTCGGCTACCTGGACCAGGTCCCGGCCGACACGGCCAAGAAGGTCGACGCCGAGTTCCTGCCGCAGGCTGCGGCCAGCGGCAAGTACGAGGGCAAGACCTACGCGGTCCCGCAGGTCATCGACACCCTCGGCCTCTTCTACAACAAGAAGATGCTCGCCGACGCCGGCGTCCAGCCCCCCAAGACCCTGGAGGAGCTGAAGACCGCCGCCACCGCGATCAAGGAGAAGACCGGCAAGGCCGCACTGTACCTCCGCGGCGACGACTCCTACTGGTTCTTCCCGCTGATCTACGGCGAGGGCGGCGACCTCGTCGACGTGAAGACCAAGACCGTCACGGTCGACAACGAGGCCGGCGTGAAGGCGTTCAAGGCCGCCCGTGACCTGGTCGCCTCCGGTGCAGCCGTCACCAACTCCACCGACGGCTACCAGAACATGCAGACCGCCTTCAAGACCGGCCAGGTCGCCATGATGATCAACGGCCCCTGGGCGATCAAGGACACCTACGCCGGCGACCAGTTCGCGGACAAGGCCAACCTGGGCATCGCCCCGGTTCCGGCCGGCTCGGTCAAGGCGGGCGGCCCGCAGGGCGGCCACGACCTCGCCGTCTACGCCGGGTCGAAGAACCGCGCTGCCGCGCACGCCTTCGTCGAGTACATGTCCTCGCAGGAGGTCCAGGTCCAGTCCGCCAAGGAGCTCAGCCTGCTCCCGACCCGGACCGCCGCCTACGAGCAGGCCGACGTCAAGTCCAACGAGATGGTCCAGTTCTTCAAGCCGGCCGTGGACAAGGCCGTCGAGCGCGCCTGGATCCCGGAGAACGGCTCCCTCTTCGAGCCGCTGAAGGTCGAATACACCAAGGCCGTCACCGGAGCCTCGACCCCCGAGGACGCCGCCAAGGCCGCCGGCGCCGAGTTCCGCAAGATCCTCAAGGGCTGGAAGTAACAACGACCATGGCTGCTGACACCAGCCAGTCGGTGGCAACGGCCGCGGGGGGGGGGGCGGGGGGGGGGGGGCGCCCCCGGGGGCCCCCCCCGGGGGGGGGGGCGCCCCCCCCCGCCCCCCCCCCCCCCCCCCCCCCGCCCGCCCCGGGGGGCCCCCCC
>NZ_JBIVXV010000002.1:239020-292766 GCF_044769385.1 Streptomyces sp. NPDC090445 | reverse complement strand
CCGGACCCCCCGAGCCGCGGCGCGCACCTCCCCCCCCCCGGCGCCCCGCCCCCAGGGCCCCCGCCCGCCCAGCCCCCCCCCCCCCCCCGGCGCCCCGCCGCCAGCCCCCCCCCCCCCCCCCCCCCCCCCCCGCGGCCGGAGCCGCACGGCTGAGGGCTCGAACCCGAAGAAGCGCGCCGCGAACCGCGGCGGGCTCAAGCGTGCTTTCGCCACGCACTGGTACGCCTGGGCCATGGTCGCCCCGGTCGTGATCGTGCTCGGCGTCATCATCGGCTGGCCGCTCGTGCGTGGCGTCTACCTGTCGCTGACGAACGCCAACGAGCGCAACGTCGCCCGTACGATCGGCGCCAATCACATCGATGCCACGTACGAGTTCGTCGGGCTCGACAACTACACGGCCGTGCTCGCCGACCCGGTGTTCACGCAGCGGCTGCTGTGGACGGTGGTGTGGACCGTCGCGTGCGTGTCCATCACCTTCGCCCTGGGGCTGGCCCTGGCCAACATGCTGAACCGCGAGTTCAAGGGCCGCGCCGTCTACCGGATGGCGCTCATCCTGCCCTGGGCCGTCCCCGGCTTCGTCTCGGTCTTCGCCTGGCGGTTCCTCTTCAACCGCGACAACGGCATCCTCAACAAGATCCTCGAAGGCGGCGGCATCGCAGCCATCCCGTGGCTCGACGACCCGACCTGGGCCAAGGTCTCCGTCATCGCCGTCAACGTCTGGCTCGGCATCCCCTTCATGATGGTCGCCCTCCTCGGCGGCCTCCAGTCCATCCCCGGCGAGCTCTACGAAGCCGCCGAGATGGACGGCGCCAGCACCTGGCAGCGCTTCCGGCACATCACCCTGCCCGGGCTGCGGTCGGTGAGCATGACCGTGATCCTGCTCTCCACCATCTGGACCTTCAACATGTTCCCGGTGATCTTCCTGCTGACGCGGGGCGGACCGGGCGACGCCACCGAAATCCTGGTCACCCAGGCCTTCCGGCAGGCGTTCGTGGCGAGCCCGCGCGACTTCGCCGGCTCCGCCACCTGGGGCGTGCTCATCCTCGCCCTCCTCATGATCTTCGCGCTGGTCTACCGACGGGCGCTGCGCAAGCAGGGAGAGGTGTGGTGACGACCGTGGCCACCTCCACTACGACCAGCCGGTCCGCCGATCACGCGAAGGGCAACGAGCGGGGCAAGCGCTCGCCGCTCGCCTCCGTCGGGCTGCACGCGACCCTCGTCGTCGCCTCCGTGGTCGCCGTCTTCCCCGTGCTGTGGGTGCTCCTGACCTCCCTCAAGCCCGCGAAGCACGCGATCACCACGGACTTCGTCAAGGAACCCACCCTCGACAACTACCGCTACCTGGTGGAGCAGACCTCCTTCTTCAGCTGGTTCGGCAACTCCGTGCTGGTGGCCGGCATCACGACCGTGCTCGGCGTGTTCATCGCCGCGACCACCGGGTACGCCGTCAGCCGGTTCAAGTTCCCCGGCATGAAGCCGCTCATGTGGACCCTGCTGATCACACAGATGTTCCCCATGGCCATCCTGATCGTCCCGCTCTACAACCTGATGGGGCAGCTCGGGCTGCTCAACCAGCCGGTCGGCCTGATCATCACCTACCTGACCATCGCCGTGCCGTTCTGCGCCTGGATGATGAAGGGCTTCTTCGACACCATCCCGGTCGAGATCGACGAATCCGGCCGGGTCGACGGGCTCAACCCCTTCGGCACCTTCTGGCGCCTCATCCTGCCGCTGGCCAAGCCCGGCCTGGCCGTCACCGGCTTCTACTCGTTCATCACCGCCTGGGGCGAGGTCGCGTACGCCTCCGCGTTCATGGTCGGCGACGAGAACCTCACCCTCGCGGGCGGCCTGCAGACCTTCGTCACGCAGTACACCGCCAACTGGGGTCCGATGACGGCCGCCTCGGTCCTCATCGCCATCCCCGCTGCCATCTTCTTCGTCTTCGCCCAGCGTCACCTCGTTGCCGGGATGACGGCGGGCGCCACCAAGGGCTGACCACCCGGCGCCCCCACCCACACATCCGTACCCCCGGCCCGAACCCAACCAAGGACGTCATGACCCAGCACCTCGCCGAAACACTCCCCACCGCCACCGGCACTGCGCCCGGCTGGTGGAGAGAAGCGGTGATCTACCAGGTCTATCCGCGCAGTTTCGCCGACTCCAACGGAGACGGCATGGGGGACCTCGAAGGCATCCGCAGCAGACTGCCCTACCTCAAGGAGCTGGGCGTCGACGCCGTCTGGCTCAGCCCGTTCTACGCCTCCCCGCAGGCCGACGCCGGCTACGACGTCGCCGACTACCGGGCCATCGACCCCATGTTCGGCACCCTGCACGACGCCGACGCCGTGATCCGCGACGCCCACGAACTGGGCCTGCGCATCATCGTCGACCTCGTCCCCAACCACTGCTCCGACCAGCACGAATGGTTCAAGCAGGCGCTGCGGGAAGGCCCCGGCACGCCGCTGCGCGAGCGCTTCCACTTCCGCCCCGGCCGGGGCGAGGACGGCGAAGAGCCGCCGAACGACTGGGAGTCGATCTTCGGCGGCCCGGCCTGGACGCGCGTCGCCGACGGCGAGTGGTACCTGCACCTCTTCGCGCCCGAGCAGCCCGACTTCAACTGGGACCACCCGGCCGTCCAGGACGAGTTCCGGTCCGTGCTCCGGTTCTGGCTCGACCTCGGCGTCGACGGCTTCCGCATCGACGTCGCCCACGGCCTCGTCAAGGCGCCCGGACTGCCCGACCTCGGCCGCGACGAGCAGCTGAAGCTGCTCGGCAACCAGGTCCTGCCCTTCTTCGACCAGGACGGCGTCCACGAGATCTACCGCGCCTGGCGCAAGGTCCTCGACGAGTACGCCGGGGACCGCATCGGCGTCGCCGAGGCCTGGACCCCCAGCGCCGACCGCACCGCCCTCTACGTGCGCCACGACGAGCTGCACCAGGCGTTCAACTTCCACTACCTGACCACCGGGTGGGACGCGGACGCCCTGCGCGCCACCATCGACGACTCGCTCGACGCGATGCGCCCCGTCGGCGCCCCCAGCACCTGGGTGCTGTCCAACCACGACGTGGTCCGGCACGCCACCCGCTTCGGCGAGGGCGACGCGGAGGCGGGGCTGCGGCGGGCGCGCGCGGCCGCGCTGGTGATGCTGGCCCTGCCCGGGTCGGCGTACGTCTACCAGGGCGAGGAGCTCGGCCTGCCCGAGGTCGTCGACCTCCCGGACGAGGTCCGCCAGGACCCGTCGTTCTTCAAGGAGAACGGACAGGACGGCCTGCGCGACGGATGCCGCGTGCCGATCCCGTGGAGCGGCACCGAGGCCCCCTACGGCTTCGGCAACGGCGGAAGCTGGCTGCCGCAGCCCGCGGAATGGGCCGCGCTGAGCGTGGAGGCGCAGACCGGCGACCCGGGCTCCACGCTGGAGCTGTACCGCAGCGCACTGCGGATCCGGCGGGAGAACGCCGACCTCGGCGCCGGCGACCGCGTGGAGTGGCTCCCGGCACCGGCGGGCGTGCTGGCGTTCCGGCGGGGTGCCTTCGTCTGCACCGCCAACACCACCGGGGAGGCGGTCGCACTGCCCGCACCGGGTACGGTCCTGCTGGCCAGCGGCGACCTCGCCGAACCGGGCACCCTGCCCGCCGACACGGCGGTGTGGTGGCAGGGGTGACCTCCCCACTCCGGCTGACGGACATCGCCGCGCAGGCCCAGGTCAGCGAGGCGACCGTCAGCCGGGTCCTCAACGGCAAGGCGGGCGTCGCGGCCGGCACCCGGCACAAGGTGCTGGCCGCGATGGACCTGCTCGGCTACGAACGGCCCGTACGGCTGCGCAGGCGCAGCAACGGGCTCGTCGGCCTGCTCATCCCCGAGCTCACCAACCCGATCTTCCCGGCCTTCGCCCAGGTCATAGAGCAGGCGCTGGCCGGGCACGGCTACACGCCGGTGCTCTGCACGCAGACCCCCGGCGGGGCCACGGAGGACGAGCTCGTCGAGCAGCTGGAGGAGCGCGGGGTCACGGGCATCGTCTTCCTGTCAGGGCTGCACGCCGACGCGCTGGCCGACCCCGCCCGGTACCAGCGGCTCAGCTCGCGCGGCGTGCCGTTCGTGATGATCAACGGGTTCAACGAGCACGTGAACGCCCCCTTCATCTCCCCGGACGACCGGGCCGCGGCCGAGATGGCCGTACGGCACCTGGAGGACCTGGGGCACCGGAGGATCGGGCTGGCGATCGGACCCACCCGGTACGTGCCGTCGGCCCGGAAGGAGCAGGGGTTCGTCTCCGCCGTGCCGGGGGCGGCGGCCGACGGGCTCATCCAGCGCACCCTGTTCACGGTCGAGGGCGGGCACGCCGCCGGGGGCGCCCTGCTCGACCGCGGCTGCACCGGCATCGTGTGCGGCAGCGACCCCATGGCGCTCGGCGTGATACGGGCCGTACGGGAGCGGGGGCTGCGGGTGCCCGAGGACGTCTCGGTGGTGGGGTACGACGACTCGCCGCTGATCGCGTTCACCGATCCGCCGCTCACCACGGTGCGGCAGCCCGTGCGCGCCATGGCGACCGCCGCGGTCGGGGCGCTGCTGGAGGCGGTGGGCGGTACGCCGGTGCAGCGCACGGAGTACGTGTTCCAGCCGGAGCTGGTGGTCCGCGGGTCCACCGGGACGGCGCCCCGGGGGGAGTGAGGCCCCCGGTCCGGATCGCGGCGCACCGTCGGTTCGCTCGGCGCGCCGCACCACAAGTTCCCCTTGGTCGGGGGTAGATGGGCGGTCGGGGTTTCCCGGCCGCCCATCGTCCTTCCCGGGCGGGCCGGCGAGGTGGCCGGCAGGAAACAATTCTGCAATCTCTTGCGCAAGGTCTTGCAACGGTCCGGTGTCGGCCCCTACGGTCACTGCAATCCCCACACCTCTTCCGCCAGGAGGACCCCACATGTCTGTCAGAGCTGCCAGACCTGCCAGAGCGAGCGCCGCCGGGCTCTTCGCCGCCACTGCGCTGGCCGCCGCCACCCTGACCGTGCAGGCCCCGCAGGCCGCTGCCGCGGCGCCCGGGGACAAGGACGTCACGGCCGTGCTCTTCGAGTGGCGGTTCGAGTCCGTGGCCCGCGCGTGCACCGAGACGCTGGGGCCCGCCGGGTACGGGTACGTGCAGGTGTCGCCGCCGCAGGAGCACATCCAGGGGCCGCAGTGGTGGACCTCGTACCAGCCCGTCAGCTACAGGATCGCCGGTCGGCTCGGGGACCGGGCCGCGTTCAAGTCGATGATCGACACCTGTCATGCGGCCGGGGTGAAGGTCGTCGCCGACTCCGTCATCAACCACATGGCGGCCGGTGACGGCGTGGGGACCGGGGGAAGCGCGTATACGAAGTACGACTACCCGGGCACCTACTCCGGCGCCGACATGGACGACTGCCGGGCGGAGATCACGAACTACCGGGACCGCGGCAACGTCCAGAACTGCGAGCTCGTGCACCTCGCCGACCTGGACACGGGCGAGGAGCACGTGCGGGGGCGGATCGCCGCCTACCTGAACGACCTGTCGTCGCTGGGCGTCGACGGGTTCCGGATCGACGCCGCCAAGCACATGCCGGCCGCCGACCTCGCCGACATCAAGTCGCGGCTGACGAACCCGGGCGCCTACTGGAAGCAGGAGGCCATCCACGGGGCCGGCGAGGCGGTGTCGCCGAGCGAGTACCTGGGGAACGGCGACGTCCAGGAGTTCCGGTACGCGCGGGACCTGAAGCGCGTCTTCCAGGACGAGAAGCTCTCGTACCTGAAGAACTTCGGCGAGGGCTGGGGCCACATGGCCTCCGGGAGCGCCGGGGTCTTCGTGGACAACCACGACACCGAGCGCGTCGGTGACACGCTGAACTACAAGAACGGCGCCGACTACACGCTGGCCAGCGTGTTCATGCTGGCGTGGCCGTACGGCTCGCCCGACGTGCACTCCGGGTACGAGTGGACCGACAAGGACGCCGGACCGCCGAACGGCGGGCAGGTCGCCGGGTGTTACCGCGACGGGTGGAAGTGCCAGCACGCCTGGCCGGAGATCTCGTCCATGGTGGCCCTGCGGAACGCGGCGCGCGGACAGGCCGTCACGAACTGGTGGGACAACGGCAACGACCAGATCGCCTTCGGGCGGGGCGGCAAGGCGTACGTGGCCATCAACCACGAGGGCGCTGCCCTGACGCGGACCTTCCAGACCTCGCTGCCGGCGGGCGACTACTGCGACGTGCAGAGCGGAAGGAACGTTTCCGTCGGGGCGGACGGCCGGTTCACCGCGACGCTGGGAAGCAACACGGCACTCGCGCTCCACGTCGGAGCGCGCACCTGCGGCGTCGGGGCCGCGGGCGCTTCCTTCGCCGTGAACGCCACCACCGTCGTCGGACAGGACGTCTACGTCGCCGGGGACCGGGCCGAGCTGGGCAGCTGGAACCCTGCCGCGGCGGTGAAGCTCGCCCCGTCCGCCTACCCGGTGTGGAAGCTCGACGTGACCTTCCCGGCCGGTACGGCGTTCTCGTACAAGTACATCCGCAAGGACGCCGCCGGGAACGTCATCTGGGAGGGCGGCGCCAATCGCACCGCCACCGTTCCGGCGGGCAACAAGGTCGTCCTGAACGACACCTGGCGCAACTGACGCCCCACAGACCAGGGCCGCCCGGCACCCCGTAAGAAACCCCGCCACCGCCGGGCGGCCCTCTTCACGTCACCAAGGAGAGCCGCCTTGATACGCCCTGCCGCAGGAGTCGCCGCCGCCGCGCTGGCCGTGACGCTCCTGCCCGCCCTGCCCGCCGCGGCCGCCGGAAGACCCCCGGCGCCGCCGTCGGACGCCAAACTGGCCGCCGAGCCCGCGCGGCACGACCTCACGCGGGAGCAGTTCTACTTCGTGCTCCCGGACCGGTTCGCCAACGGCGACCCGCGCAACGATGCGGGAGGCCTCGGCGGCGGCCGGCTGCAGACCGGCCTGGACCCGACGGACAAGGGCTTCTACCAGGGCGGTGACCTCAAGGGGCTGACGGACCGGCTCGACTACATCAAGGGGCTGGGCACCACCGCCATCTGGATGGCGCCGATCTTCAAGAACCAGCCCGTGCAGGGCAAGGGCGACGACGTCTCGGCCGGCTACCACGGCTACTGGATCACCGACTTCACGCAGGTGGACCCGCACTTCGGGACCAACGCCGACCTCGCGAAGCTGATCGACAAGGCGCACGGGAAGGGGATGAAGGTCTTCTTCGACGTCATCACCAACCACACGGCGGACGTCGTCGACTACCGCGAGCAGTCCTACTCCTACCTGTCGAAGGGGGCCTTCCCGTACCTGACGAAGGACGGGGCCGCCTTCGACGACGCGGACTACGCCGCCGGGAAGAAGTTTCCGGCCGTCGGGACCTCCTCCTTCCCTCGCACGCCGTTCGTGCCCGAGGGCAAGAAGAACCTCAAGGTGCCGGCGTGGCTCAACGACCCGACCATGTACCACAACCGGGGCGACTCCACCTTCGCCGGCGAGTCCTCCGGGCAGGGCGACTTCTTCGGGCTCGACGACCTGTGGACCGAGCGTCCGGAGGTCGTCAGCGGCATGGAGAAGATCTACGAGAAGTGGGTCAAGGACTTCGGCGTCGACGGGTTCCGGATCGACACCGTCAAGCACGTGAACACCGAGTTCTGGACGCAGTGGGCCACTGCCCTGGACAAGTACGCCGCCCGGCAGGGGCGCAAGAACTTCTTCATGTTCGGAGAGGTCTACTCGGCCGATACCGCCGTCACCTCGCCCTACGTCACGCGCGGGCGGCTGGACGCCACCCTCGACTTCCCGCTCCAGGACGCCATCCGCGCGTACGCCTCCCAGGGCGCGGCGGCCGGACGGCTGGCCGGTGTCCTCGCCGACGACTACCGGTACACGACGGACAAGGCCAACGCCTACGAGCAGGTCACGTTCCTCGGCAACCACGACATGGGGCGGTTCGGCACCTTCCTGAAGCAGGACCGGCCCGGCGCGGGCGAGCAGGAACTGCTGGACCGGAACCGGCTCGCCAACGAGCTGATGTTCCTCTCGCGCGGCAACCCCGTCGTCTACTCCGGCGACGAGCAGGGATTCACCGGCGCCGGCGGCGACAAGGACGCCCGGCAGCCCCTGTTCGCCACGAAGATCGCCGACTATCTCGACGACGATCAGCTCGGGACCGGGCGCACCCACGCCAGTGACGCGTACGACCGGCAGCACCCGATCTACCGGCAGATCGCCGGCCTGTCCCGGCTGACCCGCGAGCACCCGGCACTGCGGGACGGCATCCAGAGCGAGCGGCTGGCGGACGGTTCGGTCTACGCCTTCGCGCGGACCGACGCCCGGAGCCGGACCGAATACCTCGTCGCCGCCAACAACGGCACCGCATCCCGGACCGTCGAGATCGACGCCCCCGCCGGCGCCCAGTACCGCACCCTGTACGGCGGCACCGCCCTGATCCGCGCCTCCGCAGCGGGCAAGCTCACCGTGGTGGTGCCCGCCCTCGGGTCCGTGGTGCTGCGGGGCATCGAGCCGCTCGCCGCCCCGGCTGCCAAGCCCGCGGTGACGCTGAAGGCGCCCGCCGCGGGCGCTGCCGGAACCGTCGAGGTGTCCGCGGACGTCAGCGGCGGCGGCCTCAACCGGGTCGTCTTCGCCGCCCAGGCCGGGAACGGCCCGTGGCAGGTGCTCGGCTCCGCGGACCACGCTCCGTACAAGGTCACCCAGCACGTCAACGCCCCGGCCGGTACGCCGCTGCGGTACAAGGCCGTGGCCGTCGACGCCGGCGGCCGTACCGCGAGCGCCCTGGGCGAGTCGGTGGCCGGGCAGGTTCCGCCCGTGCCCGTGCCCACCGCCGTGCAGCGCGACTACGCCGTCGTCCACTACCGGCGGGCCGACGGGGACTACACGAACTGGCGGCTCTACGCCTGGGGGGACATCGCCGACGGCGAGGCCACGCCCTGGCCCGCCGGGCACGACTTCACCGGCCGCGACGCGTACGGCGCCTTCGCCTGGGTCAAGCTCAAGCCCGGCGCCTCGTCCCTCGGCTACCTGGTGATCGACAAGGACGGCAACAAGGACGTCGCCGCCGACCGCGTACTGGACGTGACGCGCACCGGCGAGATCTGGCTGGAGCAGGGCAAGGAGGCCGCACAGACCGAGCGGCCCGCCTACCCGCCGCAGGACCAGGGCAAGGCCGTCCTGCACTACAAGCGCGCCGACGGGGCCTACGACGGCTGGGGCCTGCACGTGTGGGCCGGGGCCGCGAACCCGACCGACTGGTCCAAGCCGCTGATGCCCGCCCGCTTCGATGCGTACGGCGCCGTCTTCGAGGTGCCGCTCGCCGCCGGGGCCGCCTCGCTCAGCTACATCGTCCACAAGGGCGACGAGAAGGACCTTCCCGCGGACCAGTCGCTCGACCTGAAGGGCACCGGGCACGAGGTGTGGATGCTGGGCGGGCAGGCCGCCCCCCTGCTGCCGCAGCCCGCAGGGGCGGCCGCCGGGATCGACCTCGGGACGTCGCAGGCCGTCTGGATCGACCGCGACACCGTGGCGTGGAACGCGCCGCCGGCGGCCGCCTCCGTCCAGCTGCTGGCGTCCGCGGACGGGGCGGTCAAGGCCGAGAACGGCACGCTGACCGGGGCGGCGCAGTGGCTGCGGCTCTCCGCCGCGAAACTCACCGACGCGCAGAAGCAGAAGTTCCCGCACCTGGCCTCGTACAGCGCCTTCAGCGTGGACGCGCGGGACCGCGGACTCGTGCGGGAGGCCCTGCGGGGGCAGGTCGTCGCCTCCGCGCGGGCCGGCAACGGAGCCGTACTCGCCGCCACGGGCGTCCAGCTCGCGGGCGTGCTCGACGATCTGTACGCCACCCAGGCCGCACTCGGGCCCGTGTTCAAGGACGGCCGGCCCACCCTGTCGGTGTGGGCGCCGACCGCGCGGAAGGTCGACCTCGAACTCGACGGCCGCGTCCTGCCCATGCGCCGCGACGACGCCACCGGCGTCTGGTCGGCGCGCGGCGAGCGGTCCTGGGTCGGCAAGCCGTACCGCTACGCCGTGACCGTGTGGGCGCCCGGCGCCCGCCAGATGGTCCGCAACGTGGTGACGGACCCCTACTCCACCGCGCTGACGACCGACTCCGCGGCGAGCCTGGTCGTGGACCTCGCCGATCCCAAGCTGGCCCCGCCCGGCTGGCGGCAGCTGCGCAAGCCCGCCGCCGTACCCTTCAACTCGGCGCAGATCCAGGAACTCCACGTCCGGGACTTCTCCGTCGCCGACCCCACCAGCCGCCACCCCGGCCAGTACCTGGCCTTCACCGACAGCGGCTCGGCGGGCATGCGGCACCTGCGCGACCTCGCGGCCGCCGGGACCTCGTACGTCCACCTGCTGCCGGCCTTCGACATCGGCACCATCCCCGAGAAGCGCGAGGACCGCACCGAGCCCGCCTGCGACCTCAAGGTGTACGCCCCGGATTCCGAGCAGCAGCAGGCCTGTGTCGCCGCGGCGGCCGCCAAGGACTCCTACAACTGGGGCTACGACCCGCTGCACTACACCGTCCCCGAGGGCTCGTACGCCAGCGACCCGAACGGGACCGCCCGGACCGTCGAGTTCCGGAAGATGGTGCAGGGGCTCAACGGAGCCGGACTGCGGACCGTGATGGACGTGGTCTACAACCACACCGTGGCCTCCGGACAGGACGGCAAGTCGGTACTGGACCGGATCGTGCCCGGCTACTACCAGCGGCTGCTCGCCGACGGCAGTGTGGCCACGTCGACGTGCTGCGCCAACACGGCCCCCGAGAACGCCATGATGGGCCGCCTCGTCGTGGACTCCATCGTCACCTGGGCCAAGGAGTACAAGGTCGACGGCTTCCGCTTCGACCTGATGGGCCACCACCCGAAGGACAACATCCTCGCCGTGCGCAAGGCCCTCGACACGCTGACCCCGGAGAAGGACGGCATCGACGGGAAGAAGATCATCCTGTACGGGGAGGGCTGGAACTTCGGCGAGGTCGCGAACGACGCCCGGTTCGTCCAGGCCACCCAGCCGAACATGGCCGGAACCGGGATCGCGACCTTCTCGGACCGCGCCCGCGACGCGGTGCGCGGCGGGGGCCCCTTCGACGAGGACCCGCGCGTGCAGGGCTTCGCCTCCGGGCTGTTCACGGCCCCGAACGGCTCCCCCGCCAACGGGACGGCCGCCGAGCAGCGGGCCCGACTGCTGCACGACCAGGACCTCATCAAGGTCGGCCTGTCCGGGAACCTCGCCTCGTACACCTTCACCGACACCTCCGGGCGCCGGGTCAAGGGCTCCGAGGTGGACTACAACGGCGCCCCCGCCGGGTACGCGGCGGCACCCGGGGACGCCCTCGCCTACGCCGACGCGCACGACAACGAGACCCTCGCCGACGCGCTGACGTACAAGCTGCCCCAGGGCACCGCCACAGCCGACCAGGCCCGGATGCAGGTGCTGGCCATGGGCGTGGCCACACTGTCCCAGGGGCCCGCCCTGTCGCAGGCCGGGACGGACCTGCTCCGCTCCAAGTCCCTGGACCGGAACTCCTACGACAGCGGCGACTGGTTCAACGCGATCCACTGGGACTGCCGCGACGGCAACGGGTTCGGCCGGGGACTCCCCCCGGCCGCGGACAACCGGTCCAAGTGGCCGTACGCCAAGCCGCTGCTGACCGGGCCCGCCCCGGGCTGCACGGAGATCAACGGCGCCTCCGCCGCCTACCGGGACCTGCTGAAGATCCGGACCACCGAGCCCGGCTTCGGGCTGGGAACGGCCGGTCAGGTCCAGGACGCGCTGGCCTTCCCGCTCTCGGGGAAGGACGAGACCCCCGGGGTCATCACCATGACCCTGGGCCACCTGGTCGTCGTCTTCAACGCCACGCCCGGCAGCCAGTCGCAGCGGATCCCCGCCCTCGCCGGAACCGGCCATGCCCTGCACCCCGTGCAGGCCGCCGGCTCCGACGCGGTCGTCAAGCAGTCCTCGTACGACGCGGAGAAGGGAGAATTCCGCATCCCGGGCCGCACGATCGCGGTCTTCACACGAGGCTGAGCCGGTCGAGTCGCTTCTCCAGCAGGATCACCCCGTAGATGCGGCCGTCCTTCCCCTCCTTGTGGGGGAACTCCCCGACCACCCGGTAGCCCGCGTTCTGGTAGTACGCGAGCAGCCGGGGGTTGGTGGAGACGCAGTCCAGCCGCGCCCGCGGCAGACCGGAACCGGCGATCCGGCGCTCGGCATGTTCGAGCAGCCGCCGGCCGGTCCCCGCGGGCGCGGTCTTGCGTTCCACCATCAGCCGGTGCACGTAGCCGGCGACCGGAGGCTGCACGCCCCAGGCCTCCTCGTCCGACCACCACAGCTCGTACGCCCCGACGACCCGCCCCCGCTGGTCGCCCGCGAGCCACACCTCACCGTCGCGCATCTTCCCCGTGAAATGCGCGACGTCCTTTTCCCCGGGCTTCCACTGCTCGATCCCGTTCTTCTGCATCCACCGGGCGGCCTGGTCGTACAGGGCCACCAGCGCGGCGGCGTCCTTCTCCGCGGCCCGCCGGAACAGGATCCCCTCGTCATCAATGATCACGCGCGTATTATCACGTGATCATCAGTGCGGGTCCGGCGCCGGTTCCGGTGTGTTGGGGACCGGTGTGCTGGGGACCGGTGTGTTGGGGACCAGCAGGGCGAGACGGCCCACCAGCTCGCCGAACGGCCCGTCGGCCGGCTCGCCCTCCAGGACCCGCACCATGATCCCGGCCATCTCGGTGTCGTACGCGGCACTCACCGCGGCCAGCGCCGCGAAATCGTGCACCAGCTGCAACTCCAGCTCGGCCCGCGGGATCTCCCGGCTCTCCAGCCAGATCAGCGCCGTGGACTCGGCGAGCGACACCCACGACCGCACCACCAGCGCCAGGCGGGCCGGCGGCCGCTCGATGCCCAGGTGCCGGATGATCTGGTCGTACGCGGCCTGCCGCACCTCGTCGATCATCGCGTTGGTACGGGTCGAGCCGACCGCCGGACCACCGCGCATCAACGCGGAGAAACCCGGCCCGTGGTCCTCGACGAACGCGAAGAACCGGCCCATGACGCGCAGCAGCCTCGCCCCGAGCGGACCCTCGTGCGGCTCCACGAACCGCTGCGCCAGATCGTCCGCAGCACGCCGCAGCGCCGCCTCGTACAGGCTCAACTTGCCCGGAAAATAGTGGTAGACGAGCGGCCGCGATATGCCCGCGGCCGCCGCGATCTCGTCGATCGACACGTCGTCGGGCGACCTGTTGCTGAACAGCTCCAGGGCGACCCCGATCAGCTGCTGCCGCCGCTCCTCGACACCCATCCTGCGCCGCACCCCGGTTGTCATGCGGACACCCTACTTCGCCATCGGGCGCCCGGCCGTCCCCGGACGTCCCGTGAATACCCGCAGGTCGGGGGCGGTCCTTACAGGTCGAGGAGCAGGCGGTCGCCCTTCGCGCGGGACACGCACAGGAGCATCGACTCCTCCCGCTCCCCGTCCGTGAGGAGCTCGTCACGGTGGTCCACCACACCCGCCAGGACCCGCTGCCGGCAGGTCCCGCAGAAGCCCTGCCCGCAGGAGTACGGGGTGTCCGGCAGCACCCGGCGGACGGCGGCCAGGGCTGATTCGCCGGCCCCGACCTCGACCGCGCGGCCCGAGCGGGCGAGGTCGAGGGTGAACGGGTGCGCCGCGGCGGGGGACGCCGAGGGAGCGAACCGTTCCAGGCGGACCGCCTCCGGGTCCGGGGCGGCGGCGAGGACGGCGGCCATCAGGGGTTCCGGGCCGCAGCAGTAGACCAGGGCGCCGGGGGCGGTCGCGGAGAGCAGCCCGGCCAGGTCCGGCAGACCCGCCTCGTCCTCCGGGACCACGGTGACCCGGCCCCCGTACGCGGCGAGTTCGGGCAGGAACGGCATCGAGGCGCGGGAACGGCCCCCGTACAGCAGGGTCCAGTCCGCCCCGGCGGCGGTGGCGGCCCGCAGCATCGGCAGGATCGGGGTGATGCCGATGCCGCCCGCGACGAAGACG
This sequence comes from Streptomyces sp. NPDC090445, assembly GCF_044769385.1. Classification (NCBI taxonomy): domain Bacteria; kingdom Bacillati; phylum Actinomycetota; class Actinomycetes; order Kitasatosporales; family Streptomycetaceae; genus Streptomyces; species Streptomyces sp. NPDC090445. Next base: position 278,750 of record NZ_JBIVXV010000002.1, on the reverse strand, counting down.
TACGAGGGGGCGGGCTCCAGCGCGAAGCGGTTGCGCGGCGGGCGCAGCTCCAGCTCGGCGCCCTCGACGAGCCGGGCGTGGGCCTCGCGGGAGCCGCCGCGGCCGTCCTCGACCAGCCGGATCGCGATCGTGTAGCGGCCGGTGTCGGCGGGATCGCCGCACAGGCTGTACTGGCGGACCAGGCCGGAGGGGAGCGTGACGTCGACGTGCGCGCCCGGCGCCCAGGCCGGCAGCTCCGGGGACTCCACGGTCAGCCGGACCACCCCGTGCGCCGGTTCGGTGCGCGACACGATCAGGGCGCGCAGGCGGCGGCGCGGCGAGTACCCGGAGACCGGGGTCTCCAGGGCGGGCAGCGGCCAGAGCGGCGAGCGGGATATGCGCCGGCGCAGGGCGCGCTTCGTCAGCCACGCGGCGCCCGCGAACGCGGCGACGGTCAGGGCGCGGCTGCTCACGGCGGCACGGCTGCTCATGGCCGGACACCGCCGTTCGCGCCGGGGGAGGACGCCAGATAGGCGGCGGCCTGGGCGGTGGAGCCCTCCTGGGACGGGTGGTAGGCGCGGGAGAGGTAGGTCGGGATCGACTTGAGCATCGCACCCGTGGACGGCAGCGTGCCCTGCTGCCCGGCCCGGAAGAACTGGCCGAACGAGGCCTTGCCGTCGCGCAGTTCCGGGTCGTTCTCCATGAAGAAGCGGGCGCCGCGCTGCCAGAGGAAGACCAGGGCGGCGAAGGCCGTGGCCCAGGTCCGGACCCGGCGGCGGTAGCCGCCGTCCACGTGCATGAACAGGTCGAAGGCCACCGAGCGGTGCTCGACCTCCTCCGCGCCGTGCCAGCGCAGCAGGTCGAGCATCATCGGATCGGCGCCGCGCCGGTCCAACTCGTCCGCGTTCAGCACCCAGTCGCCCAGGAACGCCGTGTAGTGCTCGATCGCCGCGATCATGGCGACCCGCTCCATCAGCCACCAGTGCCGCGCCCGGCCGGGCGGCAGGGTCCGGTCGCCGAGCAGCTTCTCGAAGAGCCAGTCCACCTGGGCGGTGTACGGGGTCGGGTCCAGACCGAGCCGCTTGAGGTGGGGGAGCACGTCGTCGTGCGCGGCGGCGTGCATGGCCTCCTGGCCGATGAAGCCGATGACGTCCGCGCGGAGCCGCTCGTCCCTGATGTGGGGGAGCACCTGCTTGTAGACGTGCACGAACCAGCGCTCGCCGGCGGGCAGGAGCAGGTGCAGCACGTTGATGGTGTGCGTGGCGAAGGGGTCGCCCGGCAGCCAGTGCAGCGGGGTGCCGTCCCAGCCGAAGGACACGTTGCGTGCCTTGAGCTCGGTGTGTTCCGACAGCGGCCTATTAGACATGGCGTCAATGTACTGACGAGTCCGGAGGTTGGGAATCCCTCCGCAGCCGCGCCCGCAGCGTATCCGTATGCGCAGCCGCGTCCGCAGCCGTATCCGCATCCGCGTCCGTATCCGTATCCGCATCCGCGTCCGTATCCGTATCCGCATCCGCGTCCGTATCCGTATCCGCATCCGCGTCCGTATGCGCATCCGCAGGCCGCTACCGGCCCAGGGCTCCGGCCTTCGTGCCGTCCGTGAGCTTGCCCGACAGCTCGACCTGGGCCCCCGCCGGCGCCTTCAGCGCCAGCCGGTTGCCCGTCGCCGAACCGTTCACCCCACCGCCCGAAGCCGACAGCGACGCGAACTGCGCGCTGCCCGCCGCCAGGGCGTACCACTGGCCCGCCTTCGACTTCCACAGCACGCCCGCCAGCACCCGCGGCTCCCGCGGGCCGCAGGCCGGCGAGCCCTCCGCCTTGGCCGCCTGCGCCGCCAGCGGGGCACCCGGGACGAGGAACTGGGCCTGGACCCGGTCCTGCACCCCCGCCCAGGTCTCCGCCCGCGTGCACAGCCAGGTCGCCGTGCCCTCACCCTCGGGCAGCTGCTGCTTGGCGTACGTCCAGGCGTTGACCGTACGGACCCCCGCCGAGCGGACCGACGGCAGCAGGCAGGCGATCCGCGACCAGTCGCCGAGCTCCCCGCCCTCCGCGGCATCCCGCTCCGCGCCCGGAGCGCCCGAGGTCAGCCGGGCCGGGGTCAGCTCGCCCAGGTCCGTCACCAGACGGGTGGAGCCGTCGCCGGTCAGCGCCAGCGCGTTCCAGCCGGTGCAGTTGCCGGCCGGGGCGGGGCTCGGCACCGGCGGGGTGACCCCGTCCGGGCCCAGCTTCAGCGGCACCGCGGCCTCGCCCGGCTTCAGCAGGTCCCGCAGGCCCACGCCCGAGGCCCAGGGCGCGACCAGGTAGCGGACGTTCCCGTCGACCCGGCTCAGCACGAGCGCGGTGGCGGTCTCCGCCGACGCGCCGTCCGTACGGGCGAAGTCGAGGGCGGCGACCGCGGTCCCGGTGCGCGGCTCGGCGTACCGGACCACACGCAGCCCGTCGTACAGCAGGACCACCACGGCCTGGTCGACCGTGCCGGCGAACAGCAGCTGCGGCGGGCCCATCGGCGGCCCCGGCGGCGTGCCCGGCGTGGCCGAGGCGACGACCGACTTGCCCGGCCGCGCCCACACGGCCAGCGCCCGGCGCAGCAGCCCCGTGTCGCCGACGCGGTCGCCGCGGGCCGGCCAGGTCGAGAAGCCCGTACGGGACGACGTCTGCCACAGCGTGGGTGTGACCCGGATCAGCTTTGCCGGGTCCATGGCCTGCTCCACGGCCGCGTTGCGCGCGTACGGCGGAGCCGCGGCCCCGTCCGCACCCCAGCCGCCGCCCGGAAGCGCGAGCAGCACCCCGCAGACGGCGAGGGCGGCCCCCGCGGCCAGCGCGGCCCGCCCGAACCGGCGGCGGCGCAGCAGATCGGTGGGCCGCGCCTGCAGCACGCACGGATCGAACTCGGGGGAGGCGAACAGCCGGTCGTGGTCCGGATCCCCGGACCCCGCGACCGCGGCCTCCGGGTCGGCCACCCCGGCCGCGGCCAGCACCCGCAGCACCTCCGGCTCCGGCAGCCGCTCCAGCGCCCGCAGCACGCAGGCGGCCCGGCCCGGCCCGTCGAGCGTGGCGAGCCACTGGTCCAGGGCCAGCTCCTCGGCCCCGCCGGACCGCGGGAACAGCCGCAGCCCCCACACCCGGGGCAGCGGCGCCGGCAGCTGCGACCGCCGGGGCAGCGCCCGGAAGGTCAGCGGAACCCCCGCCTCCAGCGCGGAGCGCAGCACCTGCAGCCGAACGTACGCGTACCCCGCGTCGACGCCCCGGCCCCCGCTGCCGGGACGGTCCCTGCGCGGGCCGGGAAGCCCGCCGTGGCGCGCCCGGGACGCGCTCCTCCCGGCCTTCCCGGTGCTCCCTGCCTTGCCGGTCCTCCCGGCCTTCCCGGTGCTCCCGGTCCTCCCGCCGGACCGCCGTCCGCCCGGCAGCGCGCGCTGGGCCAGCGAGTGGGCGGTGAGCACCCGCCGGTGGCGGCCCAGGGAGGGCGGCAGCACCAGGTAGGCGAGCCGCACCAGCCGCGGGTAGTGCTCGACGATCGCGGCCTCGGCCTGCTCGACGTCGGGCGTCGCGGGAGACGGGGGGCGGGTGGCGGTGTCCGGCGCAGTCACGTTCAGCTGAACGAGCGAATGGCCGGATGGTCACCGCCCCCAGGTCACACGTTCGGGTCGAGTACGGGGGTGAGGCTCAGGGGTGCAGGGGGCCGGGGGCGGGGGCGGGGGCTGCGGGGCGGGGCCGGAGGTCAGGCCGTCAGGCGGGTGCGCAGGGCCTCGACCGCCTCGTCGGACACGCCGAGCCCCTCGCGTACGTACTTCTCCATCGAGCCGTACCGCGTGCGGACCTCGTCCAGCGCGGCCTCCAGGTACTCGGGGAACACCCCGATCAGCGCCAGCGCGATGTCCGGGTTGCCGCCGGCCATCGTGAAGCCCTCGATCATCCGGGCGAAGGCCTGCTTCACCGCCGGATTCACCGCCAGGTATTCGGCCATCAGGGTGTCGTCGTCCGCGCCGAGCAGCGACAGGATGATCGTCGCGCCCCAGCCGGTGCGGTCCTTGCCGGCCGTGCAGTGGAACAGGACCGGGCCCGCCTCGGGGTCGGCGACCTCGGAGAGCAGCATCCGGTACGCGGCCTGCGCGGATGCGGTGCTCACGAACGCCCGGTACGTGTCCGCGAACAGGGCCTGGATCTTGCCGCCGCCCAGGTGCTCCTCGGCCACCGCGGGGTCCGAGAGCAGGTCCTTGAGCTGCGCGGCCGCGGGCGCCTGCCCGGAGTTGAGCTTGTCCGCGAGGACGTCGCCGACCAGGTGGCGCACGCCCGCGGGTATGCGGTCCGGGTGGTCGGCGCGCTCGGCGACGGTGCGGAAGTCGATGACCGTGCGCAGGCCCAGCGAGGCCACGGCCGGGTCGGCGTCGATGTCGAGCCGGTCGAGCTGGCCCGAGCGCAGGACCAGGCCGTGGCGGACGGTGCGGCCGTCGGCGAGGGGCGTTCCGCCGAGGTCGCGGAGGTTGGCGACGGTGGTGGAGGGGGTGGCGGTGGCGGTCATCGTGGCGGCTCCATCGGTCGGTGGACGGGAGGGGTGGATGCGGGTGGCGTAAAGCGAGGCGGTCCGGGTTTCGGAGTTATCCGATTTTCAGTCGTTTCATCCCGGATAGGTAATCGACGGCGAGCGAGACCCCGACACCAACCCCCAAGGCCGCCAGGTGCCCCGCGTCCGTGAAGGTCCGCCCGCGCCGCAGCAGCGGCTGCGCGGCCACCGCCAGCAGCCCGGCCCGGGCGGCCGTACGGACCCGGCCGCGCGGAAGTGCCGAGGTCAGCGCCCCGAGTACGGCGTTGAAGCCGTAGCTGGTGCCCACGTCCAGGGCCCGCCGGGTCTGCGGACCGGCCCGCCCGCGCAGCACCCCGTAGACCAGGAGGGTCGCCGTGACGTGCCCGAACAGGAACACCGCGGCCGTCCACCACACCCCGTACGCGTACTCCGCGTACCCGAGGACGGCGACCAGCAGCAGCGCGTACGGCAGCGGCATGGGCTCCTCGACGACAACGGCGCTGCTCAGCAGCGTTCTCCAGCGCCCGGCGGAGAGGTTGTCGACGTTGGTCGAGCAGTCCCGCAGCATCTGCTCGCGCTCGGCCGGAGCCAGCCGTTCCAGGGCGTACGCCCCGAGCTGGACCCCGCCCGCGTACACCGCGCCGGCTATCGGCGTCCTTGGCATCGGATTCACCCGACCATGATCGGACACGCCCCTCCGGTGCGCCGCGCCGGGGGCTGTGGCAGCATGATCCGGCCATGTCAGAAAGCCCCGCGCCGATACGCGCCGCACGAGCCGCGATGTTCGCGGCGGTGTGTACCGCCTTGGGCGCCGCGGGGCACGCCCACATGTCCGGAACGGACATCCCGCCGCTGGGCCTTCTGGCTGCCTTCACCGTGACCGGCGGCCTCGCCTGGCTCGCCACGCGGCGACGCCGGGGACCGGTGGGGATCAGCGCGGCGGTGCTCGCCGTGCAAGGGGTCCTCCACCTGGTCTTCTCCGCGGGCCAAGCGGGGACCGGGGCCGGGGGCGTCACCGGGCACGCTGCCCACCACGCCGCGCATCAGGCCGCGCAGCGGGCCGCAGCCCATCTGGCCGACGCGGCTGATGTGGCGGATGTGGTCGGCGTGGCCGATGCGTTCGGCACGACCGCTTCGACTGCCGTGCACGCGGTGACGGCTGCGACCGGCACAGGCCGCATGCCGGGCATGAACGGTATGGCCGACACGGCCGCCGGAGCGGCAGGCGGCGCCTCCGGGCCGGCCGACCTCGCCGCGATGGCCGGGAACGGCGGCCTCGGCATGATCGCCGCCCACGTCCTCGCCGGACTCCTGTGCGCCGCCTGGCTCGCCTGGGGCGAAGCCGCCGTCTTCCGGCTCGCCGCCGCCCTCGGCGCCACCGCCCTGCTCGCCGCCCGACCGCTCGCCCGCGCGCTCGCGCTGGTGCGGGCACGCGCCGTCCTGGTACCGCGCCCTCCCGTCCAGCGGCCCTCGTACGCACCCCCGCGCAGGCTGCGCGGTGCCGTACACGCCCACGCCCTCGTACGCCGCGGCCCGCCCCGTGTGCGAAGCCTCCACGCCACGGCCCCCGGCCGTCCTGCCTGCGCCTGACCAGCGCACCTTCCGTCCTGCCGTCCCGGTGGGGCGAGCGGCGAGACCTGGGGCCGGTCCACCCATGTCTTCGCCAACACCTAGGACGACCATGTCGCTTGACGAGGCCCAAGGCACCCGAACCCGGGACGCCGCCACTACCGCCGACGCCGACGCAGCCACTGGCGGCGTCGACGCCACCGCCACCACCGAATCGGCCGATGCCGCCAAGTCGGCCGAAGCCAACGAAGCCAACGAAGTCTCCGGAGCTGGCTCCGCGACCGCACCCGCCCCGGGCGCCTCCGCGAAGCCCGGCACCTGGGCCGCGCTGCGGCCGCTGCTGCTGCGCATGCACTTCTACGCGGGCGTCCTGATCGCCCCGCTGCTGTTCCTCGCCGCCGCCACCGGGCTCCTCTACGCCGGGTCCTGGCAGGCCGAGAAGATCATTTACTCCCATGAACTGACCGTCGAGCAGGTCGGCGAAAGCGCCGTACCGCTCAGCACCCAGATCTCCGCCGCCAAGGCCGCCGAGCCCGGCGGCAAGGTCGTCGCCGTCTGGCCCGCGCCCGACGCCGAGGCGACCACCCGCGTGATCATGGAGGCCCCGGGTCTCGCCGAGGGCCAGACCCGCACCGCCTTCGTCGACCCGTATACGGCCCATGTCAACGGAGTGCTGACCACCTCCGGTGACGCGCTGCCGGTCCGCGCCTGGCTCAGCGAGTTCCACGCCAGCCTCCAGCTGGGCGAGTTCGGCCGGAACTACAGCGAACTCGCCGCGAGCTGGCTGTGGGTGGTCGCCCTCGGCGGCCTCGCCCTGTGGATCGGTCGCCGCCGCTCCCGCAAGGCCCAGCTCGTCCTGCCCGATCGCGCCTCCACCGGGCGCCGCAAGACCCTCTCCTGGCACGGCGCCGTCGGCCTCTGGGCCGTCACCGGGCTCGTCGCCCTCTCCGCCACCGGCCTGACCTGGTCGAAATACGCCGGCGAGAACATCGGGCAGCTCCAGGACGGCCTCGGCGGCGCCACCCCGACGGTGTCCGCCGCACTCACCCCGAGCGGGGGAGCAGGCTCCGGTTCGGACGGCGGCGGCGAGCACGCCGGCCACGTCATGACCGAGGACATGGAGATGCCCCCGGCACCGCCCACCGCCGACATCGGCATCGACAAGGCCGTGGCCGCCGCCCGCGCCGCGGGCGCCACCGAGGACATCCAGGTCACCCTGCCGGCCAAGGGCAAGGGGTACATCGTCAAGGAGAAGGACAAGGAGTTCCCGGTCAACTTCGACACCGTCGCCGTCAACCCCGCCGACGGCAGGGTCATCGACGTCCTGTACTTCTCCGACTACCCCGTCCTCGCCAAGCTGACCCGGTTCGGCATCGACCTGCACATGGGCCAGACCTTCGGGCTCGCCAACCAGATCGCCCTGGCCGCCCTCGCCGTCGCGCTGATGTTCCTGATCTTCTGGGGCTACCGGATGTGGTGGCTGCGCCGGCCCACCAAGGACCGCACGCTGTCCGTCGGCCGCGCCCAGCCGCGCGGGACCTGGCGGAAGGTGCCGGTGGGCATGCTGCTGCCGCTCGCGGCGGTGACCGCGGTGGTCGGGTGGTTCGTACCGCTGCTCGGCATGAGCCTCGTCGCGTTCCTCGCCGTCGACCTGGTGCTGGGGGCGGTCGCGGTGCGCCGCGCCAAGACGGCCGGATAACCGGCCGGTAAAGGTTCCGGAGAGCTCGGTGGGCCCGTATTCCACAGGGGGGAGTACGGGCCCACCGTCGTGCTCAGGGGGCGGGGGAGTACTTGTAGCCCACCCGGCGGACCGTCTGGATCGCGCCCCGGCGGGACGCACCCAGCTTGCGGCGCAGGCGGGCGACGTGCACGTCCACGGTCCGGCCGTCGCCGACGTGGCCGTAGCCCCAGACCGTGGTCACCAGCTGGTCCCGGGTGTGCACCCGGTGCGGGTGCGCGACCAGGTGCGCCAGCAGCTCGAACTCCAGGTAGGTGAGATCCAGCACCCGGCCGTCGACCACGGCGGTGCGCTGCCCCGTGTCGATGCGGACCACGCCGTCCCCGGCGGCGTCCGGGGAGACGGAGGCGGAGGCGGGGGGAGCCGGGGCGGGGACGGCCTGCGGGGCGAAGGAGAGCGGCGGCTGCTGGTCGGCCGGTACGAGGACCAGGTAGCCGACCATCGGCGGCCGGCCCGGCAGCACGGGCACCGCATGCTGCGGCGCGGGCAGCCAGGTGGCGCCGGGCGGCAGCAGGTCGGTCACACGGGCGACCTCGTCCGGCGCCACGGCCCGCAAGCGGGCCGGGGTCGGGGCAGGGGTCGGGGCCGGGGAGGGGGAGGGGAAGCGAAGGGCGGCGGTCGCAGCGGAGGCGGCGGAGACGGCGGCGGACGCGGTGGACGTCAGGGAACGGGGCTGGGACATGAGTGGTCAGCTCTTTCACGCGAAGTGGCCGGCAGGAGACGTGCGTGCGTTGCGTCGTACGTACGTCCTCGGTGCACCGCGCAGACCGAAGGCCTCGGGAGAGGTGTGGTGATCGATCCCGGGCTTTAGAGGGCCGGCGCGTTCGTCGCGCGGCAACACACCCGGTCGAAATCGTGATCCTGACGGGACGGCCAGAACGGTTCGAGGTCGCTGCGACCGGTCGAGGTGTGCGGATGGCTGGCCATGCGCCCATTGAAGCAGATGCCCTCGGCCCGGGGCAGACTGCGTCTCAGCAGGTGGAGCGGAATCTCAAATTCGGCAATTGAGGCCTCGCCGCTGCCGTGTTGACCTCGGCGTTCCGTCACATGGCCGCCGTCCTGTCGTGGCCGGTCCGGCCCCGAGCACGCGTATGCCCGCCGGGCCGGTGGGCGGCCTGGCGGGCATACGGGTGGCGATGACGGTGGTGATGGCGGTGGTGATGCCGTGTGGGGCAGGGCGGGCGCGCGCCCCGCCCCACACGGGGCTTCGGGGTTCCGGAGGTTCCGGGAGTCCCCGCGGAGCGGAACCGCGTCAGACCAGGCCGGCCTTCTCCAGGCCGGTGCAGCAGGTGTCCGTGATCAGGCGGGTCACGACGTACGGGTCCACGTTGGCGTTCGGGCGGCGGTCCTCGATGTAGCCCTTGCCGTCCTTCTCCACCTGCCACGGGATGCGGACCGACGCGCCGCGGTCGGAGACGCCGTAGCTGAACTCGTTCCACGGGGCGGTCTCGTGCAGGCCCGTCAGGCGCTCGTCGATGCCCGCGCCGTAGTGCTTGACGTGGTCCAGCGGCTTGCTGCCCTCGCCCAGCGCCTCGCACGCCGCGATGATCGCGCGGTAGTCCTCGCGCATCGCCTTCGTGGAGAAGTTGGTGTGCGCACCGGCACCGTTCCAGTCGCCCTTCACCGGCTTCGGGTTCAGCGTCGCGGAGACGTTGAAGTCCTCGGCGGTGCGGTACAGCAGCCAGCGCGCGATCCACAGCTGGTCCGCAACCTCCAGCGGGCCGAGCGGGCCCACCTGGAACTCCCACTGGCCGGGCATGACCTCGGCGTTGATGCCGGAGATGTCCAGGCCCGCCGCCAGGCAGTGGTCGAGGTGCTTCTCCACGATGTCGCGGCCGAAGATCTCGTCCGAGCCGACACCGCAGTAGTAGCCGCCCTGCGCGGCCGGGAACCCGCCGACCGGGAAGCCCAGCGGACGCTGGCCGTCGAAGAAGGTGTACTCCTGCTCGATGCCGAAGATCGCCTCCTGGGCGGCGAACTTCTCGGCGACCGGGCGGAGCAGCGCGCGGGTGTTGGACTCGTGCGGGGTCATGTCGATGTTCAGGACCTCGCAGAGCACGAGGACGTTGTTCCCGCCGCGGATCGGGTCCGGGCAGGAGAACACCGGCTGCAGGACCCGGTCGGACGCGTGGCCCTCGGCCTGGTTGGTGCTCGATCCGTCGAAGCCCCAGATCGGCAGCTCGGCGCCGTCGGCGAGGATCTTCGTCTTGGAGCGCAGCTTGGCCGTCGGCTCGGTGCCGTCGATCCAGATGTACTCAGCCTTGTAGCTCACGGGCCCCATCCTTACGGTGCGTCGCTCCGGCGCAGACTCTGCGGGTGCTGCGGGTTCTGCGGGTTCTGCGGTGTAGACCGCAGCGTGCCTGGCGGCGATTTCTCTGCCGTTGCCCATGTGTGAACCCCGTGTTACCGGGGTTTGCACCGCAGGTCGGGTGGCTTGTGCGGGTTGCGGTCAGAGCGCCCGCCCGGGTGCGGCAGACTGGGCGGGTGAGCAGTTCGTACGATTTGACCCCCGCAGGCGGCCCTGCGGAATCCTCCCCGCCGGCCGTTTCCGCCCGGCCCCGCGTGGGGCTCCTGGGCACCGGCCCCTGGGCCCGCCGCACCCACGCCCCCGCCCTCGCCGCCCACGCCGGCTCCGAGTTCGCGGGCGTATGGGGCCGCCGGCCCGAAGCCGCCGCCGAGCTGGCCGACACGTACGGCGTGAAGGTCTACGACGACCCCGACGCCCTCTTCGCCGACTGCGACGTCGCCGCCTTCGCCCTCCCGCCCGACGTCCAGGCCCCCCTCGCCGTACGCGCCGCCGCCGCAGGCTGCGCCCTGCTGCTCGACAAGCCCGTCGCCACGACCGTCGCCGACGCCCGCGCCGTCGCCGACGCCGCCGACCGGCACGACGTCGCCTCCGTCGTCTTCCTCACCCTCCGCTTCGCCGAGCCCGCCGCTGCCTGGGTCGAGGAGCAGGCCCGCCGCTCCGGCTGGTTCACCGCCGCCGCCCACTGGCTCGGCGCCGTCTTCCCGCCCGACGGCACACCCAGCGCGTACGCCGACTCGCCCTGGCGCAAAGCCAAGGGCGGACTGTGGGACGTCGGCCCCCACGCGCTGTCCGTCCTGATCCCCGTCCTGGGCGACGTCACCTCCGTCACCGCCGCCCGCGGGCCCTCCGACGTGGTCCAGCTGGCCCTGCGCCACACCTCGGGCGCGGCGAGCACCGCCGTACTCAGCCTGGGCGCGCCCGTCGCCGCGGCCGGGGTCGGGCTGGAGGTGCGCGGGGCCGAGGGGGTCTTCTCGCTGCCCAACTGGACCGATGTGCCCGGCGCGTACGGGCGCGCGCTCGACGCCCTGCTCACCGCCGCCCGGACCGGCGCCCCGGACCCGCGCGACGCCCGGTTCGCGTCCCGGCTGACGGAAATCCTGGCGGAGGCGGAGGGGCAGCTGGGGGCTTGAGGGGGTGGGCGGTGGGGTGCTGCTTCTGCTTTTGCCTCTGCTTCTGGCTCTGGTCTGGCTCTGCTTCTGCCTTCGCCTATACCCCGGCTCCGGAGAACCGGAGCCGGGGCTCCGCGTCAGGTCAGTACGACGACCTTGTGCATGCCCTTGATCGCGTCCGGGAGCCCGGCCTTCCCGTCCGGGGCGAAGCAGCCGACTGCGTACGTACCCGGGGGCAGGTTCCGTATCTCCAGCAGTACGGAGCGGCCGGGGGAGATGACGCCGAGACCGACGGACCGCCCGGTGTAGGGCAGCGGGCCGGGTGCCGTGCGGTCGAAGATGGCCTGGATCTGGGCGTCCGTGGTGCCGGGGGCGACGGGCTGGATCCCCATCTCGTGCAGCTCCTGGGTGGAGTTGTGCACCAGGATCGTGTCTCCGGTCCGGTCCAGGCCGTGGATGTCGAAGCGGGGGCCGTCCGGGGTGTCCCGCGCGAGCACGAAGCTGTCGGGGAAGCCCGTCGGCGTGCCGGGCCTCTGGCTGCCCTGGAGTCGCAGGGTCCGGGTGACCGGGTGTGCCGGGTCCTGGAGGAAGGCGGTGAAGTCCAGGAGGACGACCTCGCCCGCGGTGATCGGAGTGGTGAACGTCTCTGATACCGATGCCGTGACCTGTGCCCCGCCGAACATCTCCGACTCGTCGCGCACCGCCAGCATGCCCTCGGCGGTGGGGATCGGCTTGCGGCTGACGGCCTTGGCGAGATCGGCCAGCACCTGGTCCACGGTCACGCCGGGGTGCGGCCGGAAGGCCTGCAGGAAGCGCCCGTTCGAGTCGTCGGTCGTGACCCGGAACGACACCAGGCCCGCCGCTGCGGACTCCGGCGCCTCGATGCCGGATTCGGTGATCTTCACGTCGATCGGCTTCGGCGCGCGTCGGTCGAGGCCCGCATGGGTGGCCTGTTCCTGGAGGGGGGCGTGATCCGCCGGGGCGGCGACGGCCGGACCGCCGAGGGACGTGGCGAGGACGAGAGCGGCTAAAGCCGCCGCTCGCGCCCCGTGCTTGAGCAGTGCGGTACGCATGGGTCTCCTGTTCGTGGAACGGGCCCCCCGAACCAGGCCAGCACCTTCGGAGCCCGGGCGGCGACAGCCACGCACACTACGGTCAGGATCGAAACCGACGGTCTGAAAAGTGACGTATTTGATCACGGCGGCGGCTGCGATGACGGCCACCCCGATCGCGGTGAGGGGGATCCCCGTACTCGGGGTCGGAGGAGTATCCGGGGGCGTCCCGGCCGCCCATTGTCCTTCCGGTGCGGGCCGCCCTGTAAAGGGCGCTCCTCCTTCGTCGTCGCGTCGCTGAAGCGATGGCCTTCGGCCACCCTTGACAGACCGACCCGCCCCGGAATGCCAACAGACTCCCGGGAAGCCCCCGAAGGATGGCCAGGGGGGACCCGTTCACTACCGGCCCCATCAGCGATGCAGGGCCCACGCTCCGCCTCGCAGCGCCACCATGCCCCAGGACCACCCCTGCTGGCCCGGCGCCGGGGGCGCGGGCACGAAAGACGGCCCCAAGTCGGCAACGAGGGCCGGTTCGGGAGGGACGAGCCCCCAACCTGCAGGAAAGGTTGACCAGGGCCTCATCGGGGCGCGGCAGACGCCCCAGATCGCTACGCGCTCCTCTCTGCTCGGCGTCTGACTGCCGTCTGGGGCTGGGGAGCGCGCCCGATCGCTACGTGCTCCTCATTTGTTGGCGACTGATGGACGTCTCGGGTTGGTGGGGGCGCTCCAACTGGGACGTGAAGCGGGCCGATTGCGTAGGCTCGCAGGGTGACGGATGAGCTGCTGCGCCTGACGGTTCTTGGGTCTGCGACGCCGTATCCCAGTGCGGACAATCCGTGCTCGGGGTATCTGCTCTCCAGTGGGAGCACGCGTGTGTGGGTGGACGCCGGCAGCGGGACGCTCGGCCCACTGCAGCGGTACTGCGGACTGGACGAACTGGATGCCGTGTGGATCTCGCATCTGCACGCCGACCACAGCGCCGATCTGCTCACCGCCTTCTACGGGGCCATGTACGCGGACATCCGACTCGACGCGCCGATCCCCCTCTATGGGCCGCCCGGTATTGCCGACCGGCTGGCGGGATTCCTCACCAATGCGCTGGTTCGCAGCCCGATCGAGTCCGCCTTTGACGTCACCGAGTTGTACGACGGTCACGACGTCACCGTCGGCTCGGTTCGGCTCACCAGCCGGGAGGTGGCACACGGCATCCCGGCGTTCGCCCTGCGTGCCGAGGCCGCCGGTGGGACGCTCGTCTACTCCGGCGACACGGCGCCGTGCGCCAGCCTGACGGCTCTCGCGGACAGTTGCGACGTACTGCTGTGTGAAGCGGACAGTGCGGAGCCGGTCGAGGGCCATCACACACCCGAAGATGCCGGTGACACTGCCGGCGCGGCCCGAGTGGGCCGACTGATCGTCACGCACGTCGGCCGTTCCCTCACACCGCAACAGGCAGTGGCACGCGCCGCAACCCGCTTCAACGGTCCCATCGACCACGCCGCCCCGGGCCTGACCTTCGACATCACCCGCCGCGACGGAAATCGGCCTTGCTGAGGGCGAGAGCGTAGAAACCTCCGAAGAGGAATGTAGCCAGATATTGCCCCCAAGTATCGCCGTGAAGCACCTGGTTCACTGCGATGAGTGCAGTTGCCCAGAGGATGGTGAACACCATCTTGGCCATGCGTTCCCCTGTCCTACACGAGATACGCCGCTGGTCAGGCGACGCTTCCTTGATTGCTGAAAATCTACTCGCCGGTCAGGGGCCAAGTGGCCCCGCTTGAGGGAATATTGAGCTTGATCGACGTTATGAGTGAAGGCACACCATCGAAGAGCGATTTACGTCAGCGTGACGAAATTGAGCCGCCAGGCCAACTGGCCGTTGCGGCCATCGCCGCCAGGCAGTCGTCAGCCGCCGAGAAAAGAGAAGCGCGTAGCAATCTGCCGCGCTCCCAGCCCCGGACGGGGGTCAGACGCCGAGAAATGAGGAGCGCGTAGCGATCTGGGGCGTCTGCCCGGCCCCGATGAGGCTCTGGTCAACCTTTCCTGCAGGTTGGGGGCTCATCGGTCCCGAACCGGCCCGATATCCCTTCTGGGAGCGGCTTTTCCTACCTTCGCCCCGGCGCCGGGCGGACCTGGCGGTCCTGGAGACATGGGAACGCCGCGAGGCGCAGCCGTGGGCCCTGCTGCTCTGATGGGGTCGTCCGTTGACTTGTCCCCCTGGCCATCCTTCGGGGGCTTCCCGGCAGCTCTTTGGCATTCCGGGGCGGGTCGGTCTGTCAAGGGTGGCCGAAGGCCATCGCGTCAGCGACGCGACGACGAAGGAGGAGCGCCCTTTACAGGCCGGCCCGCACCGGAAGGACGATGGGCGGCCGGGACGCCCCCGGATACTCCTCCGACGCCGGTCGGCCACTACCCCGCCCCTCCCCCGCCCCCCGGCGCGCTCCGGCCCGCTCCATCCCGCTCATTGCGTCCGCCTCACTCCCTCACCCCCTCACCACCCCCCGTACCACCCCCACCAGTGCCTCCACCGCTCGGCCGAAGGCGGCTTGCGGGGGTGCGGCGTAGCCGACGACGAGGCCTTCGCGGGCCGGGGTGGGGGCCGACGGGTGGTGGTAGGACGAGAGGCCGTCCAGGGAGAGGCCCGCGGTGCGGGCCGCCGCCAGGGCGGCCTGCTCCGTCCCCGGCGGGAGGTCCACCACCGCGTGGAGCCCCGCCGAGATGCCGGTCACCCGTACCTCCGGCACCCGGGAGGCCAGGGCTTCGGCGAGCCGGTCGCGCCGGGTGCGGTAGCGCTGGCGCATGCGCCGGATGTGGCGGTCGTACGCACCGCATTCGATGAAGTCGGCCAGCGCCAGCTGGTCCAGGGCACTGGCCCAGGATTCCCGCTGCCCCTTCGCCGTGAGCACCTGCCCGACCAGGTCGTCCGGCAGGACCAGCCAGCCGAGGCGGACCGCGGGGGACAGGGACTTGCTGAGGGAGCCCGCGTAGGCGACGTGCCCCGGGTCGAGGCCCTGGACGGCGCCGACCGGCTTGCGGTCGTAGCGGAACTCGCCGTCGTAGTCGTCCTCCACGATCAGTCCGCCCGTGCCGCGGGCCCACTCCACGGCCTCGGCCCGCCGGGCCGACAACAGCCGGGCACCGGTCGGGAACTGGTGGGCCGGGGTGAGCAGCAGGGTGCGGGCGAGGGCCGGGATGCGGTCGGTGCGGGCGCCGTCCTCGTCCACCGGGACGGGATGTGGGTGCACCCCGGCGGCGTCGAGGATGCCGTGGTGGAAGGGGAGTCCGTACTCCTCCACGGCCCAGTCGCGGGGCCGCAGCGGCGCGAGGAGGCGCAGGCCGTTTGCGAAGCCGGAGCAGACGATGATGTTCTCCGGGCCGGTACGCACGCCCCGTGCCCGGGACAGATAGGCGGCCAGCGCCCGCCGCAGCTCAGGGCGGCCCCGCGGGTCCCCCGGGCCGAAGGCCTCGGTGGGGGCCTCGGCGAGGGCCCGCCGGGCGCTGGTGGACCAGGCGCCCCGCGGGAAGGCGGCGGGGTCGGGCTTGCCCTGGAGCAGATCGTGGCGGGGACCCGCGGGGGCGGGCGCGGCCGGGGCGGCCGGCGCAGCGGCGGTGGCCGCCCCCTCGGCGACCCGGGTGCCGGAGCCCTGCCGGGCGGTGAACCAGCCCTCGGCGACGAGTTCGGCGTAGGCGTCGGCGACGGCGTTGCGGGCCAGCCCGAGGTCGGCGGCCAGGGCCCGGTAGGGCGGCAGCCGGGTTCCGCCGGCGAGCCGGCCGCTGCGGACGGCTTCGCGGAGGGCCTGGGCGAGGACGGTGCGGCGGGCGCCGTGCGGGGGGAGCTCCAGGTGCAGGTCGGCGCCGCCGCCCGGGCCGGGGGCGGTCCCGGTGCCCCCGCGCGGGGCGGTGTCGGTGTCGTCGGACGTCATACGGGGCAGGGTAAGCCGCAGCCCGCGCGGGGCCGTTGACGCAGGTCGGCGGGCCGACCGACAGGCAGGTCGGCGGCCTTGCGGCCCGGCGGCACGCAGCCCGGCGGGCCGGCAGCTCAGCCGGTCAGCCGGTCAGCCGGTCAGAGCCCACCCGGCCCCGTCAGGCGTGACGGGACAGGGCCTCGCGGACGGCTTCCTCAGAGCGGGCGACGATCGCCGTGCCGTCGTCGGCGGTGATGATGGGCCGCTGGATGAGCTTCGGGTGGGCGGCCAGGTGGGCGATCCAGCGGGCCCGGGCCTCGTCGGTCTCCTCGCGCGGGAGGTCGCGTACGCCGGTCTCCTTCGCGAGGGGGTCCGAGGTGCGGGTGATGTCCCACGGCTCCAGGCCGAGCCGGTCCAGGACCGTGCGGATCTCGGCCTCGGACGGCACGTCCTCCAGGTAGCGGCGCACCGTGTACTCGGCGCCTTCCGCGTCGAGCAGCGTCAGCGCGCTGCGGCATTTCGAGCAGGCGGGGTTGATCCAGATCTCCATGGCGTCCAGCCTAGTCAGAGGCTGTCTGGCCAGGGGCTTCTGTCAGTGCCCCCCGATAAAATCGAGGGAGTACGACAGGAAGCCAACTACCGTTTGGGAGGCTGTAGATGGCCACTGCCAAGATGCTTCGGCCCGTCAAGAAGAAGCCGCTGCCCGCGGGGCTCCCCCGGGAGTGGTACGAGAGCCACAACCGTCGGCTGAAGGCGATGCGGCTGGCGATATCCCTGCTCGACTCGGGGACGTACGACGCCCGGCGCGCCACCAACCGGAAGATCCGGTCGGTGGCCGTGCGGACGGGGATCCACCGGCCGTCGAACACGACGTGCCGACTGGTGCGCGCGTACATCGTGAGCAACGCGAGCTGACCCGTACAGCGGCTCCCTCGCCGTGACGGCGTTGCCGGGTTCTGCCGGAGCGGACCACTCCGGCAGGACCCACCCGGCTCGGCCCGGCTCGGCCCGGGCGCGTGCTCACTTCTCGGCGAAGACGATCTCCTCGGGGTGGTGGGTCATCCGTACGGTGTGGCCGTCGCTGATCTCCACGATGTGCTGCAGGCCGGTGATCGGCTTCGGGCGCTGCGGGATGGAGTACGTGTCCCCGGCGCCGGCCAGGAAGGCCGGGAAGCAGGCCAGCGAGGGGGAGGAGTCGGCGGGGTAGAGGTCCAGGTAGTCCTTCAGCCGGCGGAACAGCTTCGGGAGGATCACCGCGCCGTTGCGGCCGGTGAGCGAGGGCATTCCGGTGATCTTCGCCCCGGTGAGGGTCACGTCCTCGGCCCACAGCCCCCGCTTCTCGGGGGTGGAGGCCGCCCTCGCCGCCTGGGCCGCGGTGGAGAGGGCGCCGCGGATGAAGCCGGGCAGGCCGGTGTAGAAGGTGGGGTAGGCCAGGCCGGAGGCCACGAGGTGGTGGTTGGCGGTCCTCGTCAGCTGCTTCTCGTCGACATCGATCCAGTAGCCGCTGTACGCGGGCGGCACGCGTCGGCCGACCAGGGCCACGCAGCGGCCGTGGACGTCGGTGCCCCGGGTGAGGATGTAGCCGGGGACCCGTTCGGGGACGGTGGTGACGGTCTCGTCGTCGTGGCGCTGGATGTGGGTGAAGCCGAGCCAGGTCAGCAGTTCGTCCGCGGCCCGGTGGGCGAACTTGAGCGGCTGGTGCTGCTCCTGGTCGTCGATTCCGTAGTGGGTCTCCAGGGCGTCGACGGCTTCGAGCCGGACGGGGGCGCGGCCGTCCGCGCCCGGCAGGATCTGCTTGCAGCCCGGTACGAGCTTCCAGTCGGCCACGTTGTCCGGGATGAAGGGGAGGGTGTCGCCGTCCGGCCGCGAGCCGCCGGACACCTTGAACGTTCCTCGGATCAGCAGCATGGACACGGCGACTCCCATGGGCGGTCCAGGGCGAGGGCGAGGGCGAGAGCGGGGTGGGGGCGTGACCGTAACGGGTACCGGCACCGGCACCGGCACCGCCACTGACACCGTCACCGTACGTAAGGAACGCGCGAAAAGGTGACGCACAGTGCGTTCCCCGGCGAATCTAGGGATGCTTTCCGTCCTGCCGCGACCGCCGTTCGAGCGACAGGACCAGCAGTGCCACGTCATCGCCCGGCCCGCCGTCGGTGAAGGCCACCAGGTCCTGCCACAGGGCGCCGACCAGTCCGGCCGGGTCCTCCGGCGCCGGGGTCGCCACCACCGGGACGCGCGTGGCCAGAGGGTAGAAGAACCCGGACGTGTCGCGGGCCTCCGTGACCCCGTCCGTGTAGGCGAGCAGCCGGTCGCCGGGCAGCAGCGGCACACCCGTGACCGCGGTGTCCTCCGGGGCGGTGAGCCCGAGCCCGAGCGGCGGGCCCGGCTCCACGGCCACCTCCGACACCCCCGGCCCGCGCAGCAGCAGTGCCGGCGGGTGCCCGCACGACACGATCCGTACGAGATCCAGCCCGGGCGGGAACTCCAGGAGCAGGGCCGTCGCGAACAGCTCCGGATGCCCGAGCCCGGGGGAGGCCCCGGCGGCCGGGCCGGACGACCCGCCCAGGGCCGCCCTGCCGGCGGACCCGGCGGACCCGGCGGACCCGGCGGACCCGGTCGCCCCGGTCGATCCGGTAGCCCCGGCCGACCCACCCGCCCCGCCCGGCCCCGCCGACTCCGTCGGCGCCGCCGCGTCCGCCTGGAGTCTGCGGTCCAGCCGGGCGGCGACCTCCGTGAGCTCCGGGTCGTCCAGGACCCCCTCGCGGAACGCGCCGAGCAGCGCCGCGACCGTGCCGACGGCCGCGAGCCCGTGCCCCTGCACGTCCCCGACCAGGGCCCGCACCCCGTACGGCCCGGCCCGTACGTCGTACAGGTCGCCGCCGACCAGGGTGCCGCGCTGCGCCGCCCGGTACAGCCCGGCGCAGCGCACCGGGCCGACCCGTTCCGGTACCGGCGGCAGGACGGCGAGCTGGGCCGCCTCCGCGACGGTCCGTACGTTGACCAGCTGGGTGTCGCGCCGCCGCCGGACCCAGGCGATCACCACGCTGAGCAGCCCGACCGCGGCCACCGTGGCCAGGTCGGTGCCGCGCGGGTTCGCGACGCCGACCAGCGGCAGCCCGAGCAGCGCGAGCACCAGCCCGGCGAAGACGGCGGTGCCGGCGGCCCCGTACGCGAACGCGGCCACCGGGGGCAGGCCCGCCAGGAAGAAGCCCAGCTCGACATCGCCGGGGGTGAGCCGCTGCGCGAGCACCAGCACCACCAGCGCCACCACGGGTGCGATCCGGGCCCAGCGCGGCGGCGGTTCCCCGCGCAGCCAGCCCGGCTCCTGGCGGCGGCGCCGGCGTCTCACCCCTCTCACCCCTCCACCCTGGTACGGGCGTCCGGGCCGCGCACCCCGGACGGTCCGCCAGGTGGCCGCCGGGCGGCAGCCGGGTCACCGCCGGGTGGCCGCGGGCGGCCCCGGCGCCGACAGTGGTCCCGTGACGGATACGACGCCGACGCCGACGCCCCCGCCCGGCGGGCAGGCGGCCGGCACGGGCATGAGCACCCGGCTGAACTGGCTGCGGGCGGGGGTGCTCGGCGCGAACGACGGGATCATTTCCACCGCCGGCCTGGTGGTGGGCGTGGCCGGTTCGACCACCTCGCGCCCGGCGATCCTGGCGGCGGGGGTGGCCGGCCTGCTGGCCGGGTCCCTGTCGATGGCGGCGGGGGAGTACGTCTCGGTCAGCTCGCAGCGGGACTCCGAGCGGGCGGCGCTGGACCAGGAGCGCGAGGAGCTGGTGCAGCGGCCGGAGGCGGAGCTCGACGAGCTGACGGAGCTGCTGGCCGCCCGCGGCCTGAGCCCGGACGTGGCCCGGGAGGCGGCGGAGCAGCTGACGGAACGGGACGCGCTGCGGGCCCACGCCCGGGTGGAGCTCGGCATCAACCCGGACGAACTGGCCAACCCGTGGCACGCGGCGTTCGCCAGCCTGGCCGCGTTCACGGTGGGAGCGCTGCTGCCGCTGCTGGCGATCCTCCTGCCGGGGCCGTCGCAGCGGGTCCCGGTCACGGTGGCGGCCGTGGTCGCGGCGCTGGTGCTGTGCGGGGTGACCAGTGCCCGGCTGGGCGGGGCCCCGGCCGGGCGCGCGGTGCTCCGCAACGTCGGGGGCGGCGCGATCGCGATGGCGGTCACGTACTCGGTGGGCACCTGGATCGGCACAACCTGACCCACCCCACCCCACCCCGCCCCGCCGGGCGGTTCCGCGCCCGTGCGCGATGCCGCACCGGCATCATGGGGCCATGCGTATCGCGGTCACCGGGTCCACCGGTCTCATCGGCAGCGCCCTCGTGCGGTCCCTGCGGGCCGACGGCCACGACGTGGTCCGCTTCGTACGGCGGGAGCCGGCAGCGCCCGACGAGGCGCGGTGGGACCCCGGGCGCGGGTACGTCGACCCGGCCGGGCTCGCCGGCTGCACGGCCGTGGTCCACCTGGCCGGGGCCGGGATCGGCGACCACCGCTGGACCCCGGCGTACAAGAAGGAGATCCGCGACAGCCGGGTGAACGGCACCGCCGCCATGGCGCGGGCCGTGGCCGCGCTGGACGAGCCGCCCGCGGTGTTCGTCAGCGGCTCCGCCGTCGGATATTACGGCGACGCCGGCGACCGCACCGTCGACGAGACGGCCCCGCCCGGCCGCGGCTTCCTGCCGGAGGTGTGCGTGGAGTGGGAGGCGGCCGCGGCCCCCGCCCGGGAGGCCGGGGTGCGGACGGTCCTCGCCCGTACCGGACTGGTCGTCTCCGGCAAGGGCGGTGCCTGGGGACGGATGTTCCCGGTCTTCCGGGCCGGGATCGGCGGGCGGCTGGGCGACGGCCGCCAGTACTGGCCGTTCATCTCCCTGCACGACGAGGTCGCGGCCCTGCGGCACATCGTCGACAGCCCGCAGCTGTCGGGCCCGGTGAACCTGACCGCCCCCGAGCCGCCGACCAACCGCGAGGTCACCGCCGCGATGGGCCGCGTCCTGCACCGCCCGACGCTGCTGGCCGTACCGGCGCCGGTCCTGCGGCTCGTCCTCGGGGAGCTCTCCCAGGACGTGCTGGGCAGTCAGCGGGCCCGGCCCGCACGGCTGTTGGAGTCGGGTTTCGTCTTCCGCCACCCGGGGATCGAGGACGCGATCCGCGCCGCCGTCACCCGCTCCGAGCCCTGACCCCTTCCCGCGCCCGCACGCGCAAGGCCGCAGCCGCAGGGTCCGTGCCCCAGGGGCGCGGGGAACTGCGCGATCAGCCCCCAACACCCCGCAGCCGAACACCCCGTCACCGGCCCGCGGCCTGCGGACCGGTCCCCGTGCGACCGTTCGTGACCCGGATGCGACCGCAATGCGACCGGATCCGACCGCAATCCGCTGTCGAACGGTGGTTCCCCCGAAGCCCGTTGGGGGAAGGAGGATCCCCACACAGCCGCGCCGACCTCGGGGAGGGGCACGTGCTCAGCAGCTCGCACCACGCCGCACAGCATGCGGACGTCGTCATCGTAGGAGCCGGGGTCTCAGGACTCGCGGCGGCACAGCACCTGATCGCGGCAGGGGTCACCGTCACCGTCCTGGAGGCGGCCGAGGATCCCGGCGGCCGGATGGCCACCGGGCAGACCGACGGCTTCCGGCTCGACCGGGTCGGCCAGCTCCTCAACACCTCGTACACGGAGCTCGACCGGACCCCCGGCCTCGCCGGGCTGGTCCTGCGCCCCTTCGCGCCCGGGGTGCTCGTCCACACCGACGGCCGGCAGCTGCGGGCCGGGGCCATGACCCCGGCCCGCGCACTGGCCAGCCGGTCCCTCGACCAGGCCCGGCTCAGCGCCCACCTCGGCCGGCTCGCAGCGCTGCCGGTCGAGCGCCTGCTGGCCCGGCCCGAGCGGACGGCCGCGGCCGCCCTCGGCTCCCGGGCTCCGGCCACCACCCTGCGGCCGCTGCTCGCCGCCCTGCTGCGCGACCCGGAGCTCACCACCTCCAGCCGGGTCGCCGACCTGGCCCTGCGGACCTTCGCCCGCGGCCGGCTCGCCGTGCCCGAGGGCGGGGCCGCGGCCCTGCCCGGGCTGCTCGCCGCCGGCCTGCCGCCCGGCACCGTGCGCACCGGGGTCCGGGTCACGTCCGTGGCGACCCAGCGGGTCACCACCGAGGAGCACGGCGACTTCAGCTGCCGCTCCCTCGTCCTGGCCACGGGGGCGCGGGCCGCCGCCGGGCTGCTGCCGGGGCTGCGGGTGCCGGACTTCCACGAGGTCACCGTCATCCACCACGCCACTCCCGCCCCGCTGCCCTGGGACGGCTCGCTGCTGCTCGACGGCGACCCCCGCTGGCCCGTCGCGCACACCGCCGTGATGAGCGCGGTCGACCCGACGCGGGCCCCGGCCGGCCGGAGCCTGGTCACCACGACCGTGTTCGGCCCGCCGCCGCCCGTGCGCACCGTCGCCTCGCGCCTCGCCCGGCTGTACGAGACCGCCACCCGGGACTGGGAGCTGCTGGCCGTCCACCACGCCCCGGAGGCCGTGCCGGCGATGCCGCCGCCCTACGACCTGCGGCGGCCGGTGCGGGTGCTGGCCGGGCTGTACGTGTGCGGCGACCACCGCGACGCCAACACCGTGCAGGGCGCCCTGCACTCGGCCCGCCGCGCCGCCACCGCCGTCCTGCGCGACTTCGGCATCCGGCTGCCGGCCACCGCCGAGCCCGTGCTTCCGGCGGTGGCCTGAGAAGAACCACAGGGCAAGGGCCCGGTTCCCCGCGCCAGGGGCCGGGCCCGTGCCCATCCGCCCGGCCCGCCTCGGCCGCCGCCCGGGCGCTGACCCCCCGCACGCCACCGCCCCGTACGCCACCGCCCCGCGCACTGCGGCCCGGAGCACCGCCGCCCCGCGCACCCGCGTTCAGGACAGTGCCGCGACCCGGTCCCGGTAGGTGCGTACGGCCGACGCGTCGCGGTAGGGCTCCAGCCGGCGCTCGAAGTCCCGTACGTACTCCACCGCCCGGACCGACCGCATCTCCATCGCCTGCTGCGCCGCCTCCGCGCCCAGGGCGCACGCCTGGTCCAGCTCTCCCAGCCCCAGTCGGGCCGTGGCCAGCACCACCCGGCAGAACAGCCGCGAGCGGGCGAGTGCCGGAGCCCGCAGCTGCAGCGAGCGCTCCGCGTGCTGGGCCGAGGCCCGGTACTGCTGGAGGTCCCGGTGGCAGTGCCCGAACTCGTCGGCCAGCTGGGCCTCGTCGAAGAACCGCGCCCAGTGCGGCACGTCGTCCCCGGGCCGGGCCGCGCCCAGCGCCCGTTCGGCGCGGACCAGGGAGGCCGTCGCGGCCCGGACCTCGCCGAGGACGGCGTGCCCGCGGGCCTCCGACGCGTGCAGCAGTGCCTGGACCTGCGGCGGGGGCCCGGAGCCGACGCCCTGCTGGGCGACGCGGGCCAGCTGGACCGCCTCCCGGCCGTGGCCGAGGTAGACCGCCTGCCGGCTCATGGTGACCAGTACGTACGCCCCGTAGGGCCGGTCCGCGGCGGCCTGCGCCAGCCGCAGCGCCTGGACGAAGTAGCGCTGGGCGAGCCCGTGCGCGGCGATGTCGTACGAGGTCCAGCCGGCGAGCCGGGTCAGGTCGGCGGCGGCCGCGAAGAGCCGGCGTCCGGTGGTCTCCCCGTAGGTGCCGCGCAGCATCGGCTCGGCCTCGTGCTCCAGGTAGCGCACCAGGGCCTGGCGGGCGTGCCCGCCGCCGTACGTCTGGTCGAGGGTCTTGAACAGGTCGCTGACCGAGCGCAGGGCGGCGATGTCCCCGCCGGTGACGCGCTGGCCGGGCCCGCGGTCGACCTGCCGCTGGCGGGGGACCGTGCTCCGGCCCTGCGCGGGGACGCGGACGGCCGTGGCGGCGGCGACCGGGTCGGCGCCGCGGCCCACGTGTTCGTCGGGCCGCCCGATCAGCCAGTCCCGGCTGGGGACGACCAGCCCGGCCGGGGTGAAGGCGATCTTCCGCAGTTCGGCGTGGGAGCCGGAGTCCTTGCGCCAGAGCCCGCTGGCGATGTCGACGGCCTCCTCCGGGGTGGCCGCGAACTCCAGGCCCGCATAGACGGGCGCGCAGGCGTCCAGGCCGAGGTCCTGGGCGGAGAGCCGCCGGCCCAGGCGCCGGGTGAACACCTCGGCGATCAGGGCGGGGGTGGTTCCACGGGGCTGCTGGCCGCGCAGCCACCGGGTGACGGAGGTCTTGTCGTACCGCAGGTCGAGGCCGTGTTCCAGGCCCAGCTGGTCGACGCGGCGGGCCAGACCTGCGTTGGAGAACCCGGCTTCCGCGATCAGTGCCGCGAGCTGCCGGTTGGGGACGTGCTGGGCGGGGCGTTCCGTCATCGGCTCCACGGTTTCCTGACGTGACGGACCGGAGTTTCGGCCCTGTGAACGGCGTGAATGTAGCGGCGAACTTCCCTTGCGCCGCCCTCTGTGCCCCATATTCATCCGATCGTGTGCAGAATCGATGGGGCTCTTTACGGCCGCGTCGACGCCCGCCGCGTACGCTGCGCCCCATGACCCGCAGGCCGACCCGGGCGGAGCCGCCCGCCGACTCCACCGCGCAGCCGCTCCGTGCACCCGAGATCACCGAGGCGGAGTGCCGCCGGTGCGGCACGTACATCGCGGGGCTCGACGGGCGGTACGCGTGCGGGGTGTGCGGCTGGGTCAACGACCACTCCGAGGGGCACCGGCGGCTGCCGCGCGCGGACGAGGACCCGGACCGGCCGCCCAGGGGGCGCAGACGGCCCCCGCTGCTGCCGGGCCTGCCGCCGGGGCCGAAGCCGGGGCGGGAACCGGAACCGGAATCGGGGCCGGGGCGGGGGCTGCAAGGGGACGGCTGAGGGGCCCCGGAGCGGCCGTGGCCGGCCGCCGTACTCTTGGCTGGTGCGATACGTGCACACAGCAGGTTCAACGAGGAGGCGCTGCGGTGGCTGAGCTTGGGTTTGTCCATCTGGGCTTCGGACCGGACGACTACGTCGAGTACACCGAGGCCTGGGACGAGCAGCGCCGGGTCCACGCCGCCCGCTTTGCGGACGAGATCGAGGACACCTGCCTGCTGCTGGAGCACCGGCCCGTCTACACGGCCGGGCGGCGCACCGCCGACAGCGAGCGCCCCCTCGACGGCACGCCCGTCGTCGACGTGGACCGCGGCGGAAAGATCACCTGGCACGGCCCGGGGCAGCTGGTCGGCTACCCGATCATGAAGCTGCCGCGGCCGGTGGACGTCGTCGCGCACGTGCGCCGGCTGGAGGAGGCGCTGATCCGCACCGCCGCCGAGTTCGGCCTGGAGACCACCCGGGTGGAGGGCCGCTCCGGCGTGTGGGTGCTGGGCGACCCGGTGGAGCAGCGGCCGAAGATCGGCGGCCTGTCCCTGGACTTCGACCCGCGTCTGCACGACGATGAGTTCGACGCCCGCCTGAACGGCCCCGAGTACGCCCCGTCCAACGCCGGCCAGCGCCGCGAGGACCGCAAGCTGGCGGCGATCGGCATCCGCGTCGCCAAGGGCGTCACGATGCACGGCTTCTCGTTCAACGTGAACCCCGACAACACCTGGTTCGACCGGATCGTGCCCTGCGGCATCCGCGACGCCGGTGTGACGTCCCTCTCGTACGAACTGGGCCGTGAGGTCGGCATCGCCGAGGTGCTGCCGGTGGTCGAGAGGCACCTGAAGGACGTGCTGGAGAACGCCGAGCTGCGGCCGCGGGAGATCGAGACCGCCCCGGGGGCTTAGCCGCCGGGGGAATGTGTCCGGCCACCCGCAGGTTGGCCGACGTAAGAGCGTACGAATTTACGGGCGTACCCTGGTGGGCGCCGAGGAATCACAGTCACAGGGAGCCGGTCGTGTCCGCAGTCGCACCCGACGGACGCAAGATGCTGCGTCTGGAGGTCCGCAACAGCCAGACCCCCATCGAGCGCAAGCCCGAGTGGATCAAGACCCGGGCGAAGATGGGTCCCGAGTACACGAAGATGCAGAACCTCGTGAAGGGCGAGGGCCTGCACACGGTGTGCCAGGAAGCCGGCTGCCCGAACATCTACGAGTGCTGGGAAGACCGCGAGGCGACCTTCCTCATCGGCGGCGACCAGTGCACCCGGCGCTGTGACTTCTGCCAGATCGACACCGGCAAGCCCGAGGCCCTGGACCGGGACGAGCCCCGCCGCGTCGGCGAGTCCGTCGTCACCATGGACCTGAACTACGCCACCATCACCGGCGTCGCCCGCGACGACCTGGAGGACGGCGGCGCCTGGCTGTACGCCGAGACCGTGCGCCAGATCCACGCGCAGACGGCGGGCCGCGAGGGCGGCCACACCAAGGTCGAGCTGCTGGCCCCCGACTTCAACGCGGTTCCGGAGCTGCTGGAGGAGGTCTTCGCCTCCCGCCCCGAGGTCTTCGCGCACAACGTCGAGACGGTCCCGCGGATCTTCCGCCGGATCCGCCCGGGCTTCCGCTACGAGCGCTCCCTCGAAGTGATCACCAAGGCCCGCGCGTACGGCCTGGTCACCAAGTCGAACCTGATCCTCGGCATGGGCGAGGAGCGCGAGGAGGTCACGCAGGCCCTGCGCGACCTGCACGAGGCCGGCTGCGAGCTCATCACCATCACCCAGTACCTGCGCCCGTCGCCGCGGCACCACCCCGTCGAGCGCTGGGTGAAGCCGGCCGAGTTCGTGGAGCTGGCGAAGGAGGCCGAGGAGATCGGCTTCTCCGGTGTGATGTCGGGCCCGCTGGTCCGCTCCTCGTACCGGGCCGGCCGCCTCTACCAGCAGGCGATGGACAAGCGGAGCGGAGCCATCGCGTAGCAGCGTGTGACGTCACGCACAAAAATTACCGACCGGTAACACCGCATGGACGCGGCCCGTAGGCTCTTCGAGGGAAGAGATCCGACGGGCCGCGTAAATGTTTCATCACCGTTTGACCGACCGGTCATGCCCTGGTAACACCAGTCAGTGACCATGGGTCAACGCACCGCGCACACCGTCGCACCCTCGCGCCACCCCCGCAGTGCGCCCTCCGGACCGACGTGAGCACCGTGAAAGGGAACGAGACCATGCAGGCCGCGCCCGTACGCGCCATCGCCATTCCGTCGTTCACAGAGGCCTTCCGGGGCCTCGAATCGCTGCTCATGAGCGGCGCCCGCCGCAACGCCTGGGCCGCGGTCCTGGAGGACCGCCGGCGCGCGAAGGACCGCGTCGAAACCGAGCACGTACTCGAGGCCGCGGCGACCCGGACCCCACAGGCCACGTAAACTTCGCTGTATGGCGAGGAAGGCAAACGCAGAGACTGCTGCGACAACAGGGCGACTGAAGCAGATCGCCCTCACCTACAAGATGACGAGCAAGGCCGACCCGAAGGTCGGTCTGATCCTTGCGGCCGTCGGAATCATCACCTTCGGTGTCTTCCTCGGGATCGGCTTCCTGATCGACCACCCGGTCTACCTGGGCATCCTGGGCTTCCTGGTGGCGTTCCTCGCGACGGCGATCGTCTTCGGGCGCCGTGCCGAGCGGGCCGCCTTCGGGCAGATGGAAGGCCAGCCGGGCGCCGCCGCGGCGGTACTGGACAACGTGGGCCGGGGCTGGACGACCACCCCCGCCGTCGCGATGAACCGCAGCCAGGACCTCGTCCACCGTGCCGTGGGCAAGGCCGGCGTCGCGCTCATCGCCGAGGGCAACGCCAACCGGGTCAAGCCGCTGCTGGCCGCCGAGAAGCGCAAGCTCGCCCGCATCATGCCGGACGTCCCGGTCCACGACTTCATCGTGGGCAACGGCGAGGGCCAGGTCCCGCTGAAGAAGCTGCGCACCACCCTGCTCAAGCTGCCGCGGGTGCTGTCCGGCCCGCAGGTCACCCAGGCCAACGACAAGCTGCGCGCCATGGGCGACCTCATGAGCAACATGCCGCTGCCGAAGGGCCCGATTCCTGGGCGTGGCATTCGAGGTCGCTCACCGCGAGGATGACACCCGGCCGAACCTTGCCGGTCATCTCCAACTTCGGAAGCGGGTGGCGGGGGGCTACGGGCGCCCCGTCACACCCCTCCATCACACTCATGACGCGCTCCCAGCGGCCTGACGCACCTTCGTTCGCCATGTCGCGCATGCGCGCTTCGCCGTCTTCGGTGGTGTTGTCGATGTCCTCATCGACCACGGCCACGAAGATGCCGAGGTCTTGCAGCTTCCAGACCCATTCCCAGAACACGCGGTTCTGCCGGCCGACGGCCCGTGTCTCATAGACGCAGACCAAATCGAACGGCCGAGGCGCCTGCACAGCAAGATCCATAATTTTGGTGGCGCCGTCGCGCTGCTCCCACGGCAGGGTTCCCGACTCACCTTCGTCCATGAAGGTGTCGACGTGCGCCCAACCCTTCCGCAGGATGTGGGCGGCCGTCCGCTTGCCCGTGTAGGCGATGCCGTAGCCCTTGGCCTGCTCCTCAGTGGACACCCGCAGGTAGTCGACCGCGCGGAGTGTGGAATATTGCATCGTGTGTGATGCAACGTTGATCGCAGACATGAAAGACTCACCCATGTCAGTCCCTCCGGACTGGCCAGACCCCGGAGCGTTGGCGCGCTGCCGGGGTCACCCATGTGCTGGCCTGAGCCTACGTCGGTGGCAGCGGGCTTGTGGGGAGAACAAACGGATGCGTGATCCGTACGGCAGTCCGTTCGAGCACACTTCATCCGCCTTCCTCTGCCGCGCGGTGGGAAGATGCGTTGAGTCGCTTTTCGTATGTCGTATACGACAACCAGGGGCGCCCCCGAGCGAATGGCTGCGGGGGCGCCCCTGGTTTCTGTGTCTGCTGTTCCGGCGTCTGCCCAGATGTGGAATGGGACGGCCGGCTGCCCGGCCCTGGCTAGATGCGGACCTGGACGGCGCGGGCCAGGCGGTCGTGCAGGCCGCGGCCGTCCCGGTCCCAGACCAGCGCCGGGATGACCAGGGCGAGCAGCAGCGTGCGCAGCACCGCCCGGCCGAAGCCCAGGCGGCCGCCGTCCTCCGCGACCACGCGCAGGCCCACGAGCCGCTTCCCGGGAGTGAAGCCCACGGTGCCGAGGGTCAGGATGCTCAGCACCACGAAGAGCAGCAGCGTCCAGTTGCCGGTCGCGGTCGCGTTGCCGCCGGTGATCAGCCCGTATGCGATCACCTGGCAGGCGATCCAGTCGACGGCCACACCGCCCAGGCGGCGCCCGAAGCGCGCCGCGGAGCCGGATCCCTCCTGGGGCAGGCCGAGCCGCTGGCCCGGGTAGCCGAAGTCGACGCCCATGTCCTCGGCCGCCGCGCGGGGGCCGGAGAGCCACGATCCCATTGCTTGCCTGTTGTCCACCGGACCACGGTACCTGTGGCGCTCCGCGCGCCCCCGGCCGGACCCTGGTTAACTTGTGCGAAACAAATGGGTCATGCTTGGGAAATCCCGTCTGCTTATGGTCGGGTCAGCGTGCGGCACCGCACTGACGCACCACGAGCTATGCAACCCGTCCCTCCCCCGGGGTCGGGAGTAGGAGGAGTTGGATGTTCCAGAACGCCGACGAAGTGAAGCAGTACATCGAGGAGAACGACGTCAAGTTCGTCGACGTCCGCTTCTGCGACCTGCCTGGTGTGATGCAGCACTTCACCATCCCGGCGCGGGCGTTCGACCCGGCGGAGGAGCTCGCCTTCGACGGTTCCTCGATCCGCGGCTTCCAGGCCATCCACGAGTCCGACATGGCCCTGCGTGCCGACATCAGCACCGCGCGCCTGGACCCGTTCCGCCGCGACAAGACGCTGAACATCAACTTCTTCATCCACGACCCGATCACGGGCGAGGCCTACAGCCGCGACCCGCGCAACATCGCGAAGAAGGCCGAGGCGTACCTCGCCTCCACCGGCATCGCCGACACCGCGTTCTTCGGCCCCGAGGCCGAGTTCTACATCTTCGACAGCGTGCGCTTCGCGACCACCGCGAACGAGGGCTTCTACCACATCGACTCCGAGGCCGGCGCCTGGAACACCGGCTCCGAGGAGAACAACCGCGGTTACAAGGTCCGCTACAAGGGCGGCTACTTCCCGGTCGCCCCGGTCGACCACTTCGCCGACCTGCGCGCCGAGATCTCCCTCGAACTGGACGCCCAGGGCCTCCAGGTCGAGCGCCAGCACCACGAGGTCGGCACCGGCGGCCAGGCCGAGATCAACTACAAGTTCAACACGCTGCTCGCCGCGGCCGACGACCTGATGCTCTTCAAGTACATCGTGAAGAACGTCGCCTGGCGCAACGGCAAGACCGCGACCTTCATGCCGAAGCCGATCTTCGGCGACAACGGTTCGGGCATGCACGTCCACCAGTCGCTGTGGCAGGGCGGCGAGCCGCTCTTCTACGACGAGGCCGGCTACGCGGGCCTGTCGGACACCGCCCGCTACTACATCGGCGGCATCCTCAAGCACGCCCCGTCGCTGCTCGCCTTCACCAACCCGACGGTGAACTCGTACCACCGCCTGGTGCCGGGCTTCGAGGCGCCGGTCAACCTGGTGTACTCGCAGCGCAACCGCTCCGCCGCCATGCGCATCCCGATCACGGGCTCGAACCCGAAGGCCAAGCGCGTCGAGTTCCGCGCCCCGGACCCGTCCTCCAACCCGTACCTCGCCTTCTCGGCGCTGCTGCTCGCGGGCCTCGACGGTGTCAAGAACAAGATCGAGCCGATGGAGCCGATCGACAAGGACCTCTACGAGCTCGCCCCCGACGAGCACGCGAGCGTCCCGCAGGTCCCGTCCAGCCTGGAGGACGTCCTCAAGGCCCTGGAGGACGACCACGAGTACCTCCTCGCCGGCGGTGTCTTCACCTCCGACCTGATCGAGACGTGGATCGACTACAAGCGCACCCACGAGATCGCCCCGATCGCCCAGCGCCCGCACCCGCACGAGTTCGAGCTGTACTTCGACCTCTAGGAAACGGGAGGAACCGGGGCATGGCGTCGCCCATGGCGACGCGTCCCGGAAGCCCCTCCTGACCTGCGGAAACAAGGGTCCCGCCAGCCTCTGCGGAGGGTGGCGGGACCCTTTGCCATTCCGTTTCCGGAAAGGGGTTCAGGCGGTGTTCTCGATGCGCTGAGTGGGGCAAGGCGCCCTCGAAGTCCGTCCAGCTTCTTGCCGATGAAGCCCGAGTTCGTCTGGCCGGCCAGGCTGACCATGGTCTCGGCGTAATGCACGACCTGGTCGACGTCGCCGCGATGGACCCCGAGCACGGCGAGATCGCTCAGCACTGCGGCACGGCGGCGTGGCGAAAGAGACTGGGCAAGAGCAGCGGTGAGGGCGTCTTCCGCAAGGTCGGGGCGGCCGAGAAGGTGATCCGCGCGTGCCTGGCCCCGGCGCCGGAGGGCCGGCCGTCCGCCACCGACCTGGCTGCCCTCCTCACCGCCTCGTGATCGTGCTCCGGTTCCTCCCAGCCGCCGATGCCCCAGCCGTTCGCCGCGTCTTCGGCGGGGCCGCCGCCACGTTCCTGGGGCGCTCCGCGATGACCGCCCAGGAGGCCGAGGAATACGTGGTGCGTGCGCGCGAGTGGGCCGCGGCCGATCCGGTCGAGCAGTACATCCTCGGCGTGGACGTCGCCGGAGACCTGGCCGGTGTCGTCAAGCTCGGCCATCGACCCGACGGTCACGGTCGGGTGAGCTACGTCCTGCGCGAGGACCGCTGGGGGCAGGGCCACGCGACGAGGGCCGTCAAGGAACTCGTCACCTTCGCCTTCACCACCGCCGGCCTCGACTCCCTCGGCGCCGAACACCACCCCGACAACCCCGCCTCGGGACGGGTGCTCGCGAAGGCGGGCTTCACGCGAGTCGGGGTGCTGAACGGGTTGATCGAGTACCGCCTGACGCCTGGCCGCGAGAGCACCCGACCTACGTTGTCAGGTCGATGGCCGGGCGGATCCCCTGGTCTCGGCGGGGCGGGTCAGCAAGGGCATCGCGCCGGTCAGGTCGCGTAGGGCGCGGATCGCCAGTTCGGCGGGGGAGGCCGGGCCGGTGCGGGGCGCGTCCGTGCCGGACCACAGCTCCAGGGCGATGCGGATCGCGTCCGTGGCGGCCGCGGCGAGCAGGCGGACCCCGAGCGGGTCGGCGCCCTGGCCGGCCAGGCGGGCGATCACCGGGACGAGCTGCTCCTCGGAGTCCTGGTTCACGCGGTACCAGACGGCGCGCAGCGCCGGGTCGCCCGCCGCCGCGCGGAGCAGGCCGCGGGTCACCTCCAGGCCCTCCTCGGCGGTCTGGGGGTCGGCGAGGGAGCGGGTGATCGCGCGTTCCAGGGCCTCGCCCAGCGGGGTGCCGGGGGTTTCCTCCGCGAGCACGCTGCGCCACCGCTCGCCGCCGGTCGCGAGCAGCGGGCCGACGGCCTCCTGCTTGTTGCGGAAGTAGCGGTAGAACGTGCGCAGGGCGACGCCGGCGCGGTGTGCGATGTCCTCGGCGGTGGTGCCGTCGGGGCCGCGCTCGGCGAACAGGGCACAGGCGGCGCGGGCGATGTCGAGCTGGGTGGCGGCCTTGCGGCGCTCGGTCAGCGACTGCGCGCCGGGGCCGGTCTGAGGGGAGTACGGACGAGGGGATCTCACGCCTGCAGCCTACCCTTCCGGTTGTGTATGAGTTGCACGTTTTGGCGGCCTGGCAAAACGCGTCACAGCGTGGGTACGCTCGCCCCATGAACCGTTTCGAAGGACGCCGTGTCCTCATCACCGGCGGCGGCTCCGGCATCGGCCGCGCCACCGTCCACCGCATCCTCGCCGAGGGCGGCCGCGTCCACACCGTGGACGTCAGCGAGGCCGGCCTCAAGGAGACCGCCGACCAGGCCCGCGCCGCCGGGCACGAGGACCGGCTCACCACCGCCCTCCTCGACATAGCCGACGAGGCCTCCGTCCAGGCCGGGGTCACCGCCGCCGTCGGGCTCCTCGGCGGGCTCGACGTGCTGGTCAACGCCGCGGGCATCCTGCGCTCCGCGCACACCCACCAGACCGGCCTCGACCTGTGGAACAAGGTCATCACGGTCAACCTCACCGGGACCTTCCTGATGATCCGCGAGTCGCTGCCGGCGCTGCTGGAGGGCGACAAGCCGGTCGTCGTGAACTTCAGCTCCACCTCGGCCTCGTTCGCCCACCCGTACATGTCCGCGTACGCGGCCAGCAAGGGCGGCATCCAGTCCATGACGCACGCCCTGGCAGCCGAGTACAGCAAGCAGGGCCTCCGCTTCGTCGCCGTCGCCCCCGGCTCCATCGAGAGCGGCATGACGACCGGCGCCGGCCCCGGCCTGCCCGAGGACACCGACTGGAGCCTGTTCGCGAAGCTCGCCCCGGCCATCGGCCAGGGCTTCGCCGGCCCCGAGACCGTCGCCGGCGTCGTCGCCATGCTGGCCTCGCAGGACGGCGCCTTCATCACCGGCACGGAGATCCGCATCGACGGCGGCACCCACTTCTGACCCGCCCCCACGCGCCGGTCAGGGCCTGAAGCGCGCCCACAGCCGGGGGAAGCGCTCCGCGAGCACGGCTTCGTTCTCGAAGTCCAGCGGGGTGCCCTCCGGCTCCGCCGGCTGGAGCGGAACACCGAGGTCCGGCGCGACCGTGCCGGTGAGCTGCTCGTACGCCTCGTCGGCCGCGTACCCGAGCTCCTCGCCGTCCCCGTCGATCTCCTCGTCGAACTCGCCGAGGAGCTCCGCCAGCTGGTCCGGGTCGTGGACCGCGCCCTCGAACGCCTCCCGCCCCTGGCCGATCAGCCAGCACCGGAAGTAGTCGAACGCGTCGTCGCTCGCCCCGTCCAGCAGCACCCAGGCGGCCCCCCACAGGTCCCAGGTGTACGCCCGGTTGTACCGGGACTCGAAATGCCGGGCGAAATCCAGGACGGAGTCCGGATCGAGCTGCGCCAGCCGCTCCACGAGCAGGTCGGCGTGTTCCACCGGGTCGCCCTCGGCGGCCACCCGGGTGTTGTCGACGATCTCCCAGAACTCCGTCTCGTCCATCACCGCTTCAGCATCACGGGTCCGCCGTGAGTCCGCCACCGCGAGAATCCGACAGTACGCGCAGAAGAACACCGAGGAACGCCGAAGGCGGCCCCTCCCCTTCCGGGGACGGGCCGCCTTCGGTCACGGCAGACGGTACGGCCTACAGGCCGTAGCGCTCGCGGGCCTCCTTGACGGAGGACGCCGGCACCTCGCCGCGGCGGGCGAGCTGGGCCAAGGCGGCGACCACGATGGACTGCGCGTCGACGCCGAAGTGGCGGCGGGCGCCCGCACGGGTGTCGGAGAGGCCGAAGCCGTCCGTGCCCAGCGAGGTGTAGTCCTGCGGGACCCACTGGCTGATCTGGTCCGGGACCTGGCGCATCCAGTCGGAGACGGCGAGCACCGGGCCCGGGGCGCCCTCCAGCACACGGGTGACGTACGGGGTGCGCTCCTCGCCGCGCAGCAGGGCCTCGTCGGCCTCCAGCGCGTCGCGGCGCAGCTCGCCCCAGGAGGTGGCGGACCACACGTCGGCGGCCACGTTCCAGTCGGCGGCCAGCAGCTGCTGGGCCTCCAGGATCCAGTGGATGGCCGTACCCGAGGCCATCAGCTGGATCTTCGGGGCGTCCGAGGCCGGGGCGGCCTCGCCCAGGGCGGCGGCCGTGTTGAACCGGTACAGGCCCTTGACGATGCCTTCCTCGACACCCTCGGGCATGGCCGGCTGCGGCTTCGGCTCGTTGTAGACCGTCAGGTAGTAGAAGACGTCCTCCGGGTTCTCCCCGTACATGCGCTCCAGACCGTCCTTGACGATCACCGCGATCTCGTACGCGAAGGCCGGGTCGTAGTTGAGCGAGGCCGGGTTGGTGGCCGCGATCAGGTGCGAGTGGCCGTCGGCGTGCTGCAGGCCCTCACCGGTCAGGGTGGTGCGGCCGGCCGTGGCGCCGACGATGAAGCCCTTGCCGAGCTGGTCGGCGAGCTGCCACATCTGGTCGCCCGTGCGCTGCCAGCCGAACATCGAGTAGAAGATGTAGAACGGGATCATCGTCTCGCCGTGCGTCGCGTACGACGTGGCGGCGGCGATGAAGTCGGCCATGGCGCCGGCCTCGGTGATCCCCTCGTTGAGGATCTGGCCGTCCTTGGCCTCCTTGTAGTACATCAGCTGGTCGCGGTCGACCGGCTCGTACGTCTGGCCCAGCGGCGAGTAGATGCCGGCCGACGGGAAGAGGGACTCCATACCGAAGGTGCGGGCCTCGTCGGGGACGATCGGCACCCAGCGGCGGCCGGTCTCCTTGTCCCGCATCAGGTCCTTGACCAGGCGGACGAAGGCCATGGTGGTGGCCATCTCCTGCTTGCCGGAACCCTTGAGCAGCGGGGCGTACGACTTGTCGGCCGGCTGCGGCAGGGCCACGTGGTGGACCTTGCGGGCCGGGGCGGGGCCGCCGAGGGCCGCGCGGCGCTCGTGCAGGTAGCGGACCTCGGGGGAGTCGGCGCCCGGGTGGCCGTACGGAACCACGCCGTCGGCGAAGGCGCTGTCCGGGATCGGGAGTCCGAGCAGGTCGCGCATGCCCTTGAACTCGTCGATCGTCAGCTTCTTCATCTGGTGGTTCGCGTTCTTCGACTCGAACCCGGCACCCAGCGTGTAGCCCTTGACGGTCTGCGCCAGGATGACCGTCGGCGCGCCCTTGTGCTCCAGGGCGGCCTTGTACGCGGCGTAGACCTTGCGGGGCTCGTGGCCGCCGCGCGAGGTGTGGAAGCACTCGGAGATCTTCGCGTCGGACAGCAGGCCGCCGAGGGCCACGAGGGACGGGTCGCCGCCGAAGAAGTGCTCGCGGATGTAGGCCGCGTCACGGGTGGCGTACGTCTGGAACTGCGCGTCCGGGGTCTCGCGGAGGCGGCGGACCAGGGCGCCCGTGGTGTCGAGCTGGAACAGCTCGTCCCAGGCGGAGCCCCACAGGGTCTTGACGACGTTCCAGCCGGCGCCGCGGAAGGCGCCCTCCAGCTCCTGGACCACGCGGAAGTTGGCGCGGACCGGGCCGTCGAGGCGCTGCAGGTTGCAGTTGATGACGAAGGTCAGGTTGTCGAGACCCTCGCGGGCCGCGAGGGCCAGGGCCGCCGTCGACTCGGGCTCGTCCATCTCGCCGTCGCCGAGGAAGGCCCAGACGTGCGAGTTGGAGGTGTCCTTGATCTTGCGGTTCTCCAGGTAGCGGTTGAACCGCGCCTGGTAGATCGCGGACAGCGGGCCGAGGCCCATGGAGACGGTGGGGAACTCCCACAGCCAGGGCAGGCGCCGCGGGTGCGGGTAGGAGGGCAGGCCGTTGCCGCCGGACTCCTGGCGGAAGTTGTCGAGCTGCTGCTCGGAGATGCGCCCGTCGAGGAAGGCGCGGGCGTAGATGCCGGGGGAGGCGTGGCCCTGGACGTAGATCTGGTCGCCCGAGCCGTCGGTCTCCTTGCCGCGGAAGAAGTGCTGGAAGCCGGTCTCGTAGAGCCAGGCCGCCGAGGCGAAGGTGGCGATGTGGCCGCCGACGCCGTACTTCGCGCCGCGGGTCACCATGGCGGCCGCGTTCCAGCGGTTCCACGCGGTGATGCGGGCCTCCATCTCCTCGTCACCGGGGAAGGCCGGCTCGGCGGAGGTGGGGATGGTGTTGACGTAGTCCGTCTCCAGCAGCTTCGGCAGGGCCAGGCCGGCGGCCTCGGCGTGCTGGAGGGTGCGGCGGAGCAGGTATTCGGCGCGGCGCGTACCGGCGGCCTTGGCGACGGCGTCGAGCGAGGCCGCCCATTCGGCGGTCTCTTCGGTGTCGCGGTCCGGGAGCTGGTCGAGCTCGCTCGGAAGCTTTCCTACGGGGTCGGACATCGGTGTGCGCCGCCTTCCGGACAAAGGAGAGGTGGTGAAGAAGAACCCTGACGGGCAGGACAGGGCAGGCGGACCCGGTGGGGCCCGCGAAGACTGTAAATCCCTGATCGATGATCGATCAAACGATTGCGTCCAAGTTACGGCACATCAACGAAAAGTCGGCACGCGGTGCCATCAGATCAGACACCGCGTGCCGGGTAAATCGGTACGAAAAGGGCGACGGTCGGGAAGGTCAGGCGCGGGGCGCACACCCCAGAACGTGCCGCTTCACCAGCACCCCGATGTCCGGATCCTGATTGCGGAAGGCCTCGACGAGCGCCGCGTGCTCCTCCGCGTACGACTTCTGCACCGTCCCCAGCCAGCGGATCGACAACGCCGTGAACACCTCGATGCCCAGACCCTCCCAGGTGTGCAGCAGCACGCTGTTCCCCGCCGCCCGCACCATCTCCCGGTGGAACCCGACCGTGTGCCGCACCTGCGCCGTGCCGTCCGACGCCCGGTCGGCCTCCCACAGCGCCGCGACATGCGGCTCCAGCGCCGAACAGTCCACCGCCAGCCTCGGCGCGGCCAGCTCCGCCGCGATCTGCTCCAGGCCGGCCCGAACCGGGTAGATCTCCTCCAGGTCCGCCGCCGTGAGATTGCGCACGCGGACACCCTTGTTCGGCGCCGACTCGATCAGCCGCAGCGTCTCCAGCTCGCGCAGCGCCTCCCGCACCGGCGTCTGGCTGACCTCCAGCTCGACGGCGATCCGCCGCTCCACGATCCGCTCGCCGGGCTTCCAGCGCCCGCTGACGATCCCCTCCACGATGTGCTCGCGGATCTGCTCGCGCAGCGAGTGCACGACGGGTGGGGTGATCATCGGGGCTTCATCTCCTGTAGGGGCATGCACAGCTCTGATGCGTAGACAATACGGCGCAGTAGCCCGACGGGGAGCGTCCGTGCACAGGGCCGCCGGGTGAGGCTGGTTACAGCCGCCGCTTCCGCGCGAACCGCAGCCATGTCGGCGCACCCCCAAGCGGCTTGACCGGAGTCCGCACCGGCGGCGACCGGAACTCCGGGCCGATCAGGTACACCGCATCCGGGATCGTGGCGGGGGAGGACACCAGAGCGGGCAGGAACGCGGCATCCGCGCCGCAGGCCTCGGCCTCGTGCACCGCGATCCGGTGGGACTGGCCGACGGACCGGCCGTGGGCGAGCGAACTGTAGAGCGTCCGGGAATACGTACGGCACTCCCCGTCCCGGATCGGCCCCGCCGTCCCGATCACACACGGCACCGCCTCCACCAGCATCCCCGCCAGCTCCGACGTCCAGCAGGCGTTCAGCACCACCACCCGCAGCCCGTCCCCGACGAACTCGCACAACAGCTTCGCCAGCCCCCGGTCCCGCACCGGCGCATCACCCCCGTCCTCCGTGAGGAACCGCAGCCCACCCCCGTCCGGCGTCCCCCGCGCCGAGAAGTGCAGCACCGCAGGCACCTCCCGGATCAGCCGCGCGGTCACGTCGGGCAGCCGCGCCGCCTGCAACGCCTCCAACACCACCGCATCCCGGTACCGGCCCCCGTCGACGCTGAGCCGGATCTCCCGGAACTCGGCCCCGGCATCGGGGGCCGCGGGGATCCGGGGAGAGGAGGCCTGGACCACGAGGATGCGGGCGGGGGAGGGGGCGGGCGTGGTCATGCAGGGGCTGTCCGGTCCGGGGGGTCTACGGCTCCGTCCGCTGCCGCGGCGAGGATCTGCTGGATCAGGCTGCTCAGGGCGGGTGCATGTTGGGGGTGCCGCCCGATCAGCGTCGCGATCTCGGAGATCACCCGATCCCGGTCGGCGGGCTCGGCGGGGGGCCAGGTGACAGGGGCGGGCGGGGAGCCGGCCAGGGCAGAGGCGAGGGCGAGGTGGGCCGTGCCGGTGAAGTGGTCCTGGTAGACGAAGCGCTCCAGCAAGGCGAGCGCGTGCAACAGATCAGGATCCAGGCCGGGGTCGGCCATGACCTGCCGGAGCCGCTCGTGCACGGCAGGCCGGTCCTCGACGTACCGGAAGGCGGTCGGGATCCCGTCAGCGCGGGCAAGGGTGCTCAGCGCGAAGTGCACGGCCGACTGCGCCGTTTCCAGGTCGGATGCGAGCAGCGTAAGGGCCTGGTCGTGGAGGAGCGCCGCCGCGTGATCGGTGAGGAAGGTCTCGGACTCTTCCCAGGTGGAAAGTCCGGCCCAAGTGTTGAGGAGTTCGCCGGTGATGTAGGGGCGGAAGGCGTCGTCTGGATCGGTGTCCTCCGCCTTGCACGCGATCCGGAGGTGCTCCTCAGCCGCCTCACTCACCAGGGCGAGCTCCTCCAGGGCCAACGCGGTCTCGGGCGACCGGAGGTCTTCGGCATGGTCGTCCCAGAAGGCACGGGATGCAGCCCAGCTGGGGCGGTTGATCCATTCGACGGCCAGGTCCAGTGCGTCTTGGGGGAGCATCAGCCAGGGCGGGGGCTCGGAGCCAGCCGTATCACGCCACAGAGTGCTGACCTGGGATACGTGTGAGTCGTCTGCCTGGATGTAGAGGCGGAGGCTTTGCCGGGCATGGAAAGCGGCAAGATCAACTTGAGTGTCTGACGTCCGACAGCCTGCGATGGAGATGAGCGTCCGGAGGCCGGAATTGGCGTCCGCGCGAGCGATTTCCAGCCCCGCCCGCTGGACCGCGATGTAACGGGCCGCATCCAGATGTACCGCGAGGTCCCTTTCCGCTGCGGCATAGGCGATCAAGGCGTCCTGCGTTGTTGCCATGCGCGCGAGGTTGTTGAGGGACATGG
>NZ_JBIVXV010000002.1:238394-238922 GCF_044769385.1 Streptomyces sp. NPDC090445 | reverse complement strand
GGCGAGGTTGGGGAGGTGGGCGGCTGGGTTGTCGGCTGCGAGGGTGCGGCGGATGGTGACGGCTTCGGTGATGGTGGTGAGTGCGTCCTGTCGGTTCCCGGTCTCGGCCTGACGGTTGGCGAGGTTGTTGAGGGACATGGCGAGGTTGGGGAGGTGGGCGGCTGGGTTGTCGGCTGCGAGGGTGCGGCGGATGGTGACGGCTTCGGTGATGGTGGTGAGTGCGTCCTGTCGGTCTCCGGTCTCGGCCTGACGGTTGGCGAGGTTGTTGAGGGACATGGCGAGGTTGGGGAGGTGGGCGGCTGGGTTGTCGACTGCGAGGGCGCGGCGGATGGTGACGGCTTCGGTGATGGTGGT
The DNA here is from genome assembly GCF_044769385.1 of Streptomyces sp. NPDC090445. Taxonomy (NCBI): domain Bacteria; kingdom Bacillati; phylum Actinomycetota; class Actinomycetes; order Kitasatosporales; family Streptomycetaceae; genus Streptomyces; species Streptomyces sp. NPDC090445. The sequence goes on along the minus strand of NZ_JBIVXV010000002.1, from coordinate 238,568 downwards.
GAGTGCGTCCTGCCGGTTCCCGGTCTCGGCCTGGGATGCGGCGAGGTTGTTGAGGGCGGCGGCGAGGTCGGGGAGGTGGGCGGCTGGGTTGTCGACTGCGAGGGCGCGGCGGATGGTGACGGCTTCGGTGATGGTGGTGAGTGCGCCCTGCCGGTTCCCGATCTCGGCCTGGGA